>JBNJGO010000018.1:11864-16613 GCA_051819745.1 Nanobdellota archaeon | reverse complement strand
AAAGAAAGAATTTATATATCTTTTTAACACCACATCTTAAGTAATGGCTTCAACAACAATAAAAGGGTTTATTGTCACTTCAACATATTCTGTTTCTAAAGAAGGTAGTAAAATACACCTTTTTGGACGTTGCGAAGATAATAGTTCTTTTGAAGCAGTGTTTGATATGAAACCATATTTTTTCATAAAGCAAGACGATGAGAAAAGAACTAAAGAATTGTTGAATATAACTCCTCGAAAACCCCACTCTAAGAATCTCAAAACAATGCAAGACGATAACGTGTCGGTAGTGGAAGTTTCATCCCCTAAAGAAATTCCCGTTATGAGAAACATTCTTGAAAGTGAAAACATCCCTTGTTTTGAAGCAGATATTCCTTTTACAAGGCGATTTCTTATTGATAATAATCTGTTCTCACAACTTGAAATCAAAGGAGAATACAAGAGAGGAGGTCGCGTTGATAAGAAATTTATCAACCCATCAATACAACCACTCAGTACAATGACAGCAGTTGCTAAACCAACAATTCTTTCTTTTGATATTGAAACGGACGTCAAAGCAAAAACAATTTATTCTATTTCGGTATATACAAAAAATGTCAAAAAAGTTTTTGTTGTTGCAAATGAAAGCATACGAGAACATCAAAAAGAATTGACTACAGCTCATATTGTCGAAAATGAAAAAGAACTTATACGGTCGTTTGTTGACAGCGTCAAAAGTTTGAATCCTGATATTATCACAGGATGGAATGTTATTGATTTTGACTTGAAAGTCATACAAGAAAAAGCTAAAGAATACAATATAAAACTTGACCTCGGGCGCGATAACAAGGAATTATCTACAAGAATAGAATCCTCTTTTTTCAGAGATTCATCAGCTGTTGTTTCTGGGCGTTTGATTCTTGACGGAATTCATTTATTACGCTCATCATTTATTGAACTCGAGAATTACAAATTGAACACTGCTGCAAAAGAATTTCTTGATGATGAAAAATTACTTCAGGGCGAAGATCGTTTTGAAGAGATTGAAAAAAAATACCATACTAATCCAAAAGAGTTTATCGCGTATAATCTTAAGGATTCTAAATTAGTGTACGATATTCTTTTCGCTTCAGGAGTGTATGATCTTACCATCACTCGATCTTTGCTTACCGGCCTCCACATGGACGGTGTTAAAGGAAGTATAGCTAGTTTTGATTCGATGTATCTAA
Source organism: Nanobdellota archaeon (assembly GCA_051819745.1). GTDB lineage: Archaea > Nanobdellota > Nanobdellia > Woesearchaeales > SKGA01 > SKGA01. Next base: position 15,405 of record JBNJGO010000018.1, on the reverse strand, counting down.
GAGAGCTTCGAAAAAGAGGATTTGTTGCTATGAGTTCTCGACCACAAGATAGCACTACAGGACTTGGTGGTTTTGTGATGACATCAAAGCCAGGAATTTATGATAATATCTTAGTTCTTGATTTTAAATCACTATATCCGTCGATAATGAGAACATTCAATATTGATCCATTGTCTTTTTTAGGAACAAAAGACAACCTTAAAATAACAAAAGAGAATTTAGATAATTCTAAAAAATATATCATTTCACCTAACGGAGCAGTTTTTGAAAATAATGAAGGAATAATCCCTCAACTCCTTGAAAGAATGTGGCACGAGAGAGATAAGGCAAAAGAAAAAGGAAACATGCTTACTCGTTATGCTATAAAAATTCATATGAATTCAATGTATGGTGTTCTTGCAAGTCCTAATTCGAGATATCATAATAGAGCATTATCTAATGCAATAACATATTTCGGCCAATTATTTATTAAAAAAACAGCAGAATTTATAGAACATAAAGGATTCGAAGTAATTTATGGAGACACAGATTCAGTGTTTATCAATCCTAAAACAGAAATGGTTGAGTCAGCCGTTGAAATTGGAAAACAGATTGAAAAAGATACTAATGAATTCTTGAAACAACATATTGAGAGAGAGTACAAAAGAAAAAGCATTTTGCTTCTCGAGTTTGAAAAAATATATACTAAATTTTTCCTTCCGAGTGTAAGAGGAGAATCAAATGTTGGCGCTAAAAAAAGATATGCTGGTTTGAAGTTACAAGATGATGGGACAACCAGCCTCGACTTTACAGGTCTTGAATTTGTTCGACGCGATTGGACTGAGTTATCAAAAGAATTTCAGATGAAACTTCTCGATCTTATTTTTGCCAAAAAACCTGTTGAACCATTCATTAAAAAATATGTTGAAAATTTAAAAGAAGGAAAACATGATAACTTACTAGTATATCGTAAAGCTCTTCGAAAACCAATTGAAGAATACACTAAAACAACACCCCCTCATGTCAAAGCTGCGAAAAAATTAGATAATATAACAAGTAATGTTATTTCTTATATTATAACAGTCAAAGGACCTGAACCTGTTGAAAAACAAGAACACGAGCCCGATTATGAACATTATATCGAAAAACAGATAAAACCTATTGCTGAAAGTATTTTGAGAATCTATAATAAGAAATTTGATGATATACTTAAAGGTTCTCGACAACAAGGATTAACAGGTTTTATGAAGTGATAACATGACAAGTCGTCTAAAGGTAGGAACGAGCGGAAATCCCCCTAATTTTTTCTCATCATCATATGGTAAGGACCGTCTTAATGGACCGTTATGGATTTCAAGTATTGGACTAAATGCATATGAAGTTCTATTTACACATGGAGTTCGGATGTCTGAAGAGAGAGCAAAAATAATGGGTGCAAACGCACGAAAAAATAATGTTCAATTAAGCGTACATTGTCCTTATTTTGCCGTTTTGACCAGCGAAAAAGAAGATGTTGTCATTCGAAGTCGTGAACGTGTTAAACGTAGTTTATCCAGAGGAAATGTGATGAAGGCAACAAGCGCTGTTTTACATCCGGGATATTACACTGGAACTAACCCTTTACATAAATTACGTCAAGAATTAAAATCATTAAGTAAGTGGCGAAACGAACAAAGCATAATCACAACTATCAATCCTGAAGTGATGGGTAAAGTATCTCAGTTGGGAACTATTTGTGAAGTTTTAGAATTATGTGAAGATCTTGAAGGTGTTAATCCGTGTGTTGATTTTGGTCATTGGCATGCCCGAACAGGCGGTTTATTACAATCAAAAGAAGATTTCATAAAAATATTCGAACAAGTTGAAAACAAGCTCGGAAGAGAATCTCTTAAGACATTGCATTGTCATTTTGCCCCACTAGAATATAATAAAAAAGGAGAAGTTCGTCATAGAGCACATCATGAAAGAGAATTCAAACCACATCCCGAACCGTTTTGCGATGCTATTAAAGAATGTAATATGACACCAACAATCATTTCTGAAAGTAGAGATTCGCAAGATACTGCCGCTCTTGAAATAAAACGATATCTTGAAAAAATCAAGTACACTCCTTAAACAAAACGAGACACGAAAGGGTTAAGTATTATTTTTATAATTCGCAACTATCAGGTTCTCCTTCTAGAAATAATTTTTTTCCTCGTTGTTGCATAGCATCAAGATAGCGATATAGGGTTGTTGAAACATCTTTTTTCTCATCATCAGTCAAATCAAGTTTGTTTATCATTGCATCCCAATCAACTCTGTTTTTTACATCAGGGTCAGTAAAGGTACTGATAAAAGTTCGTCCTGCTTTTTCTACTTCTTTTTCAACACGCTTACCATCTTCGGTATTAAATAGTTTCGTTCCGGGAAGTTTTGTTATGGCATTCGCACCAGCTCTTAGGACGAGCGATATTTCAGGTATCCTATACCTTGCACTTCCAACAATAATTTCGAGTTTTGGAAACGCTATTCGAAGTTTTGCAACCCACCACGCGACTTCTTGAGGTGTCGGACCATGTTCAAAAGGGGTTCCTCTAACTGGTCTGAGAGCGTAGACTGTTATTCGTTCAATATCGTTTTGTCTGATGAAATCTTGAAGGAGAGAAAAATCGTGTTGTTGTTCTCCAAGACCAATGATTATTGTCATACCTTGCTTGAAACCCATCTCTTTTGCTTGTTTAATCATGTCAACATAAGGTTGTATAGGTTTGTCGGGGCAGACAGCATCATGTAGTTGTTCTTCTACTGTTTCAATACTACTTACGATTCCACCGACATGTGGTTTGAATTCTTCAAGAAGAGGAGTTCCTAGTTCTCCAAGATTTACCCACATTTCACCATCAAGTACTTGCGATACGAGTTTAACATATCTAGTAAGATCAGCGTCGTTACAAGTCCCATACCCACCTGTTAAGAATTCAATTCTCCAATCAAGTCCTTTGATAAGAATAGCTTCAGCTACTATGCTTGCAAGGCTTCTTCTTGCTTTTGAGGGATCTTGAATCTTTTGTTTGGTAACTGACCTAAAACAAAAAGTACATGTTCCTCGTTCACAATACCACGATATAAAAATACATCTTCCAAACCATACTTTACCATCAAAATTAGCCTTATAGACAGTCTCAGCTTCATCTAATAATGATGCGAGTTCGGGTGAAGGTGTTGGTGTTGAAGTAATAGGGTCATCCATAATAGTCAGAGAGAATAGGAACTATATTTTAAATGTAGCGTTAAAGTATGATTACAAGAGCTTTTAGAATCGTTCAAAGTTAAGGAATGTTCTTATATCTTCTTCAAGCTTATCATATGTTTTTTTCGCTTCCTTTGTGGCTTTAGAGAAATAACTTTTGAAAACGAACTTATCAATAACAACCCGCAAGAAATATTGGAATGGATTTTGCTCGAAACTTCTATCATAATCTGTTGTCATATAAACAATTGTTTTAACAGAAACCGAACCTTTGTGCATCTTTATTTTTCGGTCTTTTTTTTCGATAGTCATCTCGACACAGTTCATGAA
>JBNJGO010000018.1:8321-11764 GCA_051819745.1 Nanobdellota archaeon | reverse complement strand
AATTTGAGTTTTCCGCCAGTCATCATCTTTTTCTTACCATTAACAACCACTTCTTTAGGATCTACATCCCACATGTGCGCTTGAACATAGAGATTGACCCGTATGTAATGAGTTATTTTTCGATCTCCTTCCATCTTAAATTCTATTTCTGAACCAAAAGTTTTCTTTTTATTCTTATACTTCGGTTCTTTTCTTTCCATGTGAAGATCATCATAGAACTTTCTAATAAGATCGATAAGACCATCATAATCATATTGACCCCTGTATTCTAAAACAAGGTCATCCTCAAAAACTTCTTCACCAGCAACGCCCATACATTACCTCAATGAGTAGAACTATTTAAGATTTATGTTTGAACTTCAGTTGAACAAAGATCAGCTTTTTAATCTAACGCAGTCGAATCGATTCAAGATTTTTTGGCACCATCGTTTCTACACGGTAAGATTTATGTATTGAACTCGAAAGATTCGCTAATCGAGAGGGTTCTCCATGGTTGATAATAATTTTTTTTGCTTTTGGCCTACAATTACGCACGAATGCCATGAGTTCCCTTCTGTCAGCGTGACCAGATATTTCAAGTCGTGAAACATTCATCTTAATCTCGAACGTGTCTGGAACGTTGGACCCGTTAGGAAAGCTAATTTCTCGTTCACCCTGCAGTATCCTTCTTCCAAGAGATCCTGGAGATTGATAACTAGAGAATAAAAGAGTGTTTTTTGGATTTTCACATAGTCCTTTGAGATAACTCACGCTCGGGCCACCGACAAGCATCCCGCTTGTTGCAAGTATAATACATGCTTCATCACTGTTGATAAGTTCTTGTTGTTCTTTCATACTTCCTATTTGTTTAATATTATCTGCAAGGAAAGGATTATTATCGTTGTGGAAAATCTGGCTTCGTACATTTCGTGCTAAGAACTCAGGGTATGCAGTGTATATTGCTGTGATATCCCAAACCATACCGTGAACGTAAATAGGAACATCCGGTATTTGTTTGTTTCGTATCATTTTTTCAACAACAACTATTATTTCTTGTCCTCGACCAGATCCTAGTGTTGGGACAAGAACTTTTGCCCCATTATTGATAGTTTCTGTAATTAGCTTGGCAACATAGTCATCTTGCTCTCGTTGTGAAGGCAGAGTATTGCTTCTACCCCCATAGGTTCCTTCCACCATCAACGTTTCCAGACGAGGAAAGTTTGTTGCTGCCGGAGCAAGAAGTTGTGTTCGAGCGTACTTGATATCTCCTGTGTAGAGCATGTTATGAAGACCGTTTCCTATATGAACATGAACCATAGCACCGCCAAGAATGTGACCTGAATTATAGAGTGTTATTCTAATATCTGGAGTTATATCTGTTACTTCTTCATAATCTAGAGTTATAGTGTGTTTTACAGTTTCTCTCACTTCTTCACTTGTATATATAGGATCTCTACCTTCACCCACCATTATCTTGACAGTGTCTAATTGTATCAAACTCATTATATCTCTTGTGGGAGCCGTACAATAGACTGGTCCCCGGTATCCGAATTTATACAAGTAAGGTACAAATCCCGAGTGATCAAGGTGTGCGTGCGTCACTATAATCGCATCTAATTCTTCAATTCGAAATTCTGGCGCTTCTAAAAAAGGATATGCTTCATCAAATGATGCGGGGTCAATACCACAATCAAGAAGAATTCTTGATTCGGGAGTTTGGAGGAGTAGCGCTGATCGCCCAACTTGACTTCCACCACCAAGATATGTTATTCTAACCCATTCTTCTTTTTTTTGACGTAACCAACCATTATATACTCGCTCACCAACTTTATTCAAGAATTTTCTTCGATAATCGGAATTTTCATAGAGAACACTTCGAACATTTTCTACTATTTTTGATTTAATTGGAGGTGTTCGTTTAACTTGCGGTATCCAAAATGTTTTTTGTTTTATCTTATTGAGCGTTTCTGCTTGTTTTCCAATGACTAAACCAGGTTTTTCGGCTTCGATAATAACAATTGATCGCTGATTTTCAAAAATAACATTTGATACTTTTGCTTCTTCAGGTATGAGTTTATCAAATTCTTTTTTTGCTTTTTCAAGACCCATACAGACACTAGGGTCTGGCCGTAGTTCAATCCTTTTTTTGACAGCGTGCACTGCTTTTCGAATTAAGCCACCATCATCTTTGAAAAAATCAGTGTCTTTTGTGTATAATACAATATTAGCGGCTTCAAAGCCCGCTTCGCTAATTTTTTCCTTTGGAACAATCTTATAAATTTCTTTTATTATTTGTGCAGTCATGTGGTTTCAACTCATAAAATATATTAGTGTTTGAATGAGCGAACAATATGTTTTCGATCATTTCAATCAATACTAAATGGTTACTTGTTTTTGTTGTACGTAGAATTTTTTACAACAGTAAAAAGAGTCTATAATCCATTTCATAATAAAATATATTACAATTATTTCATAAAACTCAAAAATATATTAAAAAAAATATAAAAAATATTTAACATCTTTAGTTAAGATGAGTGTTTACTCGCTTTTTAACAGCTTCTTTAACACCAGTTGAGTCGATAAGATAAATATCTGCCCCATTACCGCTAGCACTATCTCGTTGTATAGCGACATCAACACATTCCTCTGCAAGCTTAAGCGCGTCATCTTTTGAAATGTCTGCTCTGAATTTACTTTCGAGAACACCGAATGCGAAAACACTACCTGATCCGCTTGAAACGTAATCTTTTATTTCATTAAGCGTCCCATCAGGATATACTTCATAAAGATGTAAACCATGGTGGTCTGATCCACCAACAAGCAAGTGTGCAATGTCAGGAATCATACTAGGAGTACGAATAGTCCCAAAAACATAATTTCTAAGGAGATTAACAACTTCTTTAACAGTCATATCTCGATTTGTTCGAATCGATTGTAATTTTATTTGTGCTCTGACTTGTTTGAGAATCATCTGGATTCCTGCGACAGAGCCAGAAATAGTGATTGCAATATTTTTTGTCAGCTCAAATACTTTTTGTTCTTCTTTTGAGACAATCATATGCCCTGCTGTCGCTCTTGTGTCTGCAGCGAGAATAATCGCATCTGAAGATCGAATACCAATAGTTGTCGTACCAGTTTTTTTAGTTGTAGAGTCATTCACGTTATGTCACCTTATAAAAATACTCTTAAAATACAAAATAATGTACTTAGAACTTCTTGAACCTGTGAAAAACAGTTCTTATTTAAAAAATTTTCGGAGGAAAAGGACTTATAGAGAAAAAATAGCTCGAAAACAAAGTGAAAAGCAAAGTTCTTCTGGCAACCTCTTGACGATGTCAAGAGTTTGGATTCCATCGAACGAAAGTGAGAGGGTGCCAACACGACAGTGTTGAGCATGTTCAAAAACCATCAACGACAGTGACAAAGCCACGAAGTAGGAGAAAATCCCACCACCCAAAAAAAAA
>JBNJGO010000018.1:0-8221 GCA_051819745.1 Nanobdellota archaeon | reverse complement strand
GAGAGGGTGCCAACACGACAGTGTTGAGCATGTTCAAAAACCATCAACGACAGTGACAAAGCCACGAAGTAGGAGAAAATCCCACCACCCAAAAAAAAAACTATAACCAAAAAAAGAGAAGAAAAAACGCCGCGGGTGGCAACGAAGAACAAAGTTCTTCTGGCAACCTCTTGACGATGTCAAGAGTTTGGATTTGAACGTTACGAACCTGAGAGTAACCAAGGAACGACAGTGACAAAGCCACGAAGTAGGAGAAAATCCCACCACCCAAAAAAAAACCATAACCAAAAAAAGAGAAGAAAAAACGCCGCGGGTGGGATTTGAACCCACGATTCCAGATGGAACAGGATTAGCAATCCTGCGCAATACCAGACTATGCGACCGCGGCACGAATAAGAATATCGCACGAACTCTTGACAGGGTTTATTAACATATTTTTAAACATTTCCCTTAACAAACCAGTATCTTTTTAATGTTAAAAAGCAAATATTATTAAATCTGTTCTCTTTATAAGTAAATATGAGTGATAAGGATCTCACAAATCAATTTTTTGATATAAATAAGCTCCCTGCAAAAGAAGGTATTTTAGTATTCCCTATATCTATGGGTCGAATTTCAAATTCTCAAAATGCAAAACATTGTTGGGAATATATGAAAATATTTAGTCCTGATAAGATCATAAAGCCTTTAGTTGGTTTAAACCTCATTTATGGAGATTATCTGTATTTTAATTCCGATGAGAAGGCATCGAATTTGAAAAACAAGTTTCTACCTTTAATTCTGGATCATAAAAATAAATTTCTTAAAATATCTTCCAAAAACCCATTTTATATTGAACAATCATATTCTTTTATGACATGGAATCAAACAGTATTAGAATATAAAGACTATACCAATCTGTTCGGTAAATTAAAAAAATCCTATGCGAAAGATAAAACATTTCAAAAATATATTATAGAAGATTTGAAAAAATGTGGAAAAAAAGAACTTGATGAAAATCAGTTGAACTTTTTTTTAGAAGAAATATTGGTATTTTATTTAATTCTCAAGGGAAAAATATTATTGAAAAATAATTACCTTCGAGGACATGAAAAATGGGTTTTATGGTGTTATCCTGGAAAACCATTAAAATCACAAATTTATGTAATACAACAAAACTTGTTTGGATTTCACAATAAAAAGAATACATTTGAAAATTGTTTCTATGATTTGGAAGAAAAAATGCTTTATGATTTTTCAAGAGTTGATATAGAGACTATACAAGTATAATATTGACAAATTATACTTTCTAACACCATAATACGACCATTATTTGCTTATTTCAATACTCAAATAACCATTTCCTTTAATTGATGTTAATTCGAACAAGATGTGAGTTTTTATGAAAAAGTTTTTATGTGAGTGAGTGTTTGAAGGTTGTATGGGGGTTTCTCTTCGACAAATAATAACAGGCAAAGAATGTTCTCTTGAAGAATTAGGAGGATCTGTCATTGCTGTTGATGCGATGAATATGATTTATCAGTTTGCAACAACTATCAGGCAACATGATGGGACTCCTCTTAAAGATAGTCATGGAAATATTACCAGCCATTTAACAGGATTGTTTTCTCGAATTAGTCGTTTACTCAGACATGATTTGAAATTAGTTTTTGTTTTTGACGGTCAAATGCCTGATCTAAAAAGCAAAGAAAGGGAGCGTAGAGAGAGTCTTAAGAAAAAAGCCCTCACCGCATTAAAAGAAGCTGAAAGCGTTAAAGATCTCGAAGGTATGAAAAAATATGCTTCTCGAACGACAAAAGTAACTACTGAGATGGTTGAAGAGAGCAAGGAATTACTTTCGGCAATGGGTATTCCTTGTTTGACTGCACCTAGCGAGGGTGAAGCTCAGGGTGCGAGAATGGTTCATGAAGCCGATTGTCAGTACGTCGCTTCGCAAGATTTTGATTGTTTGATCTATGGTGCACCCCGTGTTATCAGAAATTTGAGTATCGGGCAAAAAAGAAAAAAGATAAACGCAGTAACATACAAGCAGATAAAACCTGAAATTCTTGATTTAACAGCCGTATTAGAAGAGCTCGATATTTCTCTTGAACAATTGCAAGTTCTTGCCATCCTTATAGGTACAGATTTCAATTATGGCGGTGTTAAAGGAATAGGACCTAAAAAAGGACTTGATCTCGTCAAGAAATACAAGGATAATTACGAAGAATTATTTGAACACGTTAAGTGGGATGAACAATGGACTATTTCGTGGAAGGATGTTCTTGCGACAATTCAAGATATGAAGACAACTAAAGAGTATTCTCTTGAATGGAATGATTTTGATAAGGAAAAAATAACAGCGCTTCTTGTTGACAAGCATGATTTTTCAAAGGAAAGAGTATTATCCACTATTGAAGATATTGAAAAAGAAAAGAAAAAAGCCAGACAGACAAGTCTGGGAAACTTCTTTAGTTAATTGAAAATGAATAAAATAAAATAAAAAAAAGTATTCAGAAGTTGTTAAAGTTTGAAGGTTGCGATGATTGCTGTGAAGAATGTAATTGTCTTGACGGTTCTTGCACTGTAGAATCATGTTCAGAATCTACAACATCGTGTCCGGAGTAAGACGGTTCATTGTTTGTTTCTCGTTCTTCAGCATCATCGTACTCATCACTTTCTTCATAGTCGTCTTCATCAGATTCTACGTACCCATCATCTTCTTCATCAACATATTCTGGTTCATCATCTTCAGCTAGATTAATATGATGCATTATACCTTGATGGAGGAATCCTACTTGAACTATTGATGATGTTGTTTCACCAGTCTCTTCATTTTCTTCATCACCATGTGCAACATAAATCACTTTAGCGCCGAGGTTTTTTGCAAACATGAAGAATTTATCTACTTCATCTGTTTCTTCCCATTCAATATTAGGAATGTTTGTATTGTCACCGACAACAGCGGTTGTTTTATACACTGCGAACTGTCCTTGTACATTTCTAGATATTTTTTGTTCGAATGATTCTTCCATAACTACGACCTCATTTATGTTTTAACAGTTGTTATTTTACTCATACCATGCTCATTCATAGAGACACCATATAGATTATCTGCTTCTTCAATAACACCATCATTATGACTTATAACAACATATTGTGCGTGATTTACATAACTTCGAACTAGTTCCGCCAATTTATGTGAATTTTTCTTATCAAGTGCAGCGTCAACTTCATCAAGTATGTAAAAGGATGCTGGTTGATATTCTTGAACTGCAAAAAGGAATGCTAGTGCAGTCATTGTTTTCTCACCACCAGAAAGACTTCTGATATCGAGGAATTTTTTTCCAGAAAGTTTTACTTTTATTTCAACACCACCTTCAAAAGGATCTTTTTTGTTTTCAAGGAATAATTCTGCTTTTCCTTTAGTGAGTAATGAGGTGAATATTCGTTTGAAATTATCTTCGAGAGCTTCAAATGTTTTCATGAATAATTCTTTTTTCTTGCTATCTATTTCATTTATCATCACAAGAACATCATTTCTTTCTTTACGAAGAGTTTGTTTTTTTTCTTGTAAGGCATTATATTCTTCATGAACTTCTTCATAAATCTCCAATGCCCTCATATTTACTGCACCCAGTTCTTCTTGCATTTTTTTGAATTCACGAAGTTCTTTTTGCATTACTTCTCGAGATTTTGATTCATATGGTTCTACTGCTTCAAAGTCTTTTATTTCCTCGTATAATCCTGAAAGTTCTCCTTTTAATCGAGCTTTTTCAAGACCATGAGCATTATTTTTATTTTCTATAACCCTATAATCACCGTTGAGTTGCAGGATGGAATTTTCTGCTTTGTTGACAATATTTTGATATTCTGATCGTTGTTTGAAAAGTTCTTTATATTTTTCTTGGAATTCTTTTTGTTGTTGTTCTTTTTCTTCCAGCGTTTGTTTTTCTTGTTTGAGGGTTATTTCTAATTCTTGTTGCTCATCTAAGAATTCTTTTTCTTCTTTTTGATGTTGTTTGAGAATTTTATCTATATTCTCCGCTTCTCGACCGATGATGGTTTCAATTTCTGTTGTAATATTTTTGAGTTCTCCTTTGAATTGTATTATTTCTTGTTGGAGTTCCAGCTTTTTCTCATCAAGGGATTTTAATTCTGCAAGTTTTGTGGGGTTTCGAAGCTCGCTAATCTTATCACGTAATTGTTGACGTCTTGTTTTGAGTCGTGCAAATGAACTATTTTTTTCAGAGATCTCTTCTTGAATAGAATCCATAGCATTTTCTAAATCATCATTTTCTTTTTGAAGTCGTTTCTTTTCTTCTTTATCAAGATTTGCATCATCACTGTCAAGGTGAAGAGATTTTTCTATTTTTACAATATCACCCTCTAATTCTCCTTTTAAGTTTCTGAGTCGGGAAATGAGTTGTTCGTTATCAGTTGTTTTTGTCTCGAGAGTTGATATAACCCCTTGAGCATCGTTGATTTCATTGTTTATGGCATTTATTTTGTTTGCAATTTCTTCTTGACCAAATAAGCCTCCTTTTGCTTTTCGTTTTCGATATCCGCCTTGCATAGCGCCACTTGCTTCTACAATATCTCCTGAGAGCGTTACCATCCTGGTTTTTCCAACACCTATTTTTCGTGCAGTTTCAACAGAATCAACAATTAGCGTGTTCCCAAAAACATATTCGAAAACTTTTTGGTATTTTTTTTCGAAATTAACAATATCAATTGCAAGACCTTTAACACCTGGAGTTTTGATATTTCGTAGTTCTTCTTTGATATGTGGAGAACGAATTTTATTGAGAGGGAGAAACGTTGCGACACCCAATTGTCGTTGTTTAAGATCTTTGATACATTTTGCTGCAGTCGTATCATCTTCTGTTACTATTGATTTTATTTTACTTCCTGCTGAAATTTCAAGTGCAGTTTCGAATTCTTTTGGAACAGTTCCTAATTCTGCTATCGTACCATGTATTGCAGGGTTTGATGATTTTTGATCGAGAATTGCTTTGATAGCACGACCACCACCAAGTTGTTCAAGAACAGAAGATTGTTGTGCTTGTAGTTTTGCAAGTTCTTCTTGTTTTGATAATAGTTTGCTTCTTGCATTTGATAATTGTGAAGAATATTCTGATGAGTCAGATAATGCTTTGCTTAAATCTTTGGTTGCTTGTTTGAATTGAGTTTTTTTCTCTTTGAGAATTTTAAGATCTTTTTCATGTTCTTGTTTTAGAGAAGCAACATGATTTATTTTTTCATCGATTGTTTCGAGTTTCATCTCTATTTTGTCTTTTTGACGAAGTTTTTCCTGTTGTTGTTCTCGAAGTCCATTGATTGATTGTTGTATCGTTTCAAGTTGAGAATCAATGTCGTCTATTTCTTTATCGGCCGTCGATTCACTATCAAGATCATGTTTTTTTCTAAAATCAGCTATTTTTTGTTCTATTTGTTCTTTATTTTCTTCCCGTAATTGAATTCTTTTACGAAGTTCTTCTTGTTTTGAAGTCAACCCTTGAGTTTTAGTGTTTAATTCTTGTTTACTTTCTTCAAGTTCTTTTTTTCGAGAAGATAATTTTTCAAGTTCGGTTTTGAGAGTGTGTTGTCGTTGTTTATGAACGCCAATATCTACTTTTAGTTGTTCAACTTCTTTGTGGATTTTTACTTGATCAGCATCTCCTTTTTCCTCAACTTCTTTATTGAGTTCATCGATTTTAGAATTATATTCGGAGATTTCTTTTCTATATTTACTGATTTTTTCTTCAATCGATTTCATCTGATCTTTGTTTTTTTTGATTGCTGATTCTGAAGTATTAAGTTCGCTTTCTTTCTTTGATATGTCTTGAGAGAGGAGTGTTTTTTTGTTACGCTGTCTTTTTTCTTCTAAAGATTTGTATTTTTGGGCTTTATCCCTATCTTGACGAAGTTCTTTAAGATATGATTCTCTTTCTGCAAGCACGATATCTGCATCGTTGAGCTTTCCTTCTACACGATCGAGTTCTCTAAGTGCTTTTGATTTTTTATCTTCGTAAATATCAATACCTGCAATTTCTTCTATTATTTTTCTTCTTTCTTTTGGAGTCATCTCTATGAGCCGGACGATATCACCTTGCAAAATGATATTGTAACCATCTGGATTTATGTGGGCCATCGAGAGAAGATCAACAATTTTGGTTCGAGTTGAGACGTTATCATTTATTTTGTAAATCCCTTGACCTGTCGAGCGTATTATTCGTGTAATTTTAACCTCATCTTCATCAACCGAAGAGAATATGCGATCTTTATTATCAAACCATATAGAAACAGATCCTTCTTTTGCAGGTTTTTTTGTTTTTCCACCATTATAGATTAAATTTCCTGATTTTTCAACCCTCAAACCCTTTGAACCTGCTTTTCCAAGAACAAAACAGAGTGCGTCAAGAACATTTGATTTTCCACTGCCGTTTGGACCAATAATACAATTGAAATTTTCGCCAAAAGTAACCTCAGTCGTAACTGCAAATGATTTAAAGCCCTTCATTTCCATACGTAGAATTCGCGTCACTGCATTAATCCCTCACACAAGAATAGATTTGGTATGGGTGAGTTTATAAAATTTTCTCTGATTGAGATTTAAAAAACAGCCATAAAACAGTAATTATGGAACCAACAAGATTCCTTGCAGTGTTTTTACCACTTTGATTCTCTCGCCCTCTTTAAATTCCTTAGTACTAATACTTGTATTTGCTGGAATTACTTCTTGATAATCTTCAGGATCGAGAACTGCCAGTTGTGGTTGTGTAGATGAAACTGTTGTTTTTTGAAGAGGACAAATTGAAATAGTATTTACTCGCTGTGGTTGGAAGTTCTCTTGCTTTCCAGAGAGTAGATTTTTACCGAAAACAGTCTTTCCAACGCCTGTAACTTTCATATAACGAGGTTTATCTGGTTCTTTTACCTTGAAATAAGATATAACATCTCCTTTTGTATAATCAGGAAATTTTAAGAATACATTCAGTCGATATACATCCTTTGAGGTTTGGTGATTTCGTGTGAATAATTTTGCTCCAATGTTCAATTCGCCGCCGAATCGTTGTTGTAATTGTCTTGCTATTTGCTGTATGGCGTTTTTGTCAGTAAGGTATAAATCAACACCTTTTTTTTGATCAACTGTTTTTGTGACAAAAACACCTTTTCGTTCGTTTAAAGATAATAGTTCCTGCAAGAAAGGAAGCACGATCTCTTTGATATTTCTCAGTTGTAATACTCCTTCAAAATATGATGATGATCTTTTCTCACCATGATCACACTGCCTGTATGAGAGTTTTGCACTAACTTCACGAGTTCGGTCATTTGTTTTTGCAGTACCCTGAACAGTTATCTTTTCTTTTTTTCGAGGGGTAAATTCAAAGGGTTCAAGAACAATATCTGCTTTGGGATCATCAAGAGATTCTCGTATCCTTGAAATTATGAGTTCATCAAGGTCCGTAAAATGGTGCCAGATGCCATTATGAAACGTTCTATTATATTCTGATATCTGTATAAGTGGCGGTTTGAAAGTGAATGTGTCTGGAGCACAATCGTTACAAAAAGTTCCTTCCGTAATCTTTTTTCCGCATTTCGGGCAAAATCGTCGTGACATTATCAGGAGGTAATAGTGTCACCTATATAAATCTCGCGACCATAGCATAGCGTAAAACACCATTAGTGAGAGAAACTTTTTTAAAGACTTCTTGAGTTCAGTTAGAATTGTTATGTTCATCCAGAATATAACAAAACAATATGCTTCGACTGCTTAGTGGGCTGATTTCATCCAGCCAAACCGAAAGCAGTATTACGCTAACGCTTCAGTAGCGATAAAAAAAAATAAAGAAGCACAAAATTCAATTGCCTCCGTGGCTTAGTGGCTATAGCACCTGACTTGTATAGGAAAATCCAAGATTTTCTATGCTTTCCTTGTGAAAGCAAATCAAGCAATCAGGAGGTCGCGGGTTCAACTCCCGCCGGAGGCTTTTATCAAATTCTTCGAATTGGAGTTTCTTTGAACCCGCTTCACGGCGTGGTCAAAGCAAAGCTTTTTCCAGGTTTGACTTTGTCAAACGTTCAACTCCCGCCGGAGGCTTTTCCTTGAAAAGGAAAACGCCCAGAGAAACGCAAATTCTCGCTGGCTTTTCCTTGAAAAGGAAAACGCCCAGAAAATAAACTGTTTTCGCTGGCTTTTTTCTTCAGAAAAAAGACGACAAGAGAGTTATCCCGAACA
>JBNJGO010000017.1:0-17127 GCA_051819745.1 Nanobdellota archaeon | reverse complement strand
CTTTTCCTTGAAAAGGAAAACGCCCAGAAAATAAACTGTTTTCGCTGGCTTATCCTTGAAAAGGAAAACGCCCAGAAAATAAACTGTTTTCGCTGGCTTTTCCTTGAAAAGGAAAACGCCCAGAGAAACACAAATTCTCGCTGGCTTTTATCAAATTCTTAGAATTTGAATTCGTTTAAACTTCATATTTTTGACAACACAAAGGTTTCAAATAAGATGATTCTCTTTTTCGGCTTAACTAATAGCAAAAGAATAATGAAAAACAAAAGAAAAACTATTCGAAAAAGGGCTTTTGATCGAAATCATTTTTTCCAAAGGAAAAGTCAGTGGAAAAATAAGCTCCAATATATGTTCCTAGAAAAATCGAATTTTCAGGACTATCAAAATGACCTGAAAAATAATTGTCTGAAAAGCCACTATCCATAGGAACACCAATAGTCAATCCACCAGCCCAATCTTTTTTAGTTACACCAATTCCAAAATAAGGTACAATATAAGAAGAACTTGACGACGTAATATCATCTTCGACAAAATCAGGAAGGTCAGAAAATTCTAATGAATTGAATTGAACATCAGCCCCGAAAAGGAAATGTGTTTGCGAATCTCCTTTTCGATCAAGATCTTCAGTAGCGTACATGAATCCTGCTTTGAATAAAGGACTTGAAGTATAACCAATTGTTGAAGAAGTAGTTTCATCCGATGAGAAATACCCTTCTATTTTTGGTGAGAATGATCTCATCAATTCAAATTTTAAAAATGCTTCACCACCATTATATACATTTGATTGCTTGAGAGAAACTAAAGTTCCAAGACCATACTGTGTTTTATCAAGTCCTTGTGAAAAGATATTAATGCTTGAGCTAGGTCTGAATCGAGGAGAGTCATGCATAAGATTGAATGTTTCGGGAGAGGATGAAACTCGCTGTGAAAGAGAAGGTGCTTGTACGGTTTCTTGGCCAGTCTCTTGCCTATCTTGGTTAATAGTATTAGTATCATCTAGCTTGTAGGAATCGGTTGGAGCTAATGCACTGGCAAGACCGATAATTGTTGATAATAAAGTTGTTGACATTTTTAATCACTTAAAGGTGGTAATTCGAGGTTATTTATAAGTTTTTCGGAAAAACTTTTAAAATAAATACATTATTTGTAAAAGTATGAAACGCACAAGGGAACTACAAAGGATTTTTAAATATTGTGGTTTATTCAGTGCAGGATTTCTAATAACACAACAATTAGTTGCTCAAAAACCAATGTCATCAAGTACAACGAACCAAAACAAGTTCAAAATCGGTGCGAGCATTTCAACACAGAAATTTCCAGGAATTAATGTGACATATTCTCCAATCATAACAGGAAAATTGAATGTATCATTAGAAACAAAAATCAATGTTATTCCAGTTACAACAGAAAATACTATTTACCAAGGCGAACAAATACCAATATATTACAATGGCAAAGCATTTAAACAAAAAACAACGGCATTAAATGAACAAAGCACCAACTATGGTTCAATAGGAATAGGTATAAGCTATACTCAACTATATGTCGGAGTTGGAGTTTCACACCAAACATGGACCGATAGAAACCAAAAATCATACGAAACAATATATGATATGGCAAGCGAACAAATACTTCGAAAAGCAATTAACAAAGAAGAAACAACACTTGAAAAAATAACCGAAACACCAGCTTATTTCAGGTTAGGATATCGAGATATCAATAGGACCAAACCCATCGAAATATATGTTGAATACATGGGAACGCTATCTAAAGAAAACTCAAAGGCACAACAAATCAGTGTTGGAATTCAACAATACTTCTAAACACATTACAAAAACGAATCAATCTTTTTCTGGCTTTTTTGCAGTCGAACGTGACGTTTAGGAGGATTAACTTGACGAAAGGAAAACCCCCAATCTTCAAGCATAGAAAGAGCGTTTGGAGTAATACCTGGAGCCGCAATAATACCCGTTACAAGATCAATACCCCTTAAGGATTTTACTTTTTCAACATATCTTCGAAGCTGAGTAACTGCAGATAAACCAGCTGTATATCGTTTACATTCAATAATCGCAAGAGTACCATCGCTCAAATGACCAAATACATCAATAAAGCCATATTTAGTGTGTTCTTCACGAGAAAGAGGTTTGAATTGTTTATCAATTATTGTAGGGTTATCTCTTAAAAAATCACTCATTTCAGACTCACTTCCAGAAAGACTTTGAGATTGACCATCAATCAACCGTCGAGAAATAAAATCATACACTTCAAAGATGCGAACAGAAATCTCATCATGACCTGATCTTCCGAAAAAATCAACAAATTCACCTTGAGAATCATCAATAAACTCAAACGATAATTTTGCAGGAGCTTTAAGATAATTAATAGGCATACCACCATCGGGTTGATGAATGAGAAGAGTCCGATCTTGTTTAATGGCAATGAGACGATCACCTTTGTCTAAAACGCTTTCAGCACGACCACTATATTCAATAGTACAATGAACAAAAAAACAGACAAACTCTCCTTTTATCAATGCAGTATTAACTGCAGATTCTAATTCTTCAAAATCCATTGAAAAAAGAGATAATAGAAAGAGACATATAAAAGTTACTCAAAAAAAAGACATTACAAAGTATAAAAGATGTTTATTGCGGAACACCAATAAAAATATTATGTTTGTTTCGAATAATACGAATAGAAACTGTTTTTTTAGCTGTTTCAAGACCTCGAACACTAATTAAACGATTATGAGCAGAACAAACCATCTCATGAGAATGACGTCCAGGAAACATAACTTCCGCCCTTACAACAGCATTTTTTTTCATAGGAATTTCCAAAACAACATCAGAATATATATCAAAAGGATTATACTCTTTTTTTGGAGTGAGAATAATATCGCACTCTGATTCTAAGGGACTTAAAAGAGAGAAAAACTCCTCGAAAGAATATTGTTTCTTCACAGGTTTTCGACCATATTTGTGAACGAGATAATTTTGAAAACCAATAGTGGGAAAAGGACCAGGAAGGGATTTTGAAAGTTTAATAAGAGGTTTTATGTCGCGAGAGATACTGTCAGTGTACGTTGGAATAACAAGTGGTGCAATGAGAACAGAAAGATTTTTTTGTTTGCAATATTCAATATTGTCAAGAACTTTTTTTAAAGGATAGGGTTTTCCAGAAATTTCTGAAAGAACAGTTTGATCTAAGCTATTAAGCGATAGATTCACTCTTGTTAATCCTGCTAAAATAAGCGAATCAATACGTTGTTTGTTAAGCAAAGTACCATTCGTATTAATAGAAATAACACAATCAGGAAGAACTCTTTTAAGTTCGGAAACGAGCTCCTCGAGAAAAGGATATAATAAAGGTTCACCATGAGGTCCAATATTAAATTCAACCCGATGATTTTTTTTAACAGCAATAGCAAGAGCTTGTTCTGCTAGAAAGAAAGGATCAATAAGTATATCGTACGATTTATCATTAACACCTTCATCAACACTACAATAAATACAATTTAAATTACAGCCAGTCAAAGGTTTGAGTTCAAGAATATTTGTGTCTCTATCAACAACACCAAACTCACCAGAACCAATTAGAGGAACACCAGTCATTTCATCAATAAAACGAACGGGTTTATTAGTAACTGTATTTGTGAGAGAATGGAGTCCTTTATCAAGAAGTCTAGTACATTTATTTTCTGCTTTTTTCTCAGTTATTGAAGGAAATTCAATTTCTTTTTCTCGTATAATAACATCAGAATCAATATCGCAAAATTCAGATAATGAAACAGTAAAAAAATATCTGCTTGTGAAAAAAACTTGCACTTCTTGGTCTCGAGGATAAAATGAAAAATTTGAAAATGTGAGTACAACCATACCATAATGGAAATAAGACGTGATTAAAAAACATATCGAAAATTAACAAGATAAAGACAATCACTTCATTACATTCTTTGCTTTGCCTTTTTTAAGAAGAATGGAAGCTATATTGGAAGGAAGAGTAACAATTTGACCTTCAGAATAAGGACCGAAAATATTCTTGTTCTTTCCATAAAACTTAGGAACAGCTGAAACGAATTTGACAATAACCTTTTGAGGAGCATTATCACTATCATCCCTAATCTCATCTTTTGGAACACCATCAACAAGATCATCTTTAGAACGCTCACCAACATCTGTTTCTGAAAGATCAACACCATCATTTTTATCAGGTTGAAAATAAGAAGAGGACGTGTCAGGAGTGAAATCACCATTGGAAAAATAAGACTGTTTTTTTTTCAAATCAGAATCTGAAGAATTTTCAACATCAGAAGTGGAATGTGAAGAGGATTTTTTAGAGGAATTTGAAAAAGGTTCTGAAGAAGATTCTGGAGATGGATCTTCAGATTGAGTCGATAATTCAGATTTAGAGCCCGTTGCAGAAGGAGTGCTCGTCGGATCGGTTTCCGAAGACATATTTGAAGAACTCTTTGAGGGAATTTCCGGAACGACGGCAGGTAATTTATCATCGAAGACATTAAGTAGAACGTTAGATTTATATTTCTTAAAAAGAGTTAACGCTTCATTAAAAAGAGATTTTTCTTCTGCAAGCATGTTCTTTGTATCAACATAATCCATAGCATCGCTTCGAATGACATTAAGAGCTAGATTGATAATTTTTCGCTCTCGTCGCTCATAAATTTCTTTAAGAATTCGTTTGATATTTTGAAGCTGAACTTTTATCTTTTCTTGCTCACCAGGACGAGAAGAATCCAATGTTGATTTACGATCTTGAATATAATCTATTACATATTTCCAAAAAGAAGAATCAAGTGATTGTAACTCTTCAAGACTTCTCTCTTTACGAAGGAGGTCGAAAAGAGTTTCGTATGTAATGTGAACTTCCATCATAACTACCTATAAACCATATACAAACTGCAAATAGTTCACGACACAATCAAGTTATAATGATTGCATGTCGTTTATTAAAAAAGGGAAAAGCATAAATTATATAAAATAATGATAGTGCTTTTTATCCCCAAATATAACAGTATATAAAATAGTGACTTGGCGTTGTATATAAATCTTACTTGAATACTGGCAAAATATATTCAGAAATAAATTTAGAAATAACTAATCAACAACCATATTTTAAAAAAATACGTCTTAAAACACAATATAAAGCGATAAAACTACCCTCTAAACAACACATCAAAAAGGAAGTTTTATAAAAGAAATAACGTTCAATCAAAAAATAAACTAACAGGAGTTGATAGTATGCCAAGAACATTTTTACGAGCAAGACGACGATTATCTAAAACAAAAGGACGAAACAGAAAACCTCGGCCAAAAACCTTCGCTTCAAAAGAAAAAGCTGAAACATGGGCTAAACAACAAGGAATTAAAGATTATAAACTAAAGGATTTACGTCCATTCTCAAAAGAAAAACATAAAATACAAGTTATTGAAAACAAGAAGGAATAAAAAATATTTTCGAGAAAAAGACCGCATGATTTAAATAAGGCCTTTGAGGACAACATACCATGGGATTATTTGATAACATACTTGAGGGCGATCAGTCATTATTTCAAGATGAAGTTGCACTAGATTATGATTTTCTACCAAAAAAAATTCCTTATCGGGAACAAGAGCAAGAACATATTGCAACTTGTTTAAAACCGTTATTTTCAAAGCGAAACGGTCGAAATGTTTTTATTCATGGACCTCCTGGAATTGGAAAGACTGCTGCAGTCAGGCATGTCCTTCGAGAACTTGAAGAAAAAACAGATGATATCACGCCGATATTTATCAATTGTTGGCAGTATAATACCAGCTATAAGATAATGGTGGAGATTTGCGAACAGCTAGGTTATCGATTCACTCAAAACAAAAAGACAACAGAGTTGTTCAAAACCGCACAAGAACTACTTAATAGGCAACCTGCAATTCTGGTTTTTGATGAAATTGATAAGACAGAAGATTTTGATTTCTTGTACGTACTTATAGAAAATATATTTGTAAAGTCAATTATCCTTATAACTAATTTCAAGTCGTGGCTTAATGACTTAGATACTCGAATACGAAGCAGACTCACTGCAGAACTTCTCGAATTTCAAGAATATTCTCCGGGAGAAACAAGAGGAATTCTTGAAGAAAGGATGAAATATGCTTTTGTTCCTGGCGTTTGGGAGCAGACAGCTATCGATTTGGTGGTGGAAAAAACAACAACCATTAAAGATATTAGAAGTGGATTATTTTTACTTAAAGAAAGTGCGACTATTGCAGAAGATACTTCTAAAAAGAAAGTCAGTGTCAAGGAAGTTGAGCAAGCAATAGCAAAACTTGAAGAATTCACTGCAAAAAAAACCGAAGAACTTGATGATGAAAGCAAATTCGTTCTTTCCGTAATCCAACAGACAAGTAAAAAGCGAATCGGAGAATTGTTCAAGGAATATGAAGCTAAAGGCGGAAAAAATTCGTATAAGACATTCCAGCGTAAAATACAAAAACTTCAAGAAGGAAAATATATCACAGTTACTAAACAATCAGGTGCTGGCGGAAATACCAGTCTTGTTGAAAAAAGATTGACTGAATTCTAATTTTTATTACTTTAAAGTGGTTAAAAATAGAAAGTTTTATATAGTAGTTTAGGTATAATGATATATATGGAAGATTGGGAAAAAGATTTCACACTCGAAGCAGAGCTACGTAGTGCAGATAAGGCTATTTCTGAAAGTGTGAAAGAAGAAAACTATGCTGTTTATGCAGCCCTTTGCAGCCATTATGGTCGAAACCCAGAAATCGTTGATTTTAACGAACAAGGGCTGACCCAAATACAGGATGAAAATCTAAGCGTCGAAGACATTGTAAAACAAGCAGTACCCCAATACAATCAAAGACTACAACAACAAAGACAAAACCAATTATCAAAAGAGAAAACCACTCGAAACCCTCAAGAAAACACAACATATAAACTAACAGCATCTGAACAAATATACACTAGAGGATATAAAGAGCGTGTTGATTTGAGACTAGGATATCAAAACGAGGTAAAGCGAGAACACCTTAAAGAAATTAAAAGATTTCAATCAGGCGGAAATCAACCTATTGACAAGCATTCAGATATTGCTGTAGGTAAGATTTATCGACAAATGTATTATTCTGGAGAGAGAAAAGCGCTAAAACAAAAAAAACAATTATAAAATCATTAGTTACCGCTACACTTCTTAATCGCCTTCAACAAACCATCAAAAAGAGGAGCTGGATGCTCAAGAGAACTCTTTAATTCAGGATGAGCTTGTGTCGCGACAAAAAAAGGATGATCTTCATGTTCTATAAATTCTACAAGACGACCATCAGGGCTCATGCCAGAAAGAGATAACGACCACGAAGCAATAGCAGAATGGTAGTCCGGATTAACTTCAAAGCGATGACGGTGACGCTCAAAAACTTCTGTAGAACCATACAAGGAATGAACAATAGAATCTCGTTTAAGCAACGCAGGATATGAACCTTTTCGAAGAGTACCACCAATTGCGGAAATGTTTTTTTTATCAGGCAATATATCGATGACAGGATAGCTCGTTTTTGGATTTATTTCAGTAGAATTAGCATCTTTAAAACCACCAACATTTCGAGCAGATTCAACAACAGCAAGTTGTAGACCATAACACAATCCTAAAAACGGAAGCTTGTTTTTTCGAGCAAATTCTATAACTGTTAATTTTCCTTCAATTCCCCTTGTTCCAAAGCCACCTGGAACGATAACACCATCAATATGTTCAAGAGCAGTATCAACAGATAAAGAACCTTTTTCAATTGCTTCAGTGTCAATCCATTCAACATCAACCGAAACACCATTATAAGAGCCAGCATGACATAATGCCTCTACAACAGAAGCATAACT
The DNA here is from genome assembly GCA_051819745.1 of Nanobdellota archaeon. GTDB lineage: Archaea > Nanobdellota > Nanobdellia > Woesearchaeales > SKGA01 > SKGA01. Next base: position 9,240 of record JBNJGO010000017.1, on the reverse strand, counting down.
ATCTTCAAGAGAAGTGTATTTTCCACAGACAGCAACAGTTACATGTTTAGAACTTGACTTGATAGAAGAAACAAGAGAATTCCAACGAGTAAGATCTGGACTCGCCTGAAGACCTAATTGCTTATTAATCAAAGAAACCAATCCCTGCTTTTCAAAAATAGAAGGAATTTTGTAAACACTGTCAACATCCATCGCGCTAAAAACAGCGGAAGAATCAATGTTTGAAAATTCTGAAATTTTTCGTTTAATGTTTTGCGAAGCAGGTTCTTTCCCCCTACAAATAATCGCTTCGGGAAATAGCCCTCGCTCCATAAGTAGTGAAACAGACTGTTGTGTTGGTTTTGATTTTTGTTCAAAAACACCTGCAGGAATAGGAATATACGTAAGGTGAGCAAAAAACACATTGTCTTTTCCAAGATCCAATTTTAATCGACGAGCAGCTTCAAGATACAATTCATTTTCCATATCACCAACAGTACCACCAATTTCAATAAGACACACATCAGCAGACTGTTCTTTTGCAATACTTTTCCACCAAGAAATAATATGTTCGGCAGCGTGAGGAATTAATTGAACAGTTTTACCATTATAACCACCTTCTCGCTCTTTTTCACGAATGTCTTCAAACACTCTGCCCATTGTCAAGTTCTGATCACCAAAACACGTTGTCTTGAGAAATCGCTCATAATGACCAAAATCCATATCAACTTCAGTACCATCATCAAGAACAAAAACCTCGCCATGTTCAACAGGATTCATAGTACCCGGATCTACATTCAAATAGCCATCACATTTGATGGGAACAACCTTATAATCATAAGACAATAATTGACCTATCGACGCCGAAGAAATACCTTTTCCAAGACCAGAAAGAACCCCCCCAGTCACTATAATAAATTTTGATCCCATAATATAATTCTAAAAATACTCATATATAAATTTAAGGTTTATCAGTAAAAACTATAACTTATGAAAGTAATTTATGATGAGAATAAGATAATTGTGCTCCAAACAAAATCACATGAGCAGAATAATACAACCATAAAAGAATAAAAAATAATGAACTTGCAAGACCATAACTAGTAAATAAAGGCGCAATAGAAATATAGTATCCGACTATAACACCCCCAACTAAAAATAAAAGCGTAGAAACCAATGCTCCAAAAATCGCGCTTGAAAAACGAATTTTTCTTTCTGAAAGAACATAATATACTAGGACAAAAAAACCAAAAATAAACAATAAGATAAGAAAAGAAAGTAGCGTATTAATAATCGATGGAAGCGACAAAAAAGAAAGATGATTAGCAAGAAATGATTGTATCGAAAATAAGATCATTTTTGAAATAATAAACACAACAAGACCAAGACCTAACAAGAAAACTGAAATAAACCCGATCAGATTTCGTTTGAAAAAAGAAGTTATAGAAAAATTCATCGGCCGAGAGGTTTTGTAAATGACATCGATAGATTGTTTTAAATGAACTATAGACTGAGATCCTAAAAAAAACAACACAATAATACTTCCAATTAAAAGAGCTATATTTGATTCGAGAAGATGAAATGAAGAAGCCAATTCACTAAGAAAAGAAGTTGCCGAAGAGCCTATGAGAGAAACACTCAACTCGCGGACAGTCTCAAGAACAGTACTTGATTGCAAAAACAATTGAACCAATTCAAAAAGTATAACTAGAAGAGGACCCATCGAAAGAAGAATATAAAATACTAACGCTGCAGAAAGCCAAGCAATATTTTTCTTATAAACTTCCTCAAAAGTATTTTTAAAAATACGAACTACAAACGACCACACTGAAACAATATGTTGTTCTTTAAAAAACAATACCTCACCTCATAACAACAAGACACCCCATTGTTTTTAAGAATTGCGATAAAAAACAGTAAGAAGATAAACAAAACTTATTCTGGAACAATAAAAACAACCAATAAGATTAATAAAAAAACATCAGAATTCAAAAAAAAGGAGTTATTTTTTGTTTAAGAGTTTCAGAAGGTGTTTTAAGACCAACTAACTCAGAAGAAAAATCCGAATATAATCTATTTATCGAAGCATATATCTGATACATACTCAGCGATTCTTTTTCAGAAATAACATCAGAATGTTTTAATAAGTCTACAGATCGAGAATAGTTTGGTAAAAAATCTTCAAGAAAACGATTTACTTCAACTCTTGCAGAACTATATGATATATGTGAATTTGAAAGATCAGAATAAATAGAGAGATCATTCCTTGCATTAATCCAGTTTATAACATTTGGAAAAAACCATCGTTTAGCACGTGAATCATAATGCTTAATCTTGTTAGCATAAGCTTGATTCTCTGAGATAAGAAAATTTGATAAATTTTTTTTAAATTCAAAATAGAAATCTTTTACCTCATGAGCATAAGTGCCATCAATCGCCTTTTTTATTTCCGGAAAAGATCGTACACTTTTAGGATATGAAGAAGACGAACCTTCAAACACGATAAAAGGAACAATAACATTTTTTTCAGTTTGAGAACCGAATAAAGAAAAATCACAAGTCAATCTTTTGAAAGGAACGGTTTTGAAATCAGATTCTAATTTTAAATTAATCGTTGATTTAAATATAAATCCAGAAAAACCATCAACTGAAATGTCAAAAGATTCTTTATATGAGATAATATCTTCCATCACTCCACAGGGAATAATAATTTATTTATAAATTTATAGTAAATTTGGGCTCATCACAACAGACATAAAAACACATAATATAGAGAATAAGAGAAAATAAGCAATAAACAAAAATAAACAAAAATAAAAAATGAAGTGTTTTGGGTCGATAGCAATTACTCAGATTCTTTAACTATTTGAATACCAGTAATCAATGCCCACACCCACATCGCAATTCCTATAGGAATTCCTATGATAACAAAAGATAGAGGAATACTGATTAAGAAAACGACTAATTGAATAGTTCCTTCCTTTGTCTTTTTCGCTATCAAACTACCTAAACCAGGTAGAATCAAGATGTTGAGTAATAAAGCGACGATCGCCATCCCTTGAGTTTGTTTTTCAGGTTTTTTTGCCATAACATAATAGTTTGAAGACAAATATATAAAATTTTAGGTAAGGAAACAATATCAAAAACAACCTATTTATAAATAAATCACGAAAATAAAGATACTTTAACACTAACAGTATACAAAAAAGTATCCTAAATCGATATATTTATATATTAGTTCTGTCATGTATACAAAATATGGTAATTTTGTTCAACAGATTCAGCATGCCTGAAAATGTGCTGGAAATAATATTTGCGACAAAACAACAGGTCGAAGTGGGAAAACTTCTCATTGAGAACCTTAAAATGAACGATGGAGAAATCGGGAAAACAGAGATGAGTATGTTTGCAAGTTCATTGCACGAAGGTAAAATTGTTGAACAAGAACCAAGTAGTCCTTTCGGGAAAAAGAGCAAAATCAAAGTATCCTACAACAAACGCCAGTTTTACGATCGAATACTCACACCGATGAAAACAATGGGAATGATTGAGTATGATATGTATAAGAAAACATACAAACTGAGCGAACAATTCAACAAAGACATGATGAAAATCGGTCTGATGTGGCTTCAAGAACTTCGAAAGCCACCTTTAAACTAAACACCCTCAAACAAAGGGAGATAATATTATTTTCCTCTTATGGAATTACAATAACACCATAAGGAAGAAGTGGCCTCTATGGATTCATCACGTATTCTATACCACCCCTAACTACCCTCTCTTCCATAGAGCGCCTCCTTCTTCATTTTTTAAAAAAAAAATTCTAATACTATAACAAAAATAAATAACAAGAAACAATAGCCATAAATTACAACTTAAAAATATTACTCGGTGCAAAGCAACAAAGTATTAAACTCTAATTGTAATAAATCAAAAAGAAAAAAAAAGAAGAAAAAACTCACCATTTATTGATGTACTTTACAACACTTTCATGCCACCTATTTACAATATCAAGGAGTTTCTGTTTCAATTCATTCTTATCCTTAATAGAATAAACAAAGGTGTATCCACCGGAATCAAGGTTAACTTGGTGTTTATAGACAAGATCTTTTGAAACAAGACCTTTAATCGCTTTTTGAATGGTTGTCCGGTCTTTACCAGTCATCTCACCAATGGTTGATGTGCAAACAGGATCATCTTGTGAAAGTAAAAATATGAATAGATTATATTCCGTTTTATTCAACGAAAAACTACACATGATAATATCCTTGAAATCAATCTGTTTACACGCGAAAGATAATGCCATCATTCCATCCTCAGATATAATATATTATTGTTCTTCTGATTCCAACAATCGTTGAGCTTCCATCGCAGCCATACAACCAGTGCCTGCAGAAGTTATAGCTTGCCGAAAAACAGGATCCTGAACATCACCTGCAGCAAACAAACCTTTAACAGAAGTTGAAGTACTATCAGGATTGGTTTTAATGTAACCAACAGCATCTGTTTGGACAAGTGAAGAAACTAACTCAGTGTTAGGTTTATGACCAATGGCAAGAAATAGACCATCTACAGTTAATTCTTCAAAATCACCAGTATCTGTCCGCTTGAGTTTAACACCTGTAACTTGATCAGTGCCAAGAACTTCGGCCACCTGAACATCGGTTTTTATATCTATTTTTTCATTATTTTTTGCTCTATCAAGCATAATAGGAGATGCTTTAAAATCAGAACTACGATTAAGAAGAGTGACTTTACGTGCAAACGAAGTTAAGAAGTTTGCCTCTTCCATGGCGGAATCTCCAGCACCAACAACAGCAACGTGTTTATCCTTGAAAAAAAAGCCATCGCAAGTTGCGCAAGCAGAAACACCTTTTCCTCGAAGACGTTGTTCGCTTTCAAGACCCAAATATTTTGCTCGAGCACCAGTAGCCATAATAACAGTTTTTGCCTTAATAGTTCTTGATTGTGAAGCAAGTGTAAAAGGACGAGATGAAGCAGAAATATCAGTTACTTCTTCAAAAAAATCTTGTGTTCCAAACCGTTTCGCTTGTTCACGCATATCATTCATAAGTTGCGTTCCTTGAATCCCCTTAGGAAAACCAGGGAAATTTTCAACAACAGTAGTCGTTGTTAATTGGCCACCCGGCTGACTCCCTTCAAACAATGCAACAGATAAATTAGCTCGTGAAGCATACAATGCAGCTGTAAAACCTGCAGGGCCACCCCCTATAATCGCAACATCAAATTCTTGAACCGAATCAGCAGATACTTTATTTTCAACCATCAATTATCACCTTATATTATACTATAATTTAACACATAATTAAAAAAAAAAGGAAAAAAAGAAATATATAAATTATACTACTCGAACAGTTCAAGCTTTTTCAAGAGCTTGATCAATCTTTTGTTTTAACATTTCTTTTGGAGCAAAACCTACGATACGATCGACTTCTTCACCATCTTTTAAAACTAAGAGAGTAGGAATTCCCTGAACAGAGAATTGACCGACCAATTGAGGTTGCTCTTCAGTATTAAGTTTAGTGAATTTTACTTTTCCATCATATTCACCGCTTAATTCTTCAAAAACAGGACCCATCATCTTACAAGGACCACACCATTCAGCCCATATATCAACGATGACAGGAATATCGGAGTTTTTGACAACATCTTCAAAATTATCATTATTCAAATGTGTTACAGCCATTTATATCACCTTTCTAATTTACATACAATTTATTTTTTGTTTTTCAGACACCAACAACAAACAAATCAAAATCAATCTTAATTGTCATATTGTTGAATTATAGCATGTCATGTGTACAAAACACTAACACTAATACTACATCATAGTCTGATAACATATTTAAATATTGTGCAAATAAATTGCACTTGTGAGAGAAAGAAGCACATCTTTTATATACTTACTGAACGAGTGAACAAACAATACATCCAAATGCACATCCTGATCCTTTAAATTAAGATTTGTAATCAGGATCTTTTTGTGGATCATAAATAAAATCATCGAGCAAAGACTCTGCTTGTTCTCGTTTCTTTTGATGAGACTTAAGGAAAGCAGTTATTTTATCAATCACAATGGCTTTAAGCTCGCCACTCAATAACACTCCAGACTCATACTTCTTCTTGATATCATCGAGAATAGCATCATCTTCTTCAAAATAACGCAACCATTGGAACGCAATATCTTTGTCAGTATCACCACCGTATTTTCGATGGTCTTCAAGAGTGTCACGACCACCAGATAAGGCATACTTATTGATTTTTTTCTTAACTTGTTTAGGAGTATCAGTTGTTAATATCGCTTTGTCTGCAGAACTACTACTCATCTTACTATCAAAACCAGTGAGAGGAGGCATCATTTTCGCATGAAGAATTGCAGGTTTGTGAAAACCAAGTTTTTCAACAACATCTCGAGAAATCCTAAAATGAGGATCTTGATCAACACCAAGAGGTATTAAACAAGGCCTATTTTCACCGCGAAGAACATTCGGTAAAAAAGAAGGAACTGTTTGCATTGCAGTATAAAAAATACTCCCTATATTATTACTATCTGTAAATCCAAAAGCGCTTTTTATAGTTGAGAATGTTATTTTCTTAGCAACTTTAATCGCTTGAGGATACATCAATCCAGCATGACGAGTGTCAATAATAAAATGAGTTTTTTTAGGATTAAAACCTAAAGCAATAACATCAAGCATATTCTCTCGAGTCCAATGTTGAACAACATCATAAGATTTGTCTTTAAGCAAATATTTTTCTTCATCGGTAAACTGAAACCATAATTCGACGTCAAAAACATCTTGAAGCCATTTAGTGAATCTCCACACATTCAAATGACCAAGATGAAGAGGGCCGGAAGGACCAACACCAGTGTAAAGAAAGAACTTATTTCCTTTCAAATATTCGTCAAGACACCATTTCAAATCTCGGTGAGAAAAAAACATACCTCTTCGCAAAAACATATGGTCTTCTTTAGCGATAGAACGAATGATATCAAGATGCTTTTCGGTCAAAGGTTGAACACCAAATTCTTTGATTAATTTCTCATAATCAACATGACCTGAAACTTCATAAGGATTAATAGTGTGTGTCATTGTATAGTACTTGAGAACAAGCTGTCTTTTTATGTGTTTTGATTATTTCCAAGAACTCACAACCATATCATAGACTCTACCATCATATTTGACAGGAACAACGTGGTGAGCGAGGTGTTTGATCGCATTCTCTGAAGAACCTAAATTTGTTGAAAGATCAAGTTGAACCTTTTTTTCAGATACTAACGAACCACCACAACAAACGACAGAAATCTGGTGTGTCGAATTCTCTTCAAGAAAAACCTTATCTCCGACTGTTTTGTAATCACACCTGTTAGCGATTGTTGTCGAAGAATAATTTTGAGAAAGGTAAGGATAATCATCGGTAGTGAATGAAGGGAAGGAACAATTATTAACACCAAGACAATCAGCCTTGCAAATTTCATGAAATGAACCAGTACAATCAGAAAAACAAGACCCTTGAGATAAATCAACAACAGTCGTGTTATGACCTCCACGAGGAATGAAAGCCCTTGTTACCTGAGAATCAAAATCACTATACTCAGCTCTGAATTTAATAAGACCACTACGAACTTCAGATTCAATATGAGACGAACTATTTGTAGTTCCTAGAACTACCTGGCTGAACGGATAAATGGCAGTTACTTCAGCATCAAAAGGAGCAGGATCACCATTAACAGTTACATTCACACGAACAGTGTTATTAGTTTTACAATCAGGATCGGGACAATTTTTACAGCTTGTCCTCACACCTTCTGAAAAGAAATCTTCAGGACAAACACCATCATCAGCACCGCAAGGATAACAACGACCACAAATATCAACGGCACCATAACCTTGCAAGCTGTTTGGAGTTGCACCACACACGAGCGTTGAAAAGGAAGATTGTTGATCGCAAGCAATAGAAGGGTCATACGTAGGGTTTGGAGATTGCGCCATAGAAATACCTGCTACAAGAATAAAACTTGCAACAAGTACGAATATAAGATATGATTGTCGAACCATACTCATAATATAAGCCATATTTCTTATAAATGTTTGGATTCACTCAAGAAGTGCAAAAGAAGAATTAAATTACTTTTTGGACGAAGAAACGGAAAAAATCTCCTTGAGAAGCAGAGAATTAGGGATATGAATAACATCCCCAGAGGATGTTTTGACTTGAATTTCAAATAAATTAAGATCAATAATCTCACCTTCGATATTTTGAATAGAAATATGATTACCTACTGAAATATCTTTTCGAGAGGATAATTTACGGTATGCGAGAATATTTGGAACACTATCTTTAAGCAGGAAAAAGAACGAAAGTGCAATAAATGCTAAGATAAGAATGGCGATAATATCAAGAATTATGGCTGTGATGCCGATTCTGTTGAGTGCTAAGATGAAAAAAACAATGTAAATACCATATGAAACGATATGCTTAACAAGTTTTTCAAACGAAATAGAAACACCGGTTTTTTTTGATATGACTGGACCAATATTAAGCTCCTGAAAAAGTCTTTCAACAATACGACCTAAAACACTCCCTAAAATAAGCCCGAGAACAAAAATGATAAAAGCAACGGTCAACGAACTGATAAGATCACTTGATTGGATTAATAATGGTTCAACAACCGATGTAGTATTATTCATAATAATAAACCTCAACTAGAACAAAGGAATATTTGTTTATAACTCTTTTGAAAAAAACGATTGTAGAGTTCGTAAAATAAGCTATTATTGAAAAAATCATTTTCCGTATAAGCTATGAGTTCTTCTTCTAAAACGGATAAACCACAGTAATAAGACGAGTCCTGCAAACAATAAAATACTCAGAACGACAAAAACAGCATCACTCTCATTGCGAGAATGATCACTCTTATCAACGACGGTCGTTACTTGAGAGGAATTTTGAGTTGTGTCATTTGACGAAGTAGTATTTTCTGGTGGAAGCGGACTTTCTATTGAAGGTGAGGAACTATTGGTACTATCAGTATCATTGTCAGAATTATTGTTTGCATCAGAAGATGAATTGCTTGAATTATTATCTGATAAAGGAATCGATATTGAAGAACTAGACGAACTAGAGGAAGAAGAATCGGGAGAAGAATCAGGAGTCGAACACGCCGTTGATTGATGGGATCCTTGACAAATATAACCTGACGTATATAAAACGCTATCAAAGTAACAACCGGAGGAA
>JBNJGO010000016.1:0-17866 GCA_051819745.1 Nanobdellota archaeon | reverse complement strand
TGTTTTACTTTGATAGAATGGTCTTTCGTTTCAAGTTCTTCAAGGCGTTTTTTAATTAGCTTGTTGTTCATGTAAATAAGAGATGGTGTTTGTTTTTTTAAATTATGTGTTTTGATTATTTTTCATTTACATTAAAACATTTAGTTGTTATTTTTTTAACTCAATTATCAAATAAATTCGTATGATTCGCAATATAAAACCTATTCGGAAATCTTCCGGAAAAGAAGCCTTCAAACCTTTAAATTCAAACGCTAGAGCAACTACATGCTCTTTGAAATTATTGGTGCGATCCTCGTTGGGATATCCGCCGGGGTCTTTACCGGACTCATCCCTGGCGTTCATGTTAATCTTATTACAGCTATTGTTGTGAGTTCTACTGGTGTTCTCGCAGGCATAAATCCTATTTTTGTTGCAATATTTATCTTGACACTTGCCCTCACTCATTCTTTTTTAGATAGTATTCCTAGCATATATCTTGGCGCTCCTGATGCTGATCAAGTCGTTAGTGTTTTACCCGGACATCAACTCTTGCTTGAAGGAAAAGGTCATCATGCAATCACATACACGTTGATAGGATCATTTTTTGCTTTGGTTTGTACGTTATTGATGTTTCCCTATGGGTTGGCTTTTCTTGAACGCGTACAACAGGTTGTTGAACCCTTTATCGCCCAAGCGCTTGTAGTGATTTTGGTTGTTATTCTTGTATTGTCGAGACGTTTTGTTCTTAATGCCTTATTTTTGCTACTTTCAGGAGTTCTTGGTTTATTGTGTTTTGATCTTGTTTCTCAACAACATATTCTTCTCCCTCTTCTTTCAGGGTTGTTTGGGACAAGCACACTTGTTTTGAGTTTGATGGGTTCTTCAGCTCTTCCTAAACAGTCTATTTCAGGAAATATTCCTTTGAAAATTTCTGATGTTGAACGAACAGTTTCTAGGGCAACTATTGTCGGTATGTTTGCTTCTTTTCTCCCTGGTTTTGGTTCTAGCCAGGCAGCTATTGTTTCCAGTGCCACGATGAGAGAAAAATCTGCTCGTGATTATCTGCTTCTTGTTGGTGGTATTAACACGGTTAATTTCGCTTTTTCTTTAGTCACGCTAGTTATATTGCAAAAAGCACGAAATGGTGCTGTTCTTGGGATGTCAACGATAGTGGATACTCTTACCAATACTCATATTTTGCTTTTCTTTCCCATCATTCTCATCACTGGTGCTGTAGCTGTTATTATAGGTCTTTTTCTCTCAAAGAAAATGGCGGTTTTCATGCAGAAAGTAGATTATCATTTAGTTGTAGTTAGTGTTATTGCTTTTTTAGTTTGTATTGTTGTGTTATTAAGTGGATTGCAAGGTTTGTTGATTTTAGTGACTGCAACATCATTAGGTGTTCTTGCAAGTACGCTTGGCGCTCAAAAGAATATGTTGCTTGGAACCCTTCTTATTCCTGTCATAATGTATTTATGGTAAGAAAAAATCGTTATTATTGTTTGAAGAATTTTGACAAACGAGGTCCTCGTTGAAATTGATAATTATTACAGTTTTCCCCATACATTGAAGTTGGTATTTTCTTGTTTTCAAAGCATTTCATAAGACAAATCGGTTGTCCGTGATATACTGTAGTAACTTCGTGTGGTCGTATTTCTAAGACACCATTTGCTCCTTTTGGAAATCCAAATCCTGGGTCGAAAAATCCTGCGTAATGGACGGTAAGGTCTCCTAGTTTTGGATCGATAGAAACCATTTCAAGAGAATATTCTTTTGGAATGCTAACGAGCTCTTTTGTTCCGAGAATGTAGAATCGATCTTTTTCAAGGACAAATTTTCCTTGTAACATTCCTTGTTTTTTTTCAGTGTATAATTCTCTGAAAAATCGTTTTGGTTCGTAAGCGTTTTTTTTGCTCAAGTCTATAATTTCATTTGTTGATTTCGCTTCATATCCTATGAGTGTTCCTGGCTTTACATTCAGTCCAAGCACTAGCTTTCCTTGATAAAACCTTCCTTTTCGAGAATTTCCTTTTGTTGTCGTTATAAACTCTTGCTGTATTGGATCTTTTTCTGCTTCTAACGTTTCATCAATAAGACGTAATTGGGCGAGTGGAATTCCTTGTTGTACTCTGATATTGAATGATCGGGGTGTTATTTCAAGCCATAATTCTCCTTTTTTTCCAGCATCTACTGTATCATACAAGTAATGGTTGTCCACAATCGATCTGACTCGAACATCAATTCTTCCGATAGAGCTTTTTGGACTGACTACGCCAGAAATATTTTTTGGAAGATCAAGATCTAAACATTTTACAAGGTATGTTTGTCCCCGATACAGGTTAGCTCCTTTTTTCAAATCTAGTTTTTCTATACTTAATTGTTTTGCAACCGTTTTGATGTCGCTTGAGAATGGAATGAATTTTTGTTGTAGGTGATAAGCAGTTCTTCCCAGAGGAATATCAATACTTGCTGGTTGAAGGTGTTTTTGGAGAGAAGTTTTTGATCGTATGTATTTTTTTTTGATAAGTGTGCTAAAGTCAGAATCGACAAGTGTTTTCATGGTAGAGTTCCAAAATGATTGTTTCTTTATATATTTTTTCTTGATTTATCTTATTTTATGCTTATTTTCTTACTTATTCCCTCAAATTTATAAATACTGCATCGTCCCAGTATAAAAGATAAACACCATGGTAGATTATGATAGTAAAATAAAGGAACTTGAGGAGCGTATAGCAAACACTCCTTATAATAAGAAAACACAGTCTGCTATTGGTCAATATAAGGCTCAGATTGCAAAGCTTAAGGAAAAGGAAGAAGCGAGAAGCTCTAAAGGCGGTTCCAGTGATGGTTGGGAAGTTAGAAAAACTGGTGATGGTACCGTTATTCTCGTTGGTTTTCCGTCGGCAGGTAAATCCACTCTTTTAAACAGAATTACGGGTGCAGAATCTGAAGTGGGTTCGTATGCGTTCACGACATTAACGTGTGTTCCGGGTATGCTTAAGTATCGTCATGCTAATATTCAAATCCTTGATGTTCCTGGTATTGTTAAGGGTGCGGCTTCCGGAAAAGGTCGTGGTAAGGAAGTTCTCTCGAGTATGAGGGGTGCCGATTTGTGTATTATTCTTCTCGATGCAACACGACCTCAAGAGTATAACGTTATTATCAAAGAAATCTATGACACGGATATTCGTCTCAACCAGCGAAAGCCCGACGTTAAAATTACAAAAACTGCAAAAGATGGTATTCGATTTGGTTCAACTGTTCCTCTCACATATATTGATGAAGAAACAGTGACCCGCATTCTCAAAGAATTTCGTATCAATAACGCTGAAGTTGTTCTTCGCGATGATATCACTATTGATCAATTTATTGATTGTATTGAAGGAAATAAGAAATATATGTCTGCAATTACTGTCATTAACAAATCTGATTTGGTTTCACCAGAGCAATTAAACTCGCTTATTGAAAAATTTTCTGCAGATATTGCTATTAGCGCTCAAAAAGGAAAGGGTATTGATGAACTCAAGGAATTGATTTTCAAAAAATTAGATCTTATTCGTATTTATCTTAAAGAACCTGCTGAGGATGCTGATCTAGAGGAACCTCTTATTATGTTCAGAAATGCCAAGATTAAGGATGTTTGTTTGAAATTGCATAAGGATTTTCTTGATAAGTTTCGTTTCGCTCGTATTTGGGGTCCAAGTGCAAAATTTGACGGACAAAAAATTCAAGAAAAACATGTTCTAAAAGATGAAGATATTCTTGAAATTCATTTACGTTAAATTATTTTTTTTTTAAGAATTAGTTTTTTACCATGACAGGAATCCATGAGATTTTTTATAGATTGTGTAAAGAACGCCCATTTCTCCAGCTGCTTTTTTCCCTGCGGCTTTTCGTTTACTATTATCTCCTTTTTTCACACTATCTTCAGTCTTGCTTTTATCAACTTTTGAACCCGAAAATAAGGATTTTCCAAGATCTTCAAGACCTGCACCCATCGAAACAAATGGTTCGAGAGGGCCCCATTTAGCATATTTATTTTGTTCTTTAAGCTTATCTTTTGCTTCTTTTCGTCCGCTTTCTTTGTTTTTTTTCTCTTCGTTTTTCTTTTCTGTAGTAAACTCTTCTCCCGCTTCTTCAAGATATTTTTCGAATTCTTCCCCTAGATAATCAAATGCTCCTGCAATGTGTTCATCGATCATCTTTAACATATCTACATCTTGTCGATCTCTCATTTTACGATATGCTTCGATATCGCTTTCATGCCAGCCATATGATCTTAATGTCACTTCTGCCTTTCCAGAATGAGCCACTGCTTGACTTTGATATCTTTGATCGTAGGAGAGTGTTGGTTGTGTTGTAAATCGGAAATTGAGGAGTATACAACTATAATGGCCGTCGTTTTTTTTCAAATCAAGGGGTTTTTTTGCAAGTAATTCAACCTCGAGTTTTGTTGTGTCAAAAGCATTGATTATTTCCGGACTATCTAATTGTTTAGGATTGCTTGCTAATCTTCGTGCAGTCCGAATGTATGGTTTGATCCAAGACATGTATAATTGTATGATTTTCCAGTGTTGCCTGAGATATTGAAGAAGGAATTTTCTACGATGATGAAGTTCTCGTTCTGTTTTTTCTCTCCAATTCAAAAACTGGTATAGTTTTCGTTTGAGAACTGTTCTTAGTTGTTTGTTAAATTCTTTTGTCTGACCGCTGTCAACTTCTTTATCTACTTTTTTTATATCATAAACATGTGTGTTGAAAAAAAGATCTGGAAGGACAGTATATCCTATTCGTTGAGCGAGTTGGTAAACCGTATCTGGACTAGGGTTTTGTGCAGTACCTTCCGCGAATTGGCTGAAATATTGTTTTAAGGTTATATCTGCACTCTTGCTTGTTTTCCAATCCTTATAGGGTTGAAGTTTTTCATCAATAACTCGTAACTCTCTTACAAGCTGAAATAATTGTTTAACGAATTGTCCGATGTATTGCAAGTATTGGCTTGCTTTATCTTGTTGAATGGTTTGTTTTTGACCGACATTTCCAAATTGAGCACTTGATTCTGATGCGCTAAAGATATCATATATTTTTTCAACCATCGGAAATCCTAATTCTCGACGTAAAAAATCAAGGCACCAATAATATGTCTCTTCAATACTGGCATTTTGTTTTTCATTGATAAGACGTAAACGTTTTACTGGTTCAGGATAAGGATCTTCATCGCTATTGTCTGCCGTCTGATATCCTCCAGCTTTTACTGCGTTTACATATTCTAGAAATTCTGGCTTCCAACCTAATTCTTTTCCAAAATAAGTGATATACTCAGTTTTTTTATCAAAGGTTTGGTTGAGTTTCATTCTGCCCTACGTTATTATTAGACCAATATTTATTTATAAATGTTTGCTAGTCTTATGGATTGTGTATTTTTATTCTTAAACATATTGTTGTTGAAGGTATGTTTCAAGTAATTGTTGTTGTTTTTCTTTTGAAGTTGTTCTAAAAATATTATTAAGTGTGTGTAGTAATTCCATATCAAAATACTGTTGTTTTTTAAGTTGCAGTATTGTTTGTATGGCTGTATATCCTTCGATGGTTTGATTGATTGCTTTTTTTGCTTGATTGATGGTTTTTCCTTTTCCAATATGTTTTCCAAAAGAATAATTTCTTGATTGTGTTGATTGTATTGTCACAATAAGATCTCCTAGTCCTGCGTAGTCAACAAAAGTGTGTCTTCGCATTCTTGTAATATTTTGTCGATAAAAATTCCTGTATGCTGTTGTAATTAATGCTGAAGTGGTGTTTTCACCCACTCCAATACTTTTTGAAAGTCCAGTTAGTATGGCGATGATATTCTTGTAGAATCCAAGAAGTTGTATCCCTATTTTATCGCTTGTTGTTCGTATAAGAAGTGTTTTAGTCGATAGTTCTTTAGCCAGTTTATTTCCTTTTCGTTTATCACCACCAAGCACCATGTCTGTTATGTGTCCTTTGAGAAGTTCGTTAGCAATACTAGGTCCTGAAAGTGCAAATACTTTTTTTGTATCAATTTCGAGGGCTTCTTCAAGATATGTTGTTATTGTCTTACCTTCTTTAGTCAATCCTTTTGTCACTGAAATGATAATTTGATCTTTTCTTACTTTTTCTTTAAGTTTTGATAGTAGTGGTACTATTGCCTTTGAAGGTGTTGCAATAATGATAATGTCGGCTTCAGAAATTCCTGCGAATTCTTTTTTTGCCTTAATTGTAGGGTTGAGTTTTTTTGAAGTATATCTGCTATTTTTATGATTCTTGTTTATATCTGAAACTACTGTTTTATTATTATCAATGAGTGTAATATTATGTTTTTGAGCGAAAGTATTTGCAAGTGCTGTTCCAAAACTTCCTGCTCCAATAATTATTATTGTACTCATAGAATTTCACATCAGAAACATACATCATTTCTAACTTTTTAAATATTTCTCTTATTGTTAAGAAGTTGTTGCGCTTTTCTAATAGGTATTGTTTGAAATTGGTTGATTTGATTAAATGTTTTGATGTTGTATTGGTAAAGCATTGTAGTCATGTTATTGAGGATTTGAACTGTGGCTGAAACATCGCTGAGTGCGCGGTGTGCTTGTTCGTTTTTAACATTATAATATTCGCAAACTGCACCGAGCTTTTTTGATGGGAGGTGATGTAATATCCTTCTTGCAAGTTTTGCAGTGCAAAGTGCGGGATTGTCTAGTCTTATATTGGTGTGTATGAAGAAATTATGTTGAAGAAATTTCATATCAAAGCTCGCGTTGTGTGCTACGATAGGGTGATCTTTTAAGAACTCTTTGAGTGAAGGGAGCACTGCATCTATGGTTGGTTTATCTCTGACTATATCGTCTGTAATTCCTGTAAGTCGTGTGATGAATCGGGGGATTGGAACTTGAGGGTTGATAAGCTCGTGAAATTCTTCGAGAACTACACCATTAAGAATTTTTTGCGCTGCAATTTCTGTAATTTGATGTTTGTATGGAGATAATCCTGTTGTTTCAATATCGAGAACAATAAGGGGTGTTGTATCCATATCTCATAACAAAGATTAGTTTCATTTTAAAAATGTTCCTATCTTGTATACAGATCATTTATTTTTGAGTCAATTATATCATATTTTAATGAGGTATGTTTTTCAAAATGTTCTATGAATGATTCAGTCTTACCTGAAAATTTTTTGTTTTGTGTTATGCCCGCAATAAAATAGCGTATTCCATCATATAGTTCGGCTTCTTTTTTGAAATAAGCTTTTGCCGAATCCAAATCTTGAAATATTGTTTTGAAAACACCTTCTAAATTAAGATCTTGCTTTAGAAGTTCTAAAGGTTCTATTTTGTGACTTTTACTTAAATTTTCTGTAAGAATGACTTTGTTAATATTATATTTGTCAACAAGTAAGCTCGTGTTTTTCATGTTTGTTATTTTTTCATTCATATATTTTTTTGGTGAAATGTTGTTTTCTGTTTGTTTGTTATATGGATTATTACGAACTATTTTTTTTGCAGGAATAGAATTTATTGGTTCAAGAAAGTCATCTATTCTTTGCATCATTGATATTCCTGTATTTTTATTATTTGAGAATCCTGTTATTTGTTTGATTGTTTCAAACGAATTATGTAGTTCTTCTCGCTCTTCTAAGGTGTAGAAATTTTTATCAAATTCTTTCACGATATCGATGTGTGGTTGTTTTGAAAGATACGTGCGTAATATTGTTTGAGTGAAATTAGATATTTCATCTCGTTCAGTCTCTTCAACATCTTTTACAGTTAATCCAAGTTTCATTGTATTATTATTTTTTAGCTTATATATAAATATTTTGATTTATTTTCACTTTAAAGTAGTTATAAAATAGATACTTTTATAAAATTATATTTATTTCACTTTATACATGGTGAGGTCTCCTCTTAATGACAAACATGCTTCAACGATAAAATGTAGCTCGCGCATTAGAAAATTAGGAAATAGAGACATGGCATTAGGCATTCTTAAAGATCTTAGCATCTATTTTTCCGATTTCAAAAAAGAATTGGATTTCAATCGTGATAAATATGGAGGTGTTGAATTATTAATTCCTGAAACACCTCAAACTAACTTGAAAAAACCAAAATTAGAAATTACTGTCGTTAATTATGCTGTGGAACTAGACGACTATGATTCATTAATTAAAGAAGAACTTGGAGAAATAGCCTACAAAGTTGGTTTCAACCAAACAAATAACAGTTGGATACAATCTTTATTTACAAAAAAAAATCCTTTAAAACAGGATTTAGAAGGTCAAAAAAAAGGATATCTTTCATTTTCGAAGCACAACAAAATTTATTATCATAACTTCACTAAAGATGAATCTGAACTTATCAAGAATCTTAAGAATCAATTAGAAACAGGTATTAAAGATGATGATGCAGAAATTAAATCATATGTATTTGACCACATCAAATCATTACATTTGAGATCCTTTTTTACCGGTTTATTAGGCTATAATCAAAATCTACTTTTAGAAACTGAACAAAAAAAAGATCAATCACTTTCAACAAGAAGGACAAAGTATTTAGGTCGTTTGCTTCAAACAAAATCTCTTACTTCTGAATATAAGGCCTTACATCTAGATGCAATTACAGAATCAGTGTACGGAGCTTCATTGTACAGATAAAGACTCAATAGTTTTTTAAAGAACTTCTAATTACACAACAACTCATGAGCGATAATACTGTTCCGATGATATCATCTGATTTGAAAGATAATCTTGAAAAGCAACACTATCGAATTATAGGTACGCATAGTGCCGTTAAAGTTTGCGGTTGGACAAAACATCTTCTTAAAGGAGAAGGTGGTTGTTATAAATTACAATTTTATGGTATTAATAGCCACCAATGTTTACAGATGACAAGCTCATTTAGTTGTGCTAATAGGTGTATTTTTTGTTGGAGAGGATATAAAGCACCAACAGCAACACAATGGAAGTGGTTGGTTGATAGTCCAAAATATATTGTTGAGGAAAGTCTGAAAGCACAACAAAAATTGCTTGAAGGGTTTGGAGGAAATCCTAAAGCAAATAAGATTGCTTACGAGCAATCAAAAACAGTCAGACATACTGCGTTATCTCTTACTGGCGAACCTATTTTTTACCCTCATTTAAATGAACTCATCAAAGAATTTGACAAGCGACACATCAGCACATTTCTCGTAACAAACGGTCAATATCCTTCGGCGATAAAGAATTTACGACCTGTAACTCAATTATATCTTTCAGTTGATGCGGTAAATGAAACCATGGCTAAAGATATTGGTAGACCGTTATTTCCTGATCATTGGAAGCGATTCAAGGAAAGCGTCACTGCTTTGAAACATACTTCTTCGCGAACCACAATACGAATCACAGTCATACGACATCTTAATGACAATCATCATAAAGGATTTGCACAAATTATCAACGAGGCAAAACCGGATTTTATTGAGGTTAAAGGTTATATGCACGTTGGTAAAAGTCAACAACGGCTTGATAGAAATAATATGCCTTTGCATGAAGAAATATCTTTTTTCTCTAGAAAACTTAAAGAAGAATTAGATGAGTATGAAATTGTTAGTGAACATGAACCTTCACGAGTTGTTCTTCTTGCTAGAAAACAATTGTATAAGAATGGTGCTTGGCACACTTGGATTGATTTTGATGCATGGTCAAAAGCAAAAGATGAGGGTAAAGAATTATCTGCTTTAGAGTATTCAATACCTTTGCAAAAGGATTTTAAGGGATTATATCAAAATACAGGTATAAAAATTTCTAAACAATAATTTTCTCATTTTATTAAATCATTGTATTTCATTTATTCGAAAAGAATTGATTTGTTTTGATCAATGGTTTTTTCCCATAATTCTTTCTTAAGCGTGATTTTTCGTATGAATTCTTCTTTATCAACAGCAAATAATGGCGAAACTTCTATATTTTCAATACTTTTAATTTTTTCTTCATCAATCCCCGCAATAGATAACCATTTCTTGTATAGTTCTCGCTGGATTTTTTTTGAAGATTCAGGACTATCTTTTCCACTAGCATTTTTTACGGGAGCGAATTCTTCCTCTCGAGGAACCATATACGTTATACTGTCCTTTGATTTTGGCAAGGCATCGAAGACAAAACTTTCAAATTTCACACCATTATTCGTTTCAGGTGTTATTGTTTCACCTTTTTTATTCACATAAGGTATTTTTTTATTTGCAGCATAATAAGATAACATATCTCGTTCTTGAATTCTTTCGATAAAATTAACATTTATGATGTGCATTGCAATATTTGCAGCGTTATAGGTTAGTTTCCCAGTATCATTTTTCATGTGCGCCATTTCATCACTTAATTCAATATATTCTACTATTGATGTTTTTGAATTTTTTTGGACAACAAGTCCCACTTTTTCTTCAGGATACTTTTTTTCAACAACTTTTGTACTCATTTCAGCCGAAGTATTGATGTGATATCCTAGAAATAATGGATCGAGAATGGTGATGAGTGGATTGTCTATTTGAAAATAAATCATATATTTGACATTGTTTTTTTTCATTCTTTTAATTGAGTTCCCTTTAACAAGAGCATCATAAATTCCTCCCGTACCATTTGGATTGAGAAAGATTTCGTTTTTTTCTTTTAATAGTATGCGTCCGTTTTTATCGACTGAAGGAAGCATTCCTTGATGAATAAAAAATACTTGGTCGCTTGACAGTCCAAAATAATCATGCTTATCAAAAAAATTCTTGATAAATTTATCTTTTTGGTAATTGATCATGATGTGCCATTGAAACTGGACATTGTATTTCTTTTCAGCAGCAAGTATTTTTTCAGCGAGAACTGCAAATAAGCATTTTTCTGTAATTGGTGTTATTGGAAAACAACCTTTTGGCATCGAATATCCAAGTCGTGAAGCTTGACCTCCCGCAGGTGTAAAAAAAGCGACTTTGCCATTTTCAATAGCTTTTTCACCTAAGGAAATGATTTCGTCTAGATGAGGATCTTGATTATATTTATGATGTAATGTTGGAGGTTTAATATCTGCTTTTGATGAGTTGGATTTTGTTGTGTTAAGAACTGTTTGTTTATATAACTCTTCTAAAAAGGCGTAATTGATTGATTTTGCTTGTGCTAATAGTTTGTTTTGTTCTTTGTCGTCAAGTTCATTCCAAAATTGAAATATGTGCTCTTGATGATGTGCTTTAGCTCGTTGGAATTCAGTTTTATATGTCATGAAATCATTTTTTTTGATTGTTGTTTAAAAACTTTTTGAAATTGAAATAGTTAAAATATTTTATTAATAGTTAGACATAGTATTTTTCGATAATTACAACGCAAGTTTTATAAAGATTTGATATTCATTGATGAAGTGAACACTCTTTAATTTAAGCTTAAAATGTGTTGTTGTGTATTTATAGCACAGTATATGTTCAGCAATACTCATTTAGCAATTTTAGAGTCGTGACATTTAATAGTATTTAAAGAGGCGGTTTCATGGCTGGATCTAAGAAAACAACAAAGAAAACAACAAAGAAAACGACAAAAGACATTTCTAAAAAAACTTCTACGAAAAAAAATTCTAGTACTAAATCGTCAGCAAGTCCTACAAAAACCTCGCAATTGCCTGCAAAAAAAAGTCTTAAGAATTCTCAAAAAGGAGAGACTGAACTTGATAAGGCACTCGCGCAAGTTCCTACTGACCAACGAGATCGTTTGGAATCAATAAAAAAAACTCTCGAATCATTTCAAAAAAAAATTGTTGAACGTCTTGAAGGATATGTAATGGGTATCTCATTACTCCCTCCTGAAAAAGACGATAAGAGTAAAGAAAAAATCAATTCCTTGATATTGATTGATGATGCTGATTCTAAAAAAATGTCTAAAGAAGAGCTTCATGAAAAAATACAAAAAATTGTGGATGAAAAAGCTCAATCTGTTGATAAGAATCTTCAAGTCAAAACACTTCTTCTTAGCGAATTATGGCAGAGTTGCTATGATGGGAATTATGAGATTTTACAAGCTATTGCTAGTGGTGCAACAATCTATGATACAGGGATGCTTTCTGCAGTTAAAATTTCAGAAATTCATAAATCTATGGTTATCAAGAAATTCGAAAAATATATTGTTTCTTATGTTCTTGGTGGAAGTTTAGTTCAAGGTAGAGCGACACCCGAATCTGATATTGATGTTTTTGTTATTATTGATGATACAGATGTTAAGAAAATGTCTCGTGTTGAACTTAGGGATAAACTCCGATCAATTATTGTTGGTATGGGTATGGAAGCAGGACAAGCAACAGGAATTCTCAATAAAATCAATATTCAAGTCTATATTCTCACTGATTTCTGGGAAAATGTTCGTGATGCGAATCCAGTAATATTCACATTCTTACGGGATGGAGTTCCATTTTATGATAAAGGTACATTCATGCCTTGGAAACAACTTCTTCAAATGGGACGGGTAAAACCGAGTCCTGAAGCTATTGAGATGTTTAGAAATTCCGGAAAACAATTTATGGATCGAATTAATACAAAAATAAGAGATATCGTCATGGAAGATCTTTTCTGGGCAATCCTAACACCTTCTCAAGCAGCGCTGATGTTATATGGTATTCCACCAACAACACCTAAAGAAACTCCTGAAGTGATGCGAGAAACTCTTGTTAAGAAAGAAAAACTTCTCGAAGCAGAGTATGTAAAAACACTCGAAGATATTCTCGATATTAGAAAAAAATTCGAACATGGAACTATAAAATCAGTTTCCGGAAAAGAAATGGATGAGTATGTACGGCGTTCCGAAAAATACCTGCAACGACTCGATAAGCTCTTTGAAGAAATTGAAATGCGAAAAGAAGAAGAAAGAGTGTTACACACTTATGAAAGCGTTATTTCGATGTTAAGAGATGTTTTAAAGCTTGAAGGTATTACTAAGGTCAATGATAAGGATATTGAACCAATGTTTAAAGAACACGTTATCAAGCAAGGATATCTTGGTGAACGATATGATCGTCTTGTAAAAGAACTTTTTAAAGCAAAACGAAATTACACTGCTGGAAAATTAACAAAGCAAGAAGTAAAAAATGTTCTTAAAGATTCAAAAGAATTGACGACTGCTCTTATCGAACACATTCAAGTAAAACGGGGTCGTGAACTTGAAAAGACCAGGATTAAAGTAAAATATGGTTCTTCATATGGTGAAGTTATCCTTCTTGGAAAAGAAGTGTATATTCTTCAAGACATTGATAAGGAAACCAAGAAGGTTTCTAAGGGACAACTTTCTGATTCGGGTTCAATTGATGGTTTAAAAGAATCAACACTTGAAGAACTTGAAACTGCACTTATGAGTGTAGAAATACCGCCTAAAGTCTTTGTAAAAAGCGATTTATTTGAAGATCTGAAAAATATTTTTGGCGAAGATGTTGAAATCTTATTTAATTATTAATTGTTTTTATTTCTTTATTTTTAGTTTTTCTTTTTAAACTTCTTTGGAAAGAGTTATAAATGTGTCTTTTTTATCTTTGGGATAGGGTTAGTTATGGTACTTAGCAAATCATCATCACTTAAAATTTCTGAGATAATGACTAGAAATCCTGTAGTGATACGAAAGGGAAGCACAGTTAGTGATGCAGCTGCAAAAATGAAACAATATAATGTTGGTAGCGCGCCAGTTCTTTTGAAAAAGAAAGTTGTTGGTTTTTTCACAGGAGATGATATGGTCTTTAAAGTATTGGCAGAAGGTAAGAATCCTAAGACAACGCTGATTGATGATGTTATGGTTGAAGATATTGTTTCTTTAAAACCTGATGCTTCGGTCCAAGAAGCTATGGAAGCGATGTCTGAACACGAAATTAAACGATTACCTATCATTGATTACGACCAACAATTAGTAGGGTATATTACTATTAAAGATATTTTACGAATAGAACCGACGATGGCAGATATTGCTGTTGAACGACTTCGTTTTGCCGAAGAAAAACGTCAAAGTGAAATAGAAAAATATCTTGATGATGACGACCTTCTTGAAGGTATTTGATTATATTGTTTTGTTATTTTAGTCACTGAAAAATATTTCGCATAATGTATTCTTTTAACATTCTTGTATTGTGTCGCTTCCATATAGTAAACGATTTCTATTTTTAGATTTTCATTGATGCGTTTCTTTAACCATTATTTTAAAAATACTTTTATATATTAGTATTATCTCGATAAGGATATGACTTTCAATGAAATACTCGTTGATATTCTTAATAATATTGGTTTAATCGGTAAATCTTTAGTATCTGATTCTAGTTTATTATGGCAATTATTACCTATATTTTTAGTTTGGTTTACACTCGAGATTTACTTTGGCCTTTACATGCACGAGTCATTAGGTTGGAATACTGCGCTCGCTAATGGTATTAGTTTGTTCTGGATTGTTTTAAGTAGTCTTCAATATATTTTCTCTCAAGAAATTTTTTCCTGGTTGTCTTTTATTATCGTATTATTTTTAGGTTTGTATGCGTTTTTTATCGTAATCACCACCTTCAAACATTCGTTATCGAAAAAAGTTGAGTTTCACATTGCAGCTGCAACACCAATTTATTATTTTTCAACAATTGTTTTACTGGTTGCATATCAAAAAATTACTTTAAATGGTATGATGATAGTGAGTATTCTCATTCTTTTTGCACTTGTCGCAGGCTTTTTTTGGATTTTTAGAGTTTTATTACCTGCTAAAGATAAGGATAAAGATAAAGCTGAGGAGACTGGTTTTGATGACAAAACAGAGGATGGTGGTGAATCGGATTTATCTTCTGACGCGTTATCATCCGATGATAATTCTTCGTTCTCGCAAGATGATTCTTTTTCAGAGAGCGGTCTTGGTGATGGTTCAGCTGAGTTTTCATCGGACTCGACTTCTGAATCAGATACTTTTTCCGAAAAAACCAATTATTCGTCAAAACAAGGTTTTTCAAATGAGAAGATAAACAATAATTCTGGTTTTTAATGCATAAAAAAAATAATCTATAGACTGAAAAAGTTATGTTTCTAAACATATATTCTTACCTTTGTTTTCTTGTTGAATAAACTTTAAAAAGAACCCTTTTTTGAACATAGTATTCGGGGGCGAAAAATGAAAAGTGACGGTGGTATTTCAAAACGTATTGACGATATGGATAGGGCTGTCGGTTCTGCATTTAAAAAAGTTCGAAATGAACTTGATGATCACAGAGATTCAATCAATCAAAATACTGCTGAATTAACTCACGCATATCAATACATCGCTTTCTTGGAACAGAAGATTGATAAGCTTAATGAGCGACTTGATGAGCTGACTCCTCGACAAATGACGACAGCTACGACAATCTATGATGATTTTTCTGCAGAATTATCTGTTCGAGAACAGGAAGTATTTGTTGTTTTGTATACTAGTAATCAAGGATTATCTATTGATGAAATCGCTAAATATCTTGGTTTAGCTGATTCGTTTGTGCAAATGTATTTGCAAAAAATTATTTCTAAAGGTGTTCCTGTTAAAGAATTTTCTTCTAGTGAACAAACAAAATATGTTCTCGATAAAACATTCAAAAACGCACAAGCTCGAAAGAATATTGTTCCTATTGAAGACAATGTGTTGAGTCAACTTGGCGAAGTTCAATTTTGAATATTTTGAATATTTTTTCTTATTTGATTCCGTTTACTAATTATTTTTTTCAATTGAATTGAGTTTAATAAAATACTTAAATATATTGGTTGTCCAATTATTGTATAACCAATAGTAAATATATTAACTTTTGCTTAAATAATATAAACACATAAAAAACTAAATATTTTAAGCAATAATTAAAAAAATTAAAACTTAAATTTATTAAAATATTTAAGCAAAAATTATAATTTTTCAATAGGGCTTTTGACTGAACGAAGTGTTGAAGACGTTACATGTGTATAAATTTGAGTTGTTTGAAGATTACTATGCCCTAATAATTCTTGGATAACTCGAACATCGTTACCTGCTTCAAGAAGATGCGTTGCAAAACTATGTCTGAGCTTATGAGGAGTGACTTGTTTTGTGATTTGTGCTCGTTTACTGGCTGAAGAAATTATTTTTTGGACATTTCGAGTAGTCATCGGCTTATCAAAACGACCTGTGAACACATAATTTTTAAGATCGTGTTTTTTAATAAATCGTTGTAAATCTTCAGATAATTCCTTGCTAAACACAAACATCCTATCTTTATTCCCTTTACCTTCTCGAACCCAACCATAATTTTTTTCGAATTCAAAATCAGTTACTTTAAGAGAAACTAATTCAGAAACTCGAAGACCTGAAGCATACAATAATGTAACGAGAAGTCGGCTTTTTTCATTTAATTGATCAAAAAGAGCATTCAATTCCTCTTTTGAAAGTACTACTGGGAGACGTTGAGATATTTTTGGTGTTTTAATAGATGTGATTTGTTTTCCAAGAATCTCATTTGATAAAAAAAGTAAAGCACTTCTTGAAAGCGAAAGAGTTGCAGGTGAAGAATGTTTAGTTCGAAGAAGATGTGCAAGAAATCTTTTTATGTCTTTTTGATCAAAATCGTTTTTATTGTGAAATTCAAAAAATTGAATAATATTGTGAAGATAATTTCGAATAGTATATGTTGAAAATCCCCTTAATTCCATTTCGTCAAAAACATCTGAAATAATATCTTTATTTTTTTGCGATATTTTGTTTGAAAAGGCCGGTCTTTGCATGTTAAATACCTCTTTTTATGAAAAAAACTGTAAAAGTTCGTACAATATACATTGTGCGAACTTTAATATATAAATGTTTTGGAAAACTACCTAAGAATGTGCTTTTTTCCAACAAAAATCAAAAATAGTGTTGTTTTATTAAGAAATAAGGACGTTGTATAGTAAGATCTTCTGCACGAATATGGTTTGGTAAAATAACAAGGGGTTGTTGATTATGTTGGGCAGTCTTAATATATGTCTCAATTACTGCATTTGTTGTAAAGGGAGTTTTGTCAATGTCGAGAACGTGAGAAGCATATTCTTTTAATTCTGAAATACCGAAATTACTATTTGTTTCTTTTTGATAGATGATTACTGGAAGATGATTATTAAATTCTACATCTCCAGTATTACTGCATGCAGTTAAATGATCATATTTTTCGATGAATTTTTCAATAGTTTCTTTATTAAACATAATTGATCAGAAATATATGTGTATTTATATCTGTTTCTTTTAAGTAACTCTTATTTGTTATTTTTAACCAATCTTTTTTTTGAGATTATATGTTTTAAACCCCAAAAATAATTACTAAAAAGAAGATATTGGTCTTCAAGTTCTTGTTTTCCAAGCACTGTGAGGGTATATATTTTTTTATTGCCCTCAGAGTGAAAGGTTATTAATTTCATACTATGTAATTGTTTAAGGGCAGGATAAATCGTGCCAGGTGTTAATCTTGCACCTTTTCGATTACCTATTTTATTTGCGAGTTCTTGACCATAAAGAGATTTATTTTTTAATTCATGCAATATAAGGAATGAAAGACATCCTTTGAAATCAAGAAGTGATTGTGTTTTTTTTGGTTGTTTTACCATCAACACATAGTTTGATGTTATTCTTTTTATGTTTATGTGTATTTAAAACTATATACTTTTTGCTTAAACTTTTTAGAGTTTTATATTTTAATAAATATTAGTTTTTGCTTAAATATTTTAATAAATTTAAGTTTTAATTTTTTTAATTATTGCTTAAAATATTTAGTTTTTTATGTGTTTATATTATTTAAGCAAAAGGTAATATATTTACTATTGGTTATACAATAATTGGACAACCAATATATTAAAAAAGAAATATAAAATAAAATTCTATAAAAAATATATAAAAATAATTAAA
>JBNJGO010000015.1:6167-18536 GCA_051819745.1 Nanobdellota archaeon | reverse complement strand
ACTCTAATGGAAATAGGGACTTGGTCATGGGTTAAACCTGAAAACACTGGAGATGAAATGATTCTTAAACGATTTTTTGAAGAGTCATACATGAACTTTAATTGGACTTATCATTGGGCAAAATTAGCTCAAAAAATGAAAAAACAAATAGGCGCTCACTCAAACACATGGTTATCACTTAGTCTTCAAAATATTATGCTTGATGCGTATTACTGTATATACAATTTATGTGGTGACGTAGAAGAACCTAGAGAGCCAACCATCAAGGAGTTAAAAGAAAGTGAAGCCAATCTTAAAAAAATGTTGTTTGAAGAGTTACAAGAAAATAAAATATATTACAATCTCTCATCTCCTGAAGAAATAAAAGAATGGAAACACATCTACAGCCTCGTGGAAAATGCCTATATTGCAATCCAAGAGAAACTTGAAACCAAACGTAAAAAAGAGGAACTTCTACAAACACCCAAAACATAGGGTAAAGAGACAATCCATGACATATTCAAAAAAATAAACTATTCTTCTTGGATGAGTATATAAAAATATACTAAATTATAGGTGTTTTATCACTCTAACACCTTTTTTTTCGTACAGTCATAACTGTTAACTATTATTAGGATACTGTATTTTATTGTCAAGTATTGATTCTTCTTTAATAGCATCCAATACATGAGATGATTTCCGAAGATAAGTATCGCTTAATGAAAATTCTTTTTGGTTATACTCTAGATGTGAAACTATATTGCTAAGACCTGAAAGTTGTGGTTTTGTTAACTTCATAATTGGTCCTTCTCCTTGTTGGGCAAAATACGTACTGATAACGTCATCAAGCATCTGTAACTCCCATTCACTGCAAGCCTTCCTATCAGCTTCTCTTGCTCGTTCAACAGCGCTTCTTCCTCCAAAACCTCCGCTCATACCCTCTCCAAAACAAATTTCTTCAAGAACTTTTCCTGAATAATATAATTCTAATTCAGTTTTAAGATATTCTGTTGGAGATAATTTCATTTGACCTGGAGGACTAATCTTGTCTAGAAGGAGTAATCTAATTGGGGGATCTCCTCGAAGAAGACAATCATTATTTTGTTTCTTTTTATATTCTCCCCCAAAACCAAAGAATTCAAAATACCCTTCTTTCCTCCGAGAATCTATGTACTCTTTTTTCTTGAAGAGAGGAACCAGTTCATCTTTGACAGAATCAACATACGATTGTATTGATGAAGATAGCCTATCAACAACAAAACCCCCTTCAGAATCTATAAGCGAATATTTTCCTTTTTCAAGTTTTTTTTGCTCTTCATCTAATGATATAATTTCTACAATTCCCGAATCTACTATTGAATCAAGTGAAGCAACCAACTTATCGTCGATAGAAACATATGATTTCAACGTTTCGATATCTTTGTACATTGAAGATATCTCTTGAACAACTTCCTTAGATATTTTTGGAGCAATTTTTGATTTGAAAAAACCAGGGGATATGTATAATTCTTTAAATAAATCACATAAGGAAACCTCATCTGATTTTTTCGTTGCCACTGAATCAAATATTTTTGCATATTCACTGTCAAAGTGCTTTTCGCGAACAATTTTTTGTTCAATTGTCATTTTATTCACCTTTTTTTATTACATTTGTTCATAAGCATTGTTTGATCACATCAAGCCGGGATTCAATTGTCGTTGCAGGTACTTTTATGATCTCATATCCCACTTCTTTATAGATATCTTCAAGCTTCTTTCCTAGTTCTATCGCTTCAGAGTAGTCTTCCCTTCGAACACCTGTGTTCACAACTGTATCCAGCGATTCCACAAGAAAGATTTTCTCGTATTCCATCTTACTAGCTTCATCCAGTATTTTCCTGTAGAGTTCGCTTCCTTTGTCAACGTAGGCAAGCCCATCGTAGAGCCCCCTATCAATAAAGACTCTTTTCGCAGAATCAGGGACTTTTGACTCTCGAAGAATCTGGAGTTCCAAGATATCTTTCTGGAAGTCAGGATCTTTCCATGGTTCTTTACATCCTTTAGCCTGCATATATTTAATGTGGTCTTCGGCAGCTTCCCTGATGATATACTCACCTTCTTTTTCCAAGGTCAAAAGTAAACTACTTTTTCCTGATCCAGGTCCACCAGTCAAAACAATTTTATCCATCATAATTCACCTTTTTTATCACTAGAGAGTAAAAAGCAAACTAATAAAAAAGCAATCC
This sequence comes from Nanobdellota archaeon, assembly GCA_051819745.1. Lineage (GTDB taxonomy): Archaea > Nanobdellota > Nanobdellia > Woesearchaeales > SKGA01 > SKGA01. The sequence continues at coordinate 16,332 of JBNJGO010000015.1, read as the reverse complement.
ACCCCTAAAAGGAGTTAAATAAAGAAACATTTAAATATCACAACACCTCACATCAAAATACAATGATAAAAATTCTTCAAGACATCGGGCTCTCAGAACGCGAAGCGAAACTGTATCTCGCACTTCTTGATTTCGGACAGACAACAATCGGACCATTGGTTGAGAAAACAAGAATTCCAAGCAGTAAAATCTATGAGGTAATGAATCGCCTTGAAACAAAAGGACTTGCAAACCACATCATTATCAAGAAGACAAAGCAATTTCAAGCATCAGATCCTGAAATTCTTCTCGACAAACTCAACGAAAAAACAGCAACATTCAAAGAACATCTCGATCAGCTCAAAAAACGACAAGCTCTCGCACAAGAACAACAGTACGCCGAGTTTTATGAAGGAAAACAAGCCGTGTTCTCCCTTTTGCGAAACAGTATCAAAAACGCACAAGAAAATGAGACATATTATAGTTTTGATTTTGATGACGAATACCAGCAAGACGATATCGCTATCTTTTTTTCAAATCTCGCCCTTCGAAGAGCTGAAAAAAAACTCAATACAAAAATTCTAGCAAAAAAAGAGTCAAAAAATATCATCGAATATGAACTTCCTAAATTATCAAGACAGAAAATGAACATCAAATATACTGATATTCCTTATCCAGAAGGAATTGTTATTCTTGGAGAAGATGTTATTATGATAGAGTTTGAAGGTGAACCATCTGCAGTCAGAATAAAAAGTAAAGTTCATGCAAAAAATTACAAACAACTCTTTTTGAGTATTTACGAAGGAAGATTCACTAGTAAAACCCGATAGCTTTAAAAATAGAAGATTATTTCCACCTCTATCATGAAAATCGCTAAAGTCCAACGAAGACATTGTCCTTATTGTAACAAACATACCGAGCACAAAGTTATTGCAGCAAAGCGACGACCACGAGGATCTTCAAATCCTATGAGTGCATTTTCGACCAATCGCCTCAAAAAAAGAGGAGCTCGTCGAGGAGCAGGTAACTTAGGTAAATTCTCCAAACCAGCTATCAAGAAATGGAAGATGACTGGTCGTAAGATGACAACCAAGACTGATTTGCGATATGAATGCCAGAAATGCAAGAAACAACATGTTCAAGCAGGCGGTATTCGTGCTAAAAAGGTTGAAATTGTTTAGAACCACATATCTTTATTTATTTTTTTAAAATAATTCTTACATATGTTTTTCAATGTAGTCATATTTTTTTCCAAATTTGTTATACATAATAAAATAAAAAAAAGAAACAGAAACCTTACTCTTTGAAAGTGTATCCAAGTTTCACGCTTAGATTTGGTTCAGGAACAAAATCACCATCTCCTCTGAAGTCAGCACCTATAGCAAAGGTATAATCATCGATGGTTTTTGAAACGTGTGCTTCACCATAACACCATTGAGGTGATTTTAGCGATCCTACATTCACTTCACCAAGAGCAGTAACATCTAATTCTCCGACAATCGGTAAATCAGCGGTTTGTTGCACATAAAATCCTGCAACCACTTTATCTTTAACATATGATCCTGTGAAATCCATGTATGCAGGAAGTAATTTTACGGATGCAACTGTGTTATCAGATGCTGTAAGAGTATATTTTAAGCCAATACCTGCTTGATCTGTGAAAGCACTACCATGATTGAGTTGAGCGTGAGCATCCAAGGAACCCACTATATGTCTGGAAAGAGATGATTTGATAAGGTATGACTGCCCATCTTGATAAAATTCACCGAACGAATATCCTTTGACACATCCAGGCAACTCATAAAACGCGTGAGGTCTCACTCTACTCGTTTTGTGAGAATCCGTTTGGACGAGTTCAATAGAGTTATTTTGGCCGAGACTTGGAACGGAAGATAAGATTAATAATCCTAAACCGCCAACCGTATGAGCCAATCGTTGTTTTAATGTTTTTTTATCAATTGAAGTCATTTTAATCACTATTAATAAGTAGTAGTAATAACAATATAAATAAAATCTACTCTCAAAGAGAGTAGCAACAAACCACACGACAATATTTATAAAGGAATGACTATTCCATAAAACCACCCACACACCCATTTACAAGCAATGGACGTTGAACTTCTCGGTTAAGGCTAAGGAGTGTCTCGTGTGCTGGAAATAAATAAGAAAAGGAAGATACTAATGGAAAAAGAACCAACTTCGAAATTTATAAAAGTACGATGTCCGAAGTGCAAGAATGAACAAATAATTTTTGGCAAGAGTGCTTCAACAATCAAATGTCTTGTTTGTGAAAAAGAACTCGCAGAAGCAACTGGCGGTAAGACCCGAGTTAAAGCAAGAGTTCTTGAAGTTCTCGGATAAGAGGAAGCATAAAACATGATATTTAGAAAAGAAGGATATCCTCAAGAAGGAGACGTTGTCTTTTGTACAGTTACAAAGATACAATACCATTCAGTATTTGTAAATCTTGATGAATTCAAAAATAAACATGGAATGTTACACATCTCTGAAATCAGTCCAGGACGGATAAGAAACATCAGGGATTATGTCAAAGAAGGAAAGGTTATCGTTTGTAAAGTTCTCAGAATCAACAAACAAAGAGGACACATCGATCTTTCTCTTCGAAGAGTGAATGAAAATCAACGGCGAGCAAAATCTGAAGAGCGAAAGCAACAAGTTATTGCAGAGAATATCGTCCAATCATACGCGACAGTAAACAAGAAAGAAATGCTTGACGCTTACAAAACTATTAGCGAACCATTACTTGAAGAGTACCCTACACTTTATAGTGCATTCGAAGATGTTGTTGAAAACAATATCGACTTATCAACCAAAGGACTTCCAAAAGATATAGCTACAGCACTTAACCCTTTCATCAGCGAAAGGATTAAACAAAAAGAAGTGAGTATCGAATCCACATTAAAACTCACTAGTTATGAACCTACAGGTGTAACTACCATCAATGCACTCAATAAAGAAATTCTTTCAACAAGTAAAAAAACAGAATTACAATTTCTTGGTTCAGGAACGTTCAAACTTATTGTGAGAGCAAGAGAGTACAAGACTGCTGAAGAAGTCATGGACAAGATTGAAGCGATTCTTGAAGAAAGAGAAGACTCAAATGATATTAGTTATACCCTCGAGCGAGAATAAGAAATGACTGGTAAAATCCTTAAGTGCAGGAAATGCGGATCGTACGGGTTATCTGAGACATGCGACTGTGGAGGGAAAAGAGTGTTTTCACACCCTCCAAAGTATTCTCCTGAAGATAAATATGCTAAGTATCGCAGGATGGCAAAAGAGAATGAAAAGAGCGAGTAAGAGCCACTAAATTCTACTAAGATTTACTGAGTATCCCTGGACAAATCACCACAATCTATTTATATTCTTTAACTTTTATTTTGAACAATAATAAAGAAGACTTTTTTTAAATCACATCAGTAACATTTAAATCCTTATCCTGATTTCTTTTTAATTCCAAAAAAGAAGTTTTCACCATGCCAATCTCAAAAAAAGCCAAACAACAAGGACCCGATCACATTTACAAGCATCCAACCCTCTTTGACAAAGGAGTTCTTGACGACCTTCTCATTCCTGAAAAGGAGTGGATTACTGTGGAAGAACAGAACGAGAAAATCCTTGATGAGAAACTCACCTATAGACACCAACTACCACAAGAAGCGAAACACTATGAGAACAACCCCCTCACAAAACATGACTTGCTTGACTATGCAAACAAACAAGATACGACTATAGGTAAAAACACCTCGAGCATGGCAATCACAGCACTCGCACAATACGCGAACAAACCAACAACAGACCACGTCACACAAGCTGACGCAATCACACTACATCTCTCCACAGACACACAATTCCCAGAGGGAATGAACCATCATAACCTTATCAAAAAATTCAAAAAGAAAAATGATATTGGCAGATACGGATTGTCACAACACCAACTCATCAAGAGCTATGCGAACCATCTTCTTGAGAACGTAAAGTATGAAAAATAAGTTGAGGAGAAATATCATGAGTAGAATATTGATGATGCGCGACAACACATTAAAATCCGAAAAAAAACCAAAAACAAGAAAATATTAATCAACAAATTATAAATTTCACGCGAGAGTGTCCAGTGCAACATCTTCTGAAGCTATCACATGATCCTCTCCGAGAATTTTTTTCAAACTGAGAATTGCTCCGTTGTGAATCTCAGTTCCATGTAAACTCATACAGGAATCTCCTATAACAAATGTTTCTATACCTGAATCAAAGAGATCCATTGCAGTTTTAATAACACAAACATCAGTGAAAACACCAGCAAGATACACTTTCGAAATGTTTTGTTGGCAAAGATAATCCTTTAACTCGTTTGTTAGAACAGTATATCCTGAGTGAGTAAAGGTTTTTTTAACTTGAGTTTCAAATTCTGAAAAAATTTTCTTATCATCATCTTGTTGGAATGACAACCAGTGTAATTGCGTTTCAAACAGAGAATGTCTTTTATTTTCAAATGCAGAAAATAACATTTTTCCTTCAAAAGATCCGAGCAATCGTTTAATGGAATGAATAATCGCTTCAGATTCTGGAGCTCGAAAACCCTCCTGCATGTCAATAATAAGAAGTGCTGAAGTCATAACAACAACAGAAACAAAGTACTATATAAAACTTGTTTTGGAGAGAGAAATACACCTAGCGCAATCTATATAAGTTCCTCGAGATTTCTCGGAAATTCCACTGGTCAAGTCCGCGTGGCGCTTTTAAAAATTAATGAAAAATATTATATCCAGTTAGGAATAAAAAAAATCAAACAGCATGCTTTTTGAGCTGTTTGAGAAGATTCTTCTGTCCTTTCCAATCAAGCAAATGCTCGAGAGCACCGATGATGTTATCAACAGGCACCAATTCAACATTTTTCAATCGAGCTTTATCAATAACAATGTCTTGAAGGTTTGATCGTGGAACAATAACTTTTTTTACACCAGAATCAATTGCTGCTTCAACCTTTGCAGAAACACCCCCAACAGGAAGTGCTTCTCCTCGAACACTTACACTCCCTGTGATTGCCACATCTTGTTTGATAGGTATGTTTTTGAGTGCACTTACAATAGTGCTTGCTACAGCGAGCGAAGCACTATCACCTTCTACACCTTCATATGTTTGGAGGAATTGGACGAACACATCATATTTTTTAAGGTCTTCTCCAAAGTAGCTTTTAACCAATCCAGTAACATTTGTTATTGCTTCTTTCGCAATATCACCTAATTTTCCAGTAGCGACTATTTTGGTTTCTTTGTTTCCTGTAGTTACAGATGATTCTATTGGAAGTATTATTCCTGAGTATGAACCGCCACCTCCAATTACTGCAAGACCATTCACTCTACCGACTCTTCGTCCTGAAGTGACAATAACATCGTAATCTTTTTTGTTTTCGATATAGCGATCAGCTAATTGTTGTTCAAGTCCACGAGCGTTTTGTTTTGCAAGTTTGATATGTTTGACATCAACCAGTTTTGCTTTATGCTCCACAGCTATATCTCCTGCACTTCGTACAAAACCACCTAATTCTCTAAGACGAAGAGTGAGATGACCTTTCCTGTTTGCTCTACGGCGAGCTTCTTCTACAATATAGTCGACTGCTTGTTTTGTGAAATGAGGTATTTTTCCGTCTTTTCTCACTTCTTGAGCTACAAATTGTGCTATTCTAAAGCGATTTTCAGGAGTGTCTTTCATCACATCCTTCATGTGAACTTCATATCCATACCCTCTGATTCTGCTTCTAAGAGCAGGGTGAAGATCTTTGATGCTGTGCATATTTCCTGCTGCGATAAGTACAAATCGACAGGGAACGGGCTCTGTTCGAACCATCGCTCCAGCACTTCGTTCGGATTGACCGGTAATAGCAAATTTTCCTTCTTGTATTGCAGTTAATAATTCTTGTTGTGTTGCTGGATGGAGCGTTCCTATTTCATCAATAAATAAAACACCCATATGTGCTTTATGTATCATTCCTGCTACAACTCGTTCGTGAGCCGGAGTACCAAGACCCCCTGATTGAAATGGATCGTGAAGCACATCGCCAAGGAGTGCGCCGGCATGAGCCCCTGTCGCGTCAAAGAAAGGAGCGTTTTTCTTATCGAAATTATCAACGACGAGTTTTGGTTTAGAGCCAGATTTTCCAGATCCCATCTTTTTACTCATGTTAATCATAAAGACTATTCCTACAAGGAATGCGATTCCACCAAGAAATGTTGCTGCGAATAAGATGTTTGCAGCCACGACACCATCTTCAAGATAGTGTGATCGAACCCACCAAGGCACGATCATTGAAAGAACAGCTAATATGATAAAGATAATATTTTGTCCTTTGAACATATTTCCTGCTTCAACTTTCGCTTTTGCAATAATTTCTCGTCCTTGTTTTGCAGGAGTTGTTCTGATAAGGGGCTTATTTTCATCATTAGGATTGTTAAAAGAAAGTATGTCAACAAGTTTTTCTTTAGGGAGCATTTCAGCTAGAGCAAGACCAAGAAGAGACTTACCAGTTCCAGGTTCTCCAACAAGCAAGACGTGACGACGTTGAGAAGCTGCTTTTTTCATCACATCAATCGCATTATCTTGACCAATCACTTGTTCGATGAGTTTTTTTGGAACAGAGATTTCTTTTGTCGTCTTGAAAGACTTTTGTTCTGAAGCTTTTGAGAAAGAAGTTTTAGATTGTTTTTTAGATTGTTTTTTTGAAGCCATAGTACATACCCTTTACTGAACAGAAGTTTTGGAAGAATATTTATAAGATTTGTGGAAATGAAAGCTCTTTTGGTAATTTTAATAGCGAAACAATTAATTACAACGTAACGTTTATAAGATAAGACTTATTGAAAAATTCATCATGGCAGTCATAGCACTTGATATTGGCGGAACAAAGATAAAAGGAGCGATTGTTTCTTCAAAATATAACATTGTCACAAGCGTTAAAGTACCAACTGAATCTAACAAATCAAAACGATATATTCTTAATAAAATAAAAACAGTTATCACATCTCTTGAGAAACAAAGCAAGTATAAAATAACAGCAGTTGGCGTCGCCCTTGCAGGAACTATTGATAAAAAAGGACGACTTACAGGACTCTTAAACACAATCCCACCCCTTAATGGCATTTATATCAAAAAGTTTTTTTCTCGAATCACAAATTTACCCGTTATCATTGAAAATGATGCTAATTGTTTCACTCTTGCAGAGAGTGTTCTAGGACGTGCAAAGAATAAGAACACAGTGTTAGGTGTTGCCTGGGGAACAGGTATCGGTGCAGGTCTTGTGATGAGAGATCAAAATGGAGCGACAGTATATACTGGTTCTACAGGTAGTGGTTTTGAAATAGGACATTGCAAGGTATATTCTAAGGCGCTTGGCAAGTATGCTGAACTCGAATTGGTTGCAGGAGGTAAATTCTTACCATCAGTATATAAGGCGTTTGGTGGAACTAAAAATTTATTGGCAAGCGAAATTATTCATAGACACGATAGTGCTTCTCGAAAAGCAACTACTGAAGCAATAACCCAGTTAGGATATGCTATTGGTACTATAATTAATATTATCAGTCCTGATATGATTGTATTCGGCGGTGGATTAAGCAACAGTTACGAATTATTTGAACAGCGACTCAAGAATAAAATCAATCGATTTGCTTTGAAAGAATATGCTAGTCAAATTGAATTCACAAGGTTTTCACTTTCTGATGATCAGGGAGTTCTTGGTGCAGCACACCTTGCTTTAAAGAATAAAAATAAAAAATAAAAGAATAAAAAAGAGTTTTTAGTGTTCAAAAACCGCTGGATCGAATTCTACTTCTTCACAAGTTATGGAGTTAACATCTGCAACAGGAGATGAAACCATCTGATCGACGATACCACTATATTCTCCGAAAGAGACGTGTGGGTCAGAACACAGCCAACCTTCAACTTCAGACGATTTCACATTTACACATACTTCTTCTCGAGAGGTTATTTTTGCCGACCATCCTTGATTGGATGTAGTGATATTTTCAAAAATAATGTCTGATGATATGTAGTATTCGTATTCAGGCATCCCTTCACCAGCATTTGAGGTGCAATGTTTCATCATCGCAGTTGTTTTAACAGACTCGTCGGCAGATTCTTTTTGGTTGGTTGAATCGTCAACAACATCATCAATGGTTGAGTCAGAGTCTTGAGGTGTTGAAGAACACGCACTAAGAAACAATACAGACACTGTAAGCAGTGCAAATAATACAAACAATTTATTCATAATAAAAAACCTCCATATAGTAAAATAATATAATCTCGGGCAGTAATCTTTTTAAAGATGTTGTTTTCAAGAATGTTTGACAAGCATCATCCAATATAATTGAGATTAGTGTATTTTTTCACTTTTTTAGAAAGTTTTTTTGATTGCGCTAAAGATATCCCTTCAGGAGATTCAATTGCACCTTGGGAAGAAAGTTCTTCTTCTAATTCTTTAATTTCACTGTCAAGTTCATCAAGTGTTATTGAAAAAGAATATTTTTTATTAAACAAATCAAGTATTTTTCTTGCTTCTTTCAGTCCTATATACATTGGGTGGCCATATGTTTCGCCGAGAAGAGCTACAGCTTGTTGTTTTCGTTTTTGAGCAAGACCAATAAGAAGTCCAGATATGCCAACGATAGGACCAACAACCCCATAAACGTTCGGATTCGCACCTAGTTTTTTGAATTCGTCAATGAATGAAGCATGATTTCCAGTAACATAGAGTTTAGGATCTTGGGGAAGATCATTCATCCCCACACCACCAATAGTTATTATTCGTTTAACACCATATTCTTTGAGTTGAGAAAGGAGTTCAAAGGCCAGCTCGTAACTTGCTTGTTCTTGAGATGGTTGAGCATCACCCGTTAGGAAAAGAAAAGATTGTTCTTTTATTTGTGCATGGTAAAGGTATATTTTTGGAAGTTGTACGCGATTGTGTTCGTTGACAAACACACTGTTTGGCATACTGGAACTGTGAAATACCGCCACCCTCTTTGCTTTGAGCTGATCGATGAGGATGTCAACAACGACTTTTCCGACATTTCCTATTCCTGGAAGTCCTTCAATGAAAATAGGATTTTTGCAGTTAAAGGATCGTTCTTTATTCACAGTCCATGTTGTCATAAATAACACTAATATAAATTCACTTAAAAATATTTGCTTTAACAGACACTATCAAAAAACAAAAGACAATCATATATAAAACAAAAAAAATCGAATAGTATTTTGTTGTTGTCATTATGCGTTGAATACAAAATATTTTAATACTCCACGCAATTAAGATTTAATATGGCTACAATTCGAAAACATCACCATCATACAATTCCTCTTCAACTTGTTCTCATTCCGGGGCTAATGTTGCTTGTCAGTTTACTCTTATTTGTTTTTGGGTATAAAGACATATCTTATTTGATTGTTGGTATGGCTATTGTTGTTGCCATTCTCATCCACCGAGAGGATGAAGGAGAATAAATTAAGAAAGATTATTCTTTAAGAAGTTCTTTGAGTTTTTCTCGGTCTTTTCTCGTGAGTTCTCGTTGTTTAGAAAGGTCTTTGAATTGTTTTCTAGTGTCAGGGACGGTTGATTTTCCAAAGCCCCATAACATGATAACAAACGCTCCAAAGACAAGAAATGCGATAGTATAACCGTTGAGCGAGAGCATGAGATTGTAGATTTTTTGATTGACAAAGCCATATATTGCTATCGCTATAGAAAGAAGTAACGCTATTTTTTTATTAGAGAATAATGATTTGAGCACGGTTGTTAATAGAAAGTGAACTATTGAGAATAGAACAAAAAACATCGCTATTATGGGTATTCCTTCCACAAGGCCATCAAAAAAACCGTAGACATCTCCTTGTGCAAGCACTATAAAAGCATTAAAAAGGCTTGACACATCATTTGATACTGAGTGATTCGTTTGAAAAGTTTGCCCTGAAAAAACAAATATGCTTCCTATAATGAATATGATAATAACGATGATAAAGATGGTCATCGCATTTTTAGAATTTTTCGGATGGGCATAGACCATTATTCATTAAACCTCTTTTTGATAATAATTTTAATAATAATTATGAGACTTGTATCCTACAAGAGAAAAAGAACTTTAAAAACTTAACGAAATAAAAAAAAGAAAAAAAA
>JBNJGO010000015.1:0-6067 GCA_051819745.1 Nanobdellota archaeon | reverse complement strand
CCTCTTTTTGATAATAATTTTAATAATAATTATGAGACTTGTATCCTACAAGAGAAAAAGAACTTTAAAAACTTAACGAAATAAAAAAAAGAAAAAAAAGAAAAAAATCAGATCACACGACCAATTATACTTTTCAAGTCGTTAGAAAGTTGGCTCACCCTGTTTGTTAACTGTTGTTGTTCAGGAATTAAATGAGCTATTTTAGCATCTTCATCTCGAATTTTATCTTTTAACTTCTCAATATCACCAAAACTATTAATAGCACCATTGGTATCTCCAGAAGTCATAAAATTAACAAATTCTTTATGCTTATCTGATAATTCAGATATTGAATGAGTCAACAGTGAATCGAGATCTTTTGCTTGTTTTTCAAGATGTTCACGTGTTAGCTCAGCTTGTTTCAAATGAGCAACATGATTTTTAATAGCGCTTTCTTCTTTATTAACAGCATTTTTAGCACTAGGATCCGATGGATCAACACCATGTTTACCAGCATAAACTTTTTGTAAATGCTTCTTTAAATCATTGAACAAATTAGCTTCATCTTTTGTTAGATTTAATCCACGGTGATCAATTTTTTGTAAATCACCTAACATTCTTTTCAAATGATGCTCGTTCTTGTGAATTTTCTTTATATTATTACCTATATGTGCTGCTTGAGACATTATTTGTTTTTTTAGTTTCTCAGCAGATTCAGAGCTCGATTCAGAAGCTAAATTGTTCAGTAAACTTTTTATTATTTTAATACTTTTATCAACGCTGAGACCAGTTTTTTTTATAGATTTCAAATCAGTATTTGCAGCATTAAGATCCTTTTCCTCTTTGTGCTGAAGTTTACCTAACTGATCAAGTTCGTGTTCTTCTTTATTTTCAGTTTGATGGGCTTTGTGTTCTTCAGCTTTGTTTTCATGGAGTTCCCCTTTTGCTTCAGAATGAGAGGATTTTCCACGAATAATCGCAACTGCAATGAAGGTTACTAATAATATTAACGCCAGTATAATCACGAATGTTCCACCAAAGATTGATACGATAAAGCCATACACAGATGGTGTTGCAAGCGCTACAAGAGCCAAGCCAATACCAAACATGTTTTCATAGACATTCTTATCGACTTTTTTGAAGATTGTCGATCCCGAGATGAATCGTCCTAGAATGTAGACCATGATAAAGACTCCAACAACTGGAGCTCCTTCAAGAAGTGTTGAGAGAAATTGTCCTACATCCCCATTGAATAAATAAGTGAATGAGGATCCGATTGTCGAAATATGATCAAATGCTGTCGCGTCAGCTGCGAAAGCAAGTTTCGTTGCTAGTGAACCAAACAGCATTGTGAAAAATGCAAAGAATGTTAATCGCCCTAATTTCATTGTATAAACCTCCAACACCTCTTTTTGATGTTGATTTGTAAGCTATATAGTTTGAAATCAACAATATTTCTATATAAATCTTTCTGTTTTTGACACTGTGTGTATTTCCTAAGAAGTGGAAATCACTTTTTTTCTGGAAAATATATTGTTTCATCAAATAATATTCCTTTATCGAGTCGTACTGGACGCCAGATGTCTTCAACAAGATGTGCAGATAGCCATGTAGAAAGCGCTCGTGCATTTCCTATCGTTGCAGATAATCCTATGATTTGCAGAGAAGGAAGTTGGCTTTGTAAATGAGTGATTAGAACTTCTAGGGTCGGTCCTCGAGTTGGATCGTTGAGAAGATGAATTTCATCGACAACTAACACTCCTATGCGTGAAATCCAAGATACGTGGTGTCTGAGCAGAGAATCGAGTTTTTCGCTTGTCGTTATGATAATATCGAATTCTGATAGGTATTCATCCTTGCTATCAATATCACTGCTAGCGAGAGCTATTTTGAATTGAGGATATCTTTTTTTGAAATCAGTATATTTTTCACTTGCAAGTGCTTTAAGAGGAACAACATACACTCCTTTTTTTCGTTGAGTGTGTATCGTGTGAAATAATGCTAATTCCCCAACTAATGTCTTTCCCGATGCAGTGGGCGTACACACAAGCAGATTGTTATCTTCGAATAATCCTGCTTGGATCGCTTTTTCTTGTGATGGGCGGAGCTGTTCGATGCCTAAATCAGATAAAAGCGTAGATATGTGGTTTGGAACAGGTAATGAAACCATGATACTCTATTAATCAAGAAGTGTTTTTAATAGTTTTGAAAGAATGGCTCTGTTCGAAAAAAGCGTAGTTGGATACTAACTAAAAAATTGAACATAAATACACGTGCCCAAAACATAGAAAAAATCAAACCAGCATAATTATAAGTTAGAAATGCTTTTGTAGATTCGTCGTAGGTTAAAATCATCTTTGAGAATGGCGTCTATTGATGAGGAAATAATATCAACTTGGGATTCCATCTTGTCAAGAAGGTCTTGTTTCATCTCGTTTGCAGAAGGCCTTTGTTCAATGATTTGTGTTAGCGAATCTATTTCTTGAAACATATTATTAAGTTGCTTTTTTTTGTCTTCAAGAAATGATTTGTCCTTGACAACGAAATATTGGCTGTTATGAAGTTCTATTCCTGTTATTGTATCTAAATCTTCATGTAGTTTTTTAACATCCTGTTTTAAATCAATGAGAAGTTTGTAAAGATCAGTGAAATCATCATCTGATAATATTACTTGCGTGGCAGATAGTTGGTGTTTGAAAGAATCGAGTTTATCTTTTGCTCGAATAATTATTTTTGAAATATGTTTATCAATACCTTCATCATCGATAGCTACATAGTATAATCGCGGATTTTTTTGTTTTTTTGAAAACATCACAGCACCTCTTATTATGAATATGATTATATGTAGTGGTCGGTGATTAAATTTATAAAACTATTGATTGTGAACTCTGTTCAAAAAAAAATGAATTCATATACTGAACAAAGAAAAGCAAAATGCAACTTGAATTATAGCTGTTTTGAAAAAAGTATAGTGTGAAATAAGCAACAACGACAGGTAAATTTTTATAGTAATACTTATAGACGATTCCATTATGGAACCTGAACAAAGACGAGACATCCTTAAAGCAGGACATATTGCCGGACGAGCAAGAGAATATGGTAAAAAACTCATTAAAGAAGAAGCGAAAATAGAAGAGGTTCTTGATAGTGTCGAAGATTTTATTAGAAAACAAGGCGCAGGTATTGCATTTCCAGCGCAAATTTCTATTAATACTATCGCTGCCCATCAGTGTAGCGATCAAGCTGATCCGACAATCATTAAAGCAAGCGATGTCATAAAACTTGATGTTGGTGCTCACGTCAATGGTTATATTGGTGATACCGCGCTCACCGTGAATCTTGATGAAGAATTCAAAGAACTTTCCAGAGCCAGTAAGAAAGCACTTGAAAACGCATCAAAGATGTTCACTCCAAAAACCCCTGTTGGTGAAATAGGACAAGTCATCCAAGATACAATCACTGACTTCGGATTTTCACCAGTAAAAAATCTTTCTGGTCATGGTCTCGGACCATATCAAGTTCATACTGATCCGAGAATACCCAATATTGGACTTCCCGAATCAACAATACTTCAAGAAGGAATGACAGTTGCATGCGAACCTTTCGCCACAAATGGTAAAGGAGCTATCGAAGAATCAGGACAAGCTACCGTATGGTCTCAAGTGAACACTGGACGAGTGAGAAGTCATTTTGGTCGAGAAGTTCTTAAGAAAATAGAATCGTTTAATGGTTTACCGTTTGCTACAAGATGGCTTTCAAAAGAGTTAGGTGTTGGTAAAACAAGATTTGGTCTTCGTGAACTCGAACGAGCTGGAATAATTCAAGGACACCCCCCTCTCAAGGAGATTGGAAATGGAATGGTCAGCCAACACGAGCACTCATTTATTGTCGGTGATACTCCAGATATAACCACTAAGGTTGATGACGATTGAGCACTAGAAACGTAGAGCAAATATTTATAAAAAAGTTCGAATAACTTAAAAAAAAATGTTGTGAGGTTAATACAATGGTAGTAGAATTTGATGAATTTAAAGGAAATAAGATGATTGTTCTTAAACGAAGCGAAGAAGATCCTTACCCTTTCAAATTTGGTAAGAATAAAGCAAAAATGCTTGTTGAAAATTTTGAAGCTGTTAAGAAATTCGCTGAAAGCGAAGATGAAGAGTAATTCTAAAGAGAAAAAATGAATCAGTAACGGTTTTTATTTTTTATTTGTGTTTTTTTAAATGTATATTGTACACCTAAAAAGTGAAAAAAGAGTTAAAGAGTGATGAAACTTCAAGAATATTATGGTAAAAAATCAATAGGATATTTTGTATTAGATAATGATTTCAAAATAATCAGTGATCTTTTAGAACAATCCTTATCGTTGAATATCAACATCAAAAGTTTAAAACAACGACAAATTCTTCTTAAGAAAGCCATTCTACGAAATGAATTGAGCATAAAAAAATCGTCAACAAAAATACTTTCAGTTCTTCGAAAGAAAAATACTCCTCATCCTCGGCTAGAAGATATAGAGCTTCTTGCACAAATAATTCGAGATTGTAATCAAGATCCAGTATTTCTTAAGATTAAACAATTGTTAAAAAAAGAAAAAGAAATCATATCGTCAATTACAAATAAAACAAAATCAATAAAACAAAAAGAAACCATTAACATATTAACAACTGTTTTGAAACAAGAAAAACGTATTTTTAATCAGCTGAAAACCATTTTCAAAGAAACATACAGCGAGACACACATTCATTTCGGCATGAGTTCCACACCTAAAATTTTTTGGAATGAATTAAAACACTTGTGGCGTTTATCAATTGCTGGAAGAGTCAAAAAAGAGCATGATATAAGAAAACAATACGATAAGTATCTTAAACAAAATAAGATAACGAAAAAAGGATATAACAAGCTTCATTCTATAATGAAAAAGTATTTTTCAAGGTCGATCACCGAATCAGAAGCGTTTTATCAATTTCAACAAGTAATACCCATTAGTCTTAAAGAAAAAGGTTCTTTCAAGCGATTTAATAATAAAGCAACATTATTAACTCCAATACCTGAAATCAGTGATAGAATAAATCATAAGCGAATAAATACCCTGATCTTGGAAGATATTGTCAGGTTCATGTATTCTTTAGGCGTTAGAATTATTGAAATTCGCTTTCCATTTTGGGAAAAAAATCACCTGGAATTATTTGGAATTATTGCCCGAGAATTAGAAAAAAAATATAATAATAAAATTACTATCCGGTATATTATTTTTGCAATTGGAGAAGTTGATTCTCAAAAAAATATTTGTAATATGATTGAACATTATTGTTCATTGACAACGTGGAAGAAAAAATATTTTGTTGGCGTTGATGATTTGAAATTTAGAATTAAAAAACTTGATTCAGATAAAGGAATTTCTATTCCTCAAAAATGGAAAACAGCTATTCACGCTGGAGAATTTTTCTTCAAAGGAGAACCAGGATTTAATTCCAATAAAATTGAAAATATCACAAAAGCATTAGATCAGATTCAAAACGCTTTACAAACTACACGAATTCATCGTATTGGTCATGGTTCAATCCTTGCATTTGATATATCCTCTCATTTAAAGAAGTATTCCTGGCAAAAAGTAAAACCACTCGTTATCAAACAACAACAATTAATACAGGAAATAAAAAAAAGAAAAATAATTATTGAAACCAACCCTACTTCAAATGTTTATATCAGTAATTTCGGTTCATTCAAGAAACATCCCATTGCATTTTTTGAGGAAAAAAACATTTTGTTTTCCATAAGTACCGACGATAAATTAATTTTTGACACCAACATTCGAAAAGAGTACGCTAGAATAGCAGTTTCTTTTGATTGGGATGAAACGGACATTCATAATACAGCAAAGACAAGCAAGAAGTCTAGTTTTTGAAAACATCTGATAATGTTATTTTAAAAAGAGTTTTTCATCAAAAAATGTAATAATTTTATGTCAATATCATACAAAAACCAACATTCGGAAAATAATAGGAAAAACAGTAACAAAAAAAGAAACATATAAAAAAAGAAAACAACATTAACAAGCAAAGGTGAAATTAAATGTTGCATT
>JBNJGO010000014.1:16299-19897 GCA_051819745.1 Nanobdellota archaeon | reverse complement strand
ATAAACACTTAAATCTACATTTTTAGAACCTATTTTCACAGAAAAAGTTCTTCTTTTTTCCATTGTAATAACATCACTCCAGCATCTTATTTATAATTTTTCATATCTGAAGATTCTTTTTTTATAAGTTCATACAAATCAATAGCACTCTCCTTAAGAGGTTTATCATTGTTAAAAGAACGTAAACCTAGTTGAGCATAATAATAATCAGCTCGTTTAATAAGTTCAGTATCCATTGATTTTTTATCCGAATAACTTATATCCAAATCAACAGCCATTCGTTTTAATCTTACAGATTCATTAACTTTTACTTGTATAGGTAAATCAGGAATTAAAAATTTTTCAATCATAAATTCAGGAAATTCAATTCCTAAAGAATAACTAAGTACTTGGGTTGAAAAATAAGATCTGTCAACCAGCAAATAATCAAAAGAAAACTTATCTTTTTTAAGTTGATTCTCTGTAACTAACCAAGCTGAAAGATAAAACCAAGGATTTTTTTGATCTTCAGGCATATTCTCACGATATATTTTAAAATCATGATTAATCGTTTGATAAGTATTCACTTTATTATTATCGTTGATCATTAAATTCTGACAATAACTAATTAAAGAAGATTTACCAACATTATCATGACCATCAAAAGTTATTATTTTCCCTATTCCCATATTAAATCAAAACTCATATCTATTTTCAACAGTTTCAAACTGATTAACTCTTTCATCTAACAAACTAAGAAATGTATTGTTAGAAAAAGGTTTGATTTTTTTATATTCTAAATCTTTTAATAAGACTGCTTCATCTGAAAGAGATTTTAAGACCAGTTCAATAGTTTTCAAATTATTTTTTCTTAAATAAGAAGTGAAATCAAGCAAAGAACTCCGTTTTCGAATATCTGAAAAACCTTCACCTAATGGCGTTATCCAAATAGTTTTACCAGACGCATAAGCACCAACAATATGGATTTTCATCATTACTCTCCAACCAGTGAAAAAACACCATCATACTTGAGCTTTACAATTTCAGTATTTTCAATTTTTTTATTCACACTCTTTTTTCATACCAGAGCATATCAAGATTATCCGCCACTTGTTCTTTTGAAACATATTCAAAACCTTCATCCTCAAAGAACGTACGGTTCTCCATGCAATAAAACGTATCTGTGACAATCCTCGAGACACCTTTTCGTTTGCACGCATTCATAAACTCCTCGAGAAGTGCTTTTTTCATCGTGATATCAGATCCTGTTACATATTCGAGTATAGCTTTTTCAGTCTCCATATATCCTACAATGAAACCTTGTACAGTATCATTCTCAATGGCGATACGGAGTCTTAGATTCGGATTATCGAATTCTTTCAGTATATTCTCTGGAAGAGCATGCTCTCGAAATCGCTCTATCATTTCTTCCGGGAAATCATCAGGAGGATGCTGCAGATCTGAAAGCATCAGCTCAGAGATCCCTTTAGCATGATCTTTTGTAGCGTTGACGATTTTCATTTTCTAAAATATAGTTGTTGCGGTGT
The DNA here is from genome assembly GCA_051819745.1 of Nanobdellota archaeon. Lineage (GTDB taxonomy): Archaea > Nanobdellota > Nanobdellia > Woesearchaeales > SKGA01 > SKGA01. The sequence continues at coordinate 18,371 of JBNJGO010000014.1, read as the reverse complement.
GATCTTATGTAATTCCTTTGTCCCGAACATATCAATATATTCCTTCCATGCAGACTCCCAAGCCCAAGAACAATTTTCGTTGATAACGCACTCATTACAATACTGTGGTTGCTCCACATCCATATTTCCCTGAACAGTCTCCTCAGGCGATATATAGATCATCTCTTGAGTCATTTGTTTCCAATCCACACTCAAGTAACTCCAATACATTGGATCAAGAATGCACGTTGGAGTAACAAAAACCCCCAGATTTTTATTCCTTTCTATAGCAGTATCAAGAGCATCTTCAACATAGGGTTTCATATCACTATATTTCACCACGAGCTGTTCTCTATTATCAAAGGCATTCCCCCTCATAATCAAACCATGTAGAGATACCCATGCCTCGGGAAATTCATCATATGCAAAATTGACAAAATCAGTTAATTCTTTATAATTATTTTGTGTGATTATTGTTTTAACAGAGAGCGGCACTTCAATATCTTGAAGATTATGCAGTCCTTTAAGCGTATCTTGAAAACTCCCTTTTCTCTGTGTAATACTGTCATGCTTTCTCTCATCTGCATTATAGAATGTAGTCATAACTCTATCAATTCCACTTTCTTTCATAGATTTTGAAAAGGAGCTATCCTTAAATTTTCGACCATTTGACAATAACGTAACATTAGTATCATAATTAGACTTAATATACGAAATCATATCAAAAATATCATCACGCAGGGAAGGTTCACCGCCGCTAATTTCAATATTATCATTATTGCATGGTTTTATCCAATCAATTTTACTTTTAATCTCATCAAGATTAAGCTTTCCTCTCTCATCACTTTTTTTAGCGCAAGAGATACAGCTATTATCACAAGCGTAATCAGTCACCAAAAATATTTTTCTCATATGAAATAACCTCCCAAGAATTACATAAAAAAAAGAAGAATCAATAAACTAATACCATGAGCCAGGTCCTAATCCAATATTGTATTTTTGGACTTTGCCTTTTGGATTATTTACACCAATTGGCACATAAGCATCTTTTTTCGGAGAATATATAACAGGTTCATCCATTTTGTTTTTGTATGTATCTGTCTTATTATATTCAACAATCTTGTTTATAGACATATATTTCACCTCCAACAAGTCATATGGAATTAAATACTTCATCAATATTCATCTTTAAAAATCTTTGGTTGATTTTAATCCCAAAAAACCCACCCACTCACAACCCACTAGCCACCCTCGTGTGAAGCTTATAAACATCAACCACACTACAATCCGTAATGAACGAAACACTAGCAAGAAACACAAATATACCAAAAAATGGTAAAATATTACCAAATACTGGTAATATTTATATATTACAGCATCTTTCACAAGAACTGATGAAACCCGACACCAAAATCTACAACGCGTATTTCGAACTCAACACAACAACCTTGTATTACAACCAGCTCAAAGACCACACAGGTCTCTCTCACAGCTCCCTGCAAAACATACTCCAGCAACTCACCAACAGTAGCATCCTCAAACGCCAGAAAACGAAATCCAATACATTCTACACCATTGGCGACCAACGACTATTCACGCTCAAATTTGCTGAACAAGCCCTTTCTCACTTCAGGCAACTGCCTCTGAACATCCGCCAACCGCTTGAAGACTTTCTTGAAAAAATGCCTCACAGCACATTCACAGTCATCCTCTTCGGCTCGGTAGCTGAGAACAAGCATCGTAAAACAAGCGACATCGACATTCTCATCGTCGAAGAGCAACCAGGTGATTACACTGAGCTCAAACGCCGTATCAACGCTGTCTCCAACCATCCCTTGAGTCTCTTCCACTGTACAGTCGACGAGTTCATCAAAGCAGATGATCATATTATTATTCAGGCGAGAAAGAAAGGATTTCCGATACTCGGAGAACAGAATTTTTACAGGGTGATTCTGCACGACAACTGAACTCCTTATCAAGCAACCGAAAAAAGCGAAAGCGAAATATGAGTTTTTTAATAGGAAAACATCCTTCGTAAAATAGGTTACGATAAGGATCTCGTCCAGGCACACCTTGATAAATCAACACATAAC
>JBNJGO010000014.1:0-16199 GCA_051819745.1 Nanobdellota archaeon | reverse complement strand
CTAGCCCTACAAAAACAAGATGCGCAATTGTATACACAACTCAAAAGCGATCGTCATCAAGCCAGTTATCAAACTACGCACAATTTCACTGCAAAAACAATCGAAGAGTACAGAGAAAGAGTGATAGATTTTATTCAAAAAGCCAAATCAATAACACGTCAACCCAATACTGAATAACTCCTCTCAGGATGTATTTGTGATGTTTCGCAAATATATGGGAAACGCATAAAAAATCAATCTGAAACGTGGCGTTGACCATATTGAACGAAGAACATCATCTTCTCATTCCGTGACATCTGCTTCACCCGGTATTCCATCTTCATCGCATCAACCTTATCAACAGCAGAAATAGCATATAGCAACCTCGAAAAACCTTTTCGTGCAACATATTTACTTCCACGACCACTGCGATGAGCACTCATACGTTTTTCCACATCGTTTGTCACGCCAGTGTACACACTACCGTCACGACACTCAAGCAAGTACACGCACCAGTTGTTTAAAGCCATATATTATACTGTTCTAACTCTTTTTTTAATTCTTTGCAAACATACCAGTAACAAAACAATAATCTAATCAGGCAGTTGATCAATAGTAATTCCCTCTTCAATATCGCCTTTGAAAATGTTTTGAACAATTTCACCGCGTGCAACGTGTTTAAACGAACCAGTTTGTTGTTCTTGATAGACGATGTTTACAGTAAGTTTGATTTTACCATCCAAATCAAGCCCCTGAGGACCCTTACAAGCGAGAACAACGGTTTTTTCTCCAGGTTCGAAAGAGAAATCACCATATTCGGAAATTACTTCAGTGCCATCCTCATACACGCATTGTATTTTAGAAATATTAACGGCATTAGTGCTTGGCGCTAGTTCTATAAGCACATCTCCTCGTTCATTAATTGCGTTTGAATGACAGATGAATTCAGAACCTAGCTCGCATGTTGTCGGCACGAATTTTTGAACATCGCCTGCGCCGATAAAATAAGTTAGCACTCCAATGACTGCAAGAACGGATAATAAGGCCCAACCATATGTTGTTAGAAATTCAAGCGCTGCCTGTCCTTGTCGTCTCATCGTATGCCCTCAAGAAAAATAGTGATAAAAAAAAAGAAAAATAAAATACGAACAACAACTTATTTTACCATTGTTGTAAGTGTTCCTGAAGAGATTTGGGTGATTGTAGATGTTCCTTTTTTATAATAGACTTCAAGATCGAATTTCTTTTTATCATCAAGGAACTCATCAAAATCTCCCGAAGAATCAAAATCAAATTCTGCACCCTCATGTTCGTCACCCGACTCAATAGCATATGACGGATCGTGTGGTGCAGTAGGCTCCGCTGTAATCCAGGAGTCTTGTCCGACTTCTTTGATTTTAACTTCAGTCACGTTAATATCTGACGATTGGAAATTGTTCTTAATTCCTAACTCGACCGATTGATTGTGTAGAGCGTATGTTGGACACTCGAGGTTTCCATCGAGTTTACAACTGTCTGGAACGAATTTTGAAACGTCAAGGACACCGAAATAGGAGAGTCCTCCGATCATAACGAGAATGACTAAAAATGCCCACCCATATGTTGTCAAGAACTCAAGCGCCGCTTGACCACGATTTGATGTTGTTGGTTTGAACTTCATTATATGTATACCTCCAGTTTAAACTGTAATTTAGTAGTATTTATCCTTTTTAAGAGAATAATACGTATTTAAACATTATGTTGTTTCTTTAGAGTGGAAATTAGTTGATTTTAACAGTATTGATCGCAAGCAGTATATAAACTTATAAATATTCACAACATACTAGTCACATATGACAGATCTTAAAGAACTCAAAAAACAATCACATCACTTGAAACCATTCACCAGCATCGGTAAACAAGGAATTACAACGGCACTTATCGTTCAATTGCAACGCCATTTGAAAGCTAATTCTTTTTCTAAACTTAAAGTTCTTCAATCATATCTTGATGAAACAGAAAAAGACATTAAGGATGTCGCTTGGGAACTTTCAAAACAAACAAAATCAACTGTTGTTGACGTGCGGGGAAAAACTATTTCATTATACAAGCGATAATACCATCCTCAATAGTGAAAAACACTTGTTGATTGAAAAAACCACAATAATACTAACAGAAATAGATTTAAAAAAAAATTAAAAAAGGCTCTTTCGAGCCAAACATCAACTGCTTAAAGCTTTTTGAGCTTAGCACTTGGTGTGAACTTAAGTGTTTTTCGAGCTGGAATCTTGATTTTTTCTCCAGTTACAGGATTAACACCGGTTCGTGCTTTTCGTTTAACAGCTTTGAATGTTCCAAGACCAACAAGTTGTACTTGTGCTTGCTTTAGATCTCGTTTCTTAGCAGTTTTTTCAATTGTACTAATCATTTCATTGATAGTCTCGTTAACCTGAGACTTAGGGTATCCTTTCGATTTAGCAATCGATTCAACTAATTCTCCTTTATTCATATATTTCACCCTTTGTATAGATTCCTAAAAATTGATATTTTAGGTATTCATGCACAACCACAGTTAAGTCTATTTATATATTTTTTGCTTTTATGCCGTATTATGCGATAAAATAGACACTTTCGAAGGTATATAGTGAAGCATAATGCCTTTTTTGAGGTTAAATCGTTGGATTGTACCCTTTGGCACTTCGATAAATGTCTTTGCTTGTTGTTTTGAATAATAATTCCTGAATGGTTTAAGATTATCTTTGAGTTCAACCACCATATTAGTTTCATCGAGGAAAATAATATCGATAGGATAAAACACAAACCACATTGTAATAGCGATCCGTCTTTTTTTAGGAAATGAAAATATCATCGCAAATTCGTTTTTTCGAGTAGAAAACATTAATCCAATCGCCTTTTGAATAGGAGTTCGTTGGAAGCTAATATTTTGTTTTGCAATAACGTTTTGTTTTGATACCATATATATTACTCGTGACAAACTATGAAATAATAGAATACATAATAAGTAGAATCCTACAGTTAAGATTTTTTCTTTGCAGAAGAATTCTTTTTGGAAGTCGTCCTCTTTTTTTTCCTACGTATTGCTATCAGTTCGGAATTCAAGATGAGATTATATTGGAATATGAATGTAAATAATAGTATTGCAATAAACATGGAATCAAGATAAAAAGAATACGCATGAAGATTGATCCAACCGACAAACGAAGCTATCTTGAGAACTTCGATCGCAAAAAAGACAACAACCGCTATGAGAAGAAAAATCCAAGGGTTTCGATCCTTGACCTTAACAGTTTTTTTTAGGAAAACGATAGCGAAACAGAGTACGAACAGCGATATTATGATATTCGCAATTCCAAGTGCGCCGTGAAGCAATAATCCCATGTACACTATCTTAGCGTAGCGTGTTTAAAAACTTTTTGTTCTTGACATGGTATAATACTAGTAGAAGAATACAAGTTCAAGAAGAGAATCGAATAAACATGATAAAAAAAAATAACAAATTAAAACATAACAAGCACACAAGAACTTATTTCGTTAAACAATTCTTAAAAAGACTTAGAAAAAAAGCAACACTGTTTCAACGCAGAATTCAAATCACTAATTAGTTAATTTTTTCTTTGAAAGAAAGGGAAAAAAAATGTCCCCCCTCCCGGAAATTCGGCGAAAGACTAATGCAGGAATACTGCAGTTCTCCGCTCTCGAACCGGGAACCTTTCGGTATCAGCTGGTCAACTATCATTCACACCGCCAAAAGCGGGTCGTGTCCGTTGACATCTACAGCCAAACGCTCTACCAATTGAGCTAAGGAGGGATGTAAACTCGAAATCAATCGAGATACACAACGGATTATGTTTCGTTTTATAAAATTTTCTTTAAATTAGTTGCTGACAACAATAATATATACAACCATACAACATCGTGAACAGCCGAAGCAAAATTTATAAACCCTGTATTCTTTAACGCCATTACTATGAGAATTTCTAAAGTGACTATCGTTCGAGAGCACGTCAAATCACACAATACTATCAATGATTTGTTGCTGTTATTCGGACAGAGTCTCGGATTATTTGGTCTTAGAGACAAGGATAAGAGCTGTTATAGAATATTTATCACGCTTGTTAAAGCGCTCAAAGTACAGACTGAACTCTCAAGCGATGAACTGGCCGAACTTACGGGCTTAAGTAGAGGAACGGTCGTATATCATCTTAACAGATTGCTCAAAGCAGGGATTGTTACCAATTACAAGAATAAATATTATATTAACTATGATTCTCTTGAAGATCTTGTCAAGGATTTAAAGCGAACTGTTGCTGAAATGCTTGATGATATTGAAAATGTCGCTAAAGAAATAGATCGGGGACTACATCTTTCTTCTTCACAAGAAGATACGGATACATCATCCTTTTCGGACCAACACTAATATAAACCAATATTTTTACAAACAACAAGACACAACGTTTATAAATACCTGTTAGTTTCAGGATTTAAAACCACAATCAATAAGGTTTTTTTCAGGGTGGAAATAATATGGCAAAAGACGATGTCGTTGTTAAAAATTCATTTGATCAAACAAAATATACTCGATTCGAGAAAGCTCGAATGATTGGTTCTCGAGCTCTGCAGTTATCTCAAGGAGCAGAAACCAAACTTTCTCTCACTAAAAAAGATTATGAGAAAATCAAATATAATCCTGTTGAAATCGCTAAGATGGAATTTGAACAAGGAGTTATTCCATTAACAGTAAAACGAGATCAACCAGAACCTGAGGATTCTTAATACACTCTACACTAGAGGGTTATTATCATGGCACTAGAGCAAGAAACTACGCCAAAAAAAGTTCTTTACTCTCACAAACAGACTACAAATTATACTGGCGCAGCTTCAGCTTTGATGTCCATTATCAATTATTTTGATCCATCTTTTGAATTGTCAGAAGATAATGAGCTTGATATCTGGCTTTCATCAATCATCCCACCAACAAGAGCATCTTCGATTTACGGGTTAGCATTATATGCGAAGAAAAAAGGACTTCAACCAAAAGTTGTTGTCGAAAGTACTGATTATTCTTATCCTGATTATCGATTCAAGAAATATACTAAAAAACAAATCGAGTTGGCATCTAAAATTTCACAACGATACCAAACTCTTTGCGAGAAAGAACAAATTATCATCGCACAACGAGATTTTGATGTTAATTATATTAATAGCATGCTCGACAAAGGAAAAATCCTGCTTGTTAGGGTGAATGTTGGTCGAATTAGAGGGACGAGAAGCACGTCAAAATATATTGTTGTTTACAAAAAAAGTAAAAAAGATCCTAACCAGTATTTTATCATCGATCCAAGACGGCGAAGGAAAAAGATAACTCGCGAGATACTTGCTGATTCTTTGGAAGAGCTTAAAACCAAAAAGAAACGAGAACATAAAATGATTGTTTTCTGATAACATCTCTTGTTTATAATAAATCAGCGTAATCTGCGATTACAATACCGCCGACAGCATCTAGCTCTTTTACAGAATGAAGGTTTCCACCACTATGATCAACAATGGATTGTGCTAATTCTAATCCCTTATCATCAAGTTCAATTCCTACAATGGAAATACTTATGTTCTGTTCTTTTGCTTTATGGACTTTAGCTTGTATTGATTCTTTTGGATCATTTGTTGTTGTATGAAGCCCGTCTGTTATAATAACAACATGTTTTATTCCTTTTGCGGAATCAAGTAATTCAATTGATGAATCTATTGCTAAACCAATATCTGTCTCTCGGCCAGGTGATGCTTTTACAAGCGAACGAAGCAATGGGAGTAAATCATTTGTTAATGGGATGTTTGATTTTACATCGCTTCCAAATAATACTGTTCCGACTTTGTTTTGGTCAGATATTGCTTTTCTTGCTAGAGAGACACCTGCTTTTTTTGCAAGTTTTATTTTTGTTCCTTTCATACTGCCAGAAGTATCAAGCGCATATATTATGTTTATTTGTTCTTTTGATCTTCTGTCAAAAGAAACTAAATCGTTGGTTTCAAGCGAATCATGATTTCTAGAAATTGCTTTGGATATTGATTTCCTAATGGCAACATCCTTATAGGAATCGCTTTTAATATAGGGTCTTGTCGTGTTTTTTTCTCCAAAACGATCAAGTGCTTTGTTGACATGTTCCCCATAAGGAGATTTCGCATCTTGTGTTTGTTCATATTCTTCTTCAAGTAAAAATAATGCTGCAACATCTAGTGCAGAATCAGAAAATCTTCCTCCAGGCGTGAGAATCTCTTTGTCCTTGAGATCGTTTATTGCATCTCGAACTCGTTCTTGAAGTTCTCGTTGGAATTCAGGAATAGTAATATTTTTCTCAACGTATCTTGGGTCATATCCTGTTAGTTCTCGAATGATGGTTTCTCCATAAAGTTGTTTTGCGTTCTTATAATTATTTACTAGATCCTTACACATAATGTCTGGCATGAAAGAACCAACATTTTGGTTGACACCTTCTTGAACGACCATTCCATCATCGATAGTTGAAGTATCTACATCAAGGGCCGTATGAGCGAGTTTTTCTTTTGTATCGTCCGGTTGTGCCAGCATGTTCCCATCAAGCTCTTCACCTTCGTGAGCGTTATCGATAGAAGTGTCTCTTTCACTATCTTGGTTCTCGTTTGCATCAGATGGTTCTTCGAATGTTTGTTTACCTGCAATGCTAGGGAGCATCACTTTCTTTTTCATCCAGAGTCAAGTTTTTTTCATTGCAGAATTCTCCAAACGATTCTTCTAGATAGGAAGTCGTGTTTTTTGTGTATGCTAAGGATGGTTTGAGTTTTATTCTGTGAGCGAGAACACTAGTCATTGATTCCAGAATATCAATTGCTCGAACCTCGTCTTTTTTGTTGAGTAATGCTATTGATTGCGATCGTTCGTATAGTCCAATACTTGCTCTGACACTTGGAACTCGTTCAATATCAGAATTCAATCTCATTCGTCGGATAAAGGTTATCATATGGCTGAACAGATTGTCAGGAAATGTTGTCAGCGACTGTCCTTGTTGTTTGACTATGTATTCTTCCTCATCTTGGGTTCTCGGATAATGAACATAAATCAAATCAAACCTATCTAGAAGAACATCACTAAGTGGTTCAGTGTTAGTATCTTCAGGGTTCATAGTTCCAACAAAGAGTAGTTCCACCGGAATATCGACATCGTAACTTCCTATTGTAACCCTTTTTTCTTCAAGAACTTGAAGTAATGCGTTTTGTAATCGTTGTGAACATCGATTAAGTTCGTCAAAAAACAATACCCCATTATTTGCTTTGAATATTTTTCCCGGAGTGAATGCTTCAGGACTTAAAGCCCCATATTTCATTGCTTTTACAGGATCAATATCTCCAATTAAGTCTTCGACTGTTAAATCAGGACTTCCTTGAACTCGAACAAATAATTCATCACCAGAATATTGTCTTGTAGGAATAGATGTACCTGCTAATGTTTTTTCTTTACATGTTGGACAAGCAGGATTTGAAGGCGTGCAATGAAATTCGCAGTCATTAAGCTCTTGAGGTTCAAGCAGTAAAGATAAGTCTTTTACAAGTGTTGTCTTTCCCATTCCAGGCGGACCTACAAGAACTACATGTCGTTTGAGAACGAGTGCTGAAAGAAGTTGTTTTTTGACATCGTGTAATCCTACGATGGAAGGGAATTTATTTGTATCAGTTGTTTTGAATTTCATAATTCACACTTCAAATAGGTCGTATTATTTAAATTATGCGATTATAACTTATTTTTTAGGTAAATATTGCTTGTCCTGAAAGCGTTAGAGTGGTTACGATAATTCCTGCAATGAGCACTCCAAGAACGCTCGCTATATAGAAATCTTTTTTTTCCATGCCAATGACATAAGCACCAATACTTCCCGAATACACCCCGCTTCCCGGTAAGGGTATACTTATAAAAAGTGCTAATCCTATCAAACCATATTTTCTTACGTAGGGATGGATTTTTCGTTGTGCCCTATCAAGTGCTTTAGCATAATGGTTTTTGAGAAAGGATTTCCGTAACTGAGAATCGAACAAACCAATGAAGTGAAATAATACAATACCTAAAGTGGCATTTACAATAACAACAATTGTGAAAACAAGCACCGGATGCAATCCCAAGCCAGATATAGCAAAACCAAAGGGCAACAATAATGTTCCTGAAAGAATACCAACAGGTATTGAGAATCTCAATTCGATAAAGGGAATACAAGTGAGTAATATAAGAATGAGTATGCTGTTAAAGTCCATGTAGAGCAAGACCACAGTCTTTCTTTAAAAATATTGTGTAATTTCATAATTTACCGGATTTAAAGACTCCTCTCAACCAATAAAAAGATTTAAATAAAACAGTTATTTCTTTACAGTAGTGGTGATTATGGTTGTACTTGATGAATCCAGAATAAGAAAAATTTTTGAAACAGCACAGTCAATTGTTAACGATTCAGGATATAATAAGCAATATTCGGACATTCTTGGACAATTATTCGCATCAGGATTATTCAATAATACACCCGTACCCTTACACGACATCGATAAAGAATTTACCTTACAACTTAACAAATTTGTTCGCGAGTACAATAATTCAGATATCAATCGAATAGATATGATTAATTCAGAAGTTCCAATTTCAAATATCGCTTATGCAAACGATTCTCTTTTCTCAACATACACTAATTTCTCGTTGCAAAAAGGACGCATTTATGAATCAGTTCTAGGTTCATATGCAAAGGATTTCAAATCACAAGAGTCCTTCCCATACCCTTATTTCCAATCAGATCTTCCTGATGAAGGATTACTATTCAAATTAGTTGTTAATGATATGAGTGAAAATAAATTTATTTATGTCGATCAAGAAAAAGAAAATCATATTGTTCGAGCTTCAGAATCACTTGTTAAGACATTCAAAAAACAATTCTCGAGAAAGTATGTTTGAATTCAACTAATAAATAATGAGTTTCAAACAGTTCTTTATATTCTAAATAACCTATTCTTTGTTTCAAAGCATTAATTTTATAAACTCAGTCTTGTTTCTGGTGTTCTATTATGGAATTGAAAATTCTTGAAAAAAAACCGAAAAAGATCGTTTTCCAAATACCTGGTACGGATCATACCCTATGTAACATCTTAAAAAAAGAATTACTTTCGGTTGATGGCGTTGCGATCGCTTCGTATGCTATCGAGCACCCTCAAATAGGTATTCCGACGATGCTGATTGAAACAACTTCTTCAAAAATAAAACCTCTCGATATTATCGAGTCGGCTTTGGCTGCTATCAAAAAGAAAAACACTGCTTTTGTAAAACATTTTAAGAAATAAGCAGTTGGCTTTTTTTATTTTTTTAACAAACAGTTTTTATGTATTAAATTAGTTCTGATTTTGACCACACTCCTAAATACCTAACACGTAAATATAACAACACATATTTTGAAAAACAATAAGTTAACAGCACAATTGAAAATAAAGAAGAAGCAATAATTGAGAATAAAAAATAAAAAGTTAATTGTCTAAACAACAGCTTTCTTGTTTTCAACAATCTCTATATAACCGCCTTTTGGCATTTTCTTTCGAGCTTTATTCAAAGCGTTCTTTGCAGATTCAACACCACGTTTTTGACAGTGGACTTCCATGATAGGTTGTCCCGATCTAACTTGAGCTGCAACGCCAACAGGTTTTCCAAAACTCTTTTTCATACCTGTACTCATACGATCTGCACCAGCTCCCGCTGCGAGAGGGTTGTTTCGTAAGATATGATGTGGGTAAACACGCAATCTGAATCGATAATTTGCTCGTCCGATTCCTAAAGTGAGTGCTCGGTTTGCCGTGTTACGGCTTGATTCTAGAGCATTATGTCTGATTTGAATGTCTGCAGAAGAGTGAAGTCGAACTATTACAGGGAATTCTTTGGAAAGGTTTCCCATTTCATATTTGACAACTTTATTTGTAGGAACTGCCCTGACAAACGCCTTGGAACGATACTTTGATCGTCGAGTGTAAGGTCGTTCTAAACGCCTCCAAGCTACTGCTCTAATTTGTTTTGCCATACTCCTGCGAGAAATAATAATCCCTTTATAAATGTTGTTGTTTCTTTTTAGATATAGTCCCATTTTCTCGCAATATTTATAAATGCCTTTATTTCTAATCTGGCCATAGGTGTATTTTGATGACTCCAGACCATAAAAAACGAATAGATATTTTCGAGCGAGTAAGTTCTCTTTTTTTGATAATAGTATTTGCACTCATACTATTAGTTTCTATAGGTGGAGACCATCCAATATTCCTTGTCATTGTAGGATTTTTCCCTACAATTCTAACCATAATTATTTCACTTGTCATTCACGAAGAATTTAGTAAACAGTCAAAAGGACTTTGGCTCATCCCATTACTAACATCAGGAGGATTTTATGCGCTAAGTTTAGCTAAAATCCCATTACTTTCAGTCTTTGACTTCGGAGTGCTCGCAGGATTGAATTTTCTTCTTTCCATGCTATATGTATTAGTTTGTTTGGGAATTTTACGAAAACCAACGCCAAGCAGAAAAACAAGACCTTCACCCCAACGAACTCATCCAGTTAAACCACAACCAAAATCTATTAAAGAATACATTGCTTCAATAGAAGATAAATCAAAAGCGATTAATTTTGCCATCGGGCGTATATACAGCCAATATCATGGTGGTAGTAAGACTCTTAGAGAGACGTTGCGAATACCATCCGACTGGTATAATTCATTTTCAGCGTCAATATCAAAAGGTGCCGTTATTAATAAAGATGAGATTAATGAAATCCTTACAAAATTTGAGAATCATTTCAAAATTTTTGAAAAAAAGGAAGCTGATGTGTTCAAGAAACAAGATCTTGAAAACCTTCACGACCTTATCAGAGATCCTAAAGGAAAAGATAAGATCATAGATGTTATCGAACATAATGACAAAGACCCTGTGAAATCTTATTTTGAAGGAGCAAAAACATTTTGTAAACGAGTTCGTGCAGAACTCGGTCGTCAAGAATTACGCGTAGTGAAAAATGAATATAAAGGTCCTGAGGACAACAAACAAGAATCAACTACCACATCCAAAGAACATTCTTCGACAAAGAAACCTGAACAAAAAGAGTCACCTTCTAAAAAGACTGATTCAGATGATTCTTCAAGAAAGCCAAACATCCCTTGAACAAAACAACACCTTCTAAGAAATGGAAATAATAGAATATTTTTTAGAATTATAAAATAACAAGAATTATCGAACCATATCTCGATAGCTTTGAATGAGAACATCAACTATTTCTTCTTGATTAGTGAGAAGAGGTATTTTTTTATTATCAAATTCTTTTCCAAACTCAACTATCTGTTCTTGATCAAGAATGTCTGTTTTTGAAAGATAAGCAATGATAGGAATATGAAACCGTTTTATTTTTTTAAACAGTTGAAATTGTTTACTGATAGGATAACTTTCTTCAGTGATATCAAACACAAACACTATTGCTTGTGCCGCGTATCTCATCGTCACTTCTGCTTGTTTTTCAATAGAATTTTGTTTTTCCAATCGATTAAGCGTTCCAGGAGTGTCAATATATTGTATAGTAATTCCTTCTTTATGTTGATACCCTACATTAAGTGTTTTTGTGGTAAAAGGATAAGAATTTATCATAGGAGTTGAAGTGGTGAGTTTAGAAAGGAGTGTTGACTTTCCAACATTCGGAAATCCTGCGATACATACTGTAAAATGCTTTTTTTTGAGTTCGGGAAATGATTGTAATGTACTTCTTACTTCTTGAAGATAAGTAAACACTTCCGTTGTACGCTTAAACAAAGAACTGATGCGACCATAAAATTCCTTCATTTTTTTATCAACTTCAACAGGACTGTTAGACTGCATTATCTTTCGTTGATACGATGAGCTGAATTGTTTTGTTTTTTGAGAAAGTCCACTAAGAACAGATAGGGACCGCTTTACACTTTCTTCATCCAAATATATCCTTATGAGTTGTATATAAAATTCATCAAGAGAATCAATAGAAGGAAATTCGGTGGTGAGCTTTTCAATTTTTTGAGTGAGATATTCTCTAATAGTATCTAGTTTTTGTTTGGAAAGACTTTTTTTCCTTCGAATCTCGGATTTCTCATGATCTTTGAGAGTGTATTCTCTTGCTCGAAGGCGTGCTTTTCGGAAAGCATTATCTACGTATTGCTCTGGAGACTCAAGTGGAGGTATTTTTGAAAAACCCATAGTAATAGGTAATAGCATCTTATTTATAAAAGAAGTGCTTTTCAAACAGAGAGGAACCTAATTATAACGTAAAGAATCATCACAGTTCCGTTTGAACCCTTGCTGAATCCTATAGTCAACAAAAGCATTTTCTGAATTATCCGATAACGTATTCGCTCCTTTTTGATCTTCAGAGTACAAAGTTGCCAATTGAGTGCTTGTTTGATTGAAATCACTTCGTTCAATCAATTTATCAATACCTTTAATTAGTCTTCGTTCATGTTCTTTAGCTACAATAACATTACCAGTTAAAAATTCTTTTGCTCGATTGAGAAAATATTTACTATCATCATAACCTTGGTGGGAAAAAGGAGTATCAAGCATTGATTTAGCATGTCGAACATATTTGTCTGCAATCATATATTTCATTGAATGAAATCGAGTACTGTGTTCTTGTTTTAATAAGTCTAATTCTATCAATTGATCTTTAGTCAAATCATCTCTTTGTTCATATAAATTAACAATATTTTTTCCTATGTCCACATTAATATTTTCTTGTTCTTGTTCTAATAGAACATACTCTTCAACAGTTTCTTTAGGTTCTTCCATCAAGTCATATGCTGTTCGTAAATAATCTCGTATTTCCATCATATGAAAATCAATTTTATTTGAAGTTAGAACTTTTTCAAGTAAAGGATTACCAGTTATTTCTTGCTCAATATCAAGAAGCATATCTTCACCAAGGTGAGCATATTGATATAATCGTTCTTTTTGTAAGTGTTCTTTGAGAATTTTCACTTGTTCTAGTTGATATAATGCTTTTTGTTCAGGATCGATTACCATAGTAGTTCACATTGTCAATTTAACGAATCATAGATTTTTTTTGTTGATAGTTTTTGTTGTAATTTTTTATCCGGGAACAATGTTGGATCGTACAAAGGATTTATATTTTGTTTTTCATACTCAGTAAATTCTTTGTGTTCAGCTTCTTGTTCGAGAGAATTTAATTTTGCGGTTAAAGACAAGTCTTTTCTTGTTTTGAGAAACCCTGCTTGTTCAGTTATTCGTTGAAGTTCAGGAATGTCTTTTTTAAACCCTGCTTGCATCATATATAAGGATTTTATATGATTTGAGGTCTTTTCTAAAGATCCGTTTTCTAAGGCGTTATATGTTTCTTTCACTTCTTTTTTGATCAAGTAAGTATGATTATAATCATCAAGTTTTTTTGATAATGTTAAGAGTTGTTGTTTGTATTTTTGGTTTGTAGGATTATGGTATGCTTCAGTAATTTCTTTTTTTGTTGTCTTGAATAGGGCACTATATTCGTTATGATAATTTATATTAAGAATTTTTTCGATAGATGTTGACACTATTTCATCAGTTTTTTGTTCTAATAATCCTATCTTTGCTTGTTTGAACAATTCGTTAACAACTGTTGTTTTTTTTAAACCAGATAATTGTTCAAGAGCTTGATAATATTGTCTATTGATTATCAAATCTCGTATGTTGTTATGGTTATTTTTTATCATTTTGTATCAAGTAAGGGATCCTCAGGTGTTGTTCGCGTGTAATACATTTTTGCGTGTTTGACAATAAGAGCATGAAACTCTTGATAAACAACTACATCTTTTTGGATATTATTTTCGATGAAATTTTTTATTTGATTGTATGTTTCTGTTCCTTCAAGGAAACAATGCGATTGTAATATTCGTTTAGTGTAAGTGTCGATAACAAAGGATGGAATGTGATAAGCGTAAAGTAATATTGAATCTGCCGTTTCAGGCCCAATTCCTTTTATCGCGAGCAATTCGTTCCTGGAAGGAATATCTTGTTGTTTCAAAAACCATTTCGCGACAGTTTTAAGACGTTCGCATTTTTGATTGAAATAACCTGCAGGTCGTATTGCTTTTTTTATTTTTTTATCAGCGGTTTCAAGGAGTGCTTTTGGTTCGAGTGCCGAAATATCATGTAGTGCTTTGAGGGATCGCTCGACTTGCTTCCAACTTGTATTTTGTGTGAGTATTGTTCCTATGATGATGTGAAATTGTTCTTCTCGAGAGGGTTTTGTTACATCACCAGGAGTATATGAGCAGTCACCATCGGCAGTAATGTTTGGCCACCATCCTTGAGGACCATACAATGCCATGATTTTTTCGTATAAAACACTCAAATCATTTATCATCGAAGTTTCAAAAAACTTATTTTATTAAAAAACTTATCTTTTTTCAAGACCGCTGTAATTGAAGTGTCCTGGAACTCTCTCGACGTCGTGACGAACGTTGTTTTCAATGCGTTGGTTGTAAGTGTTTTTATCAAGAGGTTTTTCACCGTTTTGAACAGCAAGTTTTTTATAGGTGTCATAATCGTTGACAAAAGCATTCACTTTCCCTTGTTTAGTATCAATTTCTTTTGCTATTGCACCATTATATAGATGTACTTTTTGTTGTCCGTCAGTTGTTGGAATTTTCCAATCTATTGGTTTTTTTTCGATTTTTTTTTCAGGATGGTTTTCCTCGTATGAATCCACACTTTGTCCTCGAATCCTTGCTTCATAACTATTTTCAAGTGATTGTTGGAGAGCAGGTTCAAGATTGTTTTCTTTCAGGAAGTCTTTGAGAAACATACCTTCTTGTTGTGCACTTTTTTCTAATTGAAGGTATTTATCAATGAATGCTGATGATGTTTGTAGATTAATACTGTTTGGTTTCATATTCGGCGATAAAGACCGTTCTTGTTTATCATTGTAATTATCCGCTCCACGAGTATTGTTATCTAGTTCAGCCATAATATAATTAACGTGTTCGTCTAATAGAGTGAGGTTTTCTTGCGAGATTGGTGTTTGATGAGTTATTATTCCATCTTCATTTTTGAATCCTGAAAAATAGGTTGCTTTTCCTCGGTCATCAATATTTACCATTTCATAATACGTATGACCATCTAATTCTTTGAAGTCTTTTGTCAACTCTATTTCAGAATCGTCAGCCAGGTCTTTGTCGAGTTCAGCTTGAGAATACTGTATTGGTGTTTTTGATTCTACCATGAAATATTTGTTATTATTCCACACATCATATCCTTGATGCAATGTCTCTACACCTGCAGAGCCGTCAATAAAATCATATTTTTTTTCAAAATCAGTTTCTTTGAAAAGAGCAGTTAAGACAGGTTCCACTACCTGATCGCCAATTTTATTAACAAGTAATTCTCCAACAGTCTCATTAGGAGCAGTATCTTGTTCTAGTAATTTCGCCACTTTTACATCTGGGAGTCCGCTATTTATTGATTTTATGTTCAGGTCACCAATAATATTTGACACATTGTAAAATCGGTCCTGAAGTTCATGTTTATATTCGTTTGACCCTTCAAAAGTTGATGGATCTGATAGTTCCACACCAGTTATTTTGTTATTATCATCAGTTTTTAATAGAGGTAATCCCATAAATTTTTTCATATAGTTTCCTTCGGGAGTTATTGTTTGAATTTCTTGAATTGCTGGCGAAGAATTTTCTTTTTGATATGTTGAGTCAACTTTAAAACCCTTTTGTCCCGGTTGTACTGAAGACTGCAAAATACCTTCAAGTTTTAGGGAACCGTTTTTTACAGTGTGATCGACAAAAAATGTTGAGTTATTTTGAACCATCATTACACCTCATGTACTACTATAGAGATGTACTAATATATAAATGTTTTGTTTTTTTAACAACTTTAGAGTAGTAAATTATTGTTTTGAGAAATATTTATAAATGGAATGTTGTTTTCCACAACATAACCAGAAACTTCGCGTTCTGGTAATTTCAGCCCCGTAGTGTAGCGGCCAATCATCCGGGATTTTGGAAGCGGCTAACGCAGGCGTCATCCTGTATTTCCGCTGGAAATGTCCCGGGACCTCGGTTCAAATCCGGGCGGGGCTATTCTTTCTCAGTTTATTCAAAGATCTTTTTTAATAATAGGATTTGAACATCTGCGAACTCCAATGTCGTTCTTGAGTTGCTCG
>JBNJGO010000013.1:4289-21175 GCA_051819745.1 Nanobdellota archaeon | reverse complement strand
AAATGCATAAAAATTTTTATTTGTTCAATATTCAGGTTCGAAATGATGCATAAGCGATAGATGCGTTAAATCATAACTATCATCAAAGATTTTTGTCAGATACAATAACATCAAGGAATACGATCTATTTTTTGAGAAGGAGGAAAAAGCTTTTGTTCTAAATTGTTCTTTTAATACCCTTAATTCTTTTAATAATTTTATATCAAAACAATAATACAGTGAAAAACTTTTGTTAAGTGTTTTTTCAACCAGAGAAAATATTTCTTTTAGATTATCATCAACAACAACTTTTTCTTCAGTCATTAAACGCCATAAACGAAGTATTTCATCACCAATTTTTTCAAGAGCATAACTATATGCAAAATAAATTTTTCCTTGAGCACTCGATGAAATATTTTTTTTCATAACCGCTCGTTGTAAGAAAAAAGACAATTTATTAATTTCACTATCAATATTTCTAATTTTTGTATAATTACTTTCTTGCTTTCCACAAATATCATTTGATGCTTGAGTAAAATATTTAAGAATAATTTGAAAAGTTCGTTTGAAGATCAAATCTAAATCTTCATTAATAGAAGTGTTTATATCTTGGATTGTGAATATATTATTTGATTGGCCAATAACAACATACCCTAAGTATTCATTTATATTGGGAAATGTTGAATCATCTGTTTTGACAGTCAATTCATCAATTCCTCGCGCATATGTTGCGGCAATAAAAGAATATTTTGTAGCTAAAGGCAACCCTTTAGTTGAAAGTGTTCGTTTTGACTGAGTGGTTGTTTGTTTAGTTTCTAATAATAAATTTCGTTCTTGAGCGATCAACTCGATTTCATCACCCGCATCCAAACCACGTTCTCGAACCCAACTAATTGGTAAAGTAATAGTATACGCTTTTCCAGCTTGTTTGACAATTTTTCGTTTCATTTTTTACATAAAATAATATATAATTTATATAATTAATATAAGAAATATATAAATCTTTGCATATTTATCTAATAATTACAATGATAAACAACAAATCAAACAACAAAAAATATGTTGATTTACATTTACATACAATGTTTTCAGATGGTACATCCACACCAGAACAAGTAGTAAAAGATTGTGCATTGCTTGGACTTGAAACAATTGCAATTGCAGACCATGACCACGTTGGAGGTTATAAACGAGCAAAACAGGAAGCTGATAAATGGGGGATTGAATTATTACCTGGAGTTGAAATAACAACAAACAAGTACCATATCTTAGGATTGAATGTTAATCTTGAGCATAAAGAATTTCTTGATTTTATAGACTCAAGCAGAATAATCGGAAATAAAAAAGCATACAAACGAGTAGAGACATTAGCGAAGCAAGGAATACCAATAACAAAAGAAAAAATAGATTATTATTTTCCAAATAATATGCTAAACAAAGTTCATATAGCAATGACGATGTTACTTGACAAAGAATGTAAATCATATGTTGAAAATACCACTAATAAAAATACTACTATCGGAACTATAATCAACACCTATTTTAACAAACACACTCCTGCTGGAAACATCGAAACAAAAGAATTTTATGAGCCAGGATATATTATTGAAATGATACATCAAGCAGGAGGAAAAGCAATTCTCGCACACCCCCCAAAAGATGTCAAGTCAATCAATGAAATAGACAACTTGTGTAAAAAGGGATTAGATGGAATTGAAATACAACCAAGATATGGGATACAAAATCAACAATACATAAAATATGCAAAAGAACATAATTTACTTACTACTTTCGGTTCTGATTTTCATGGTTCTAGATATATAGAAAGACCTCTACTTGGAATAAATAAACATAATAATGTAATAGAACAATTCTGGAACTTGTGATTAAATCGAAATAATTTGATTTTAAGATATAGTCGATGATAAAAGAAAGATAATTTACACACATACAAAGCATTCAAACAATCACCTCCTGATTAGTCACTGTAAATCGCTAATCTAATTCCAACAAGAAATCGGTTGTCAGCAACTAATATAACCATATACTTTTATAAATAAATATTTCTTTTCTTAATTCGTATGGAAAAACAAAAAGAAATAATCATCTCTGGACATCAACATCCAGATACAGATTCTATAGCTTCCACTATCGCATATGCAGATTTATTATCAAAAAAAGGATTTAAGACACTACCAATTCGACTTGGTGAATTAAATAAAGAAACGCGTTTTGTTCTCAAACATTTCGGATTAAAAGCACCTAAAATAAAACAAAACGTTTATTCCCGGATTAAAGATTTGGATTACGATAGGGCAATCACAGTAAAACCTAACGACACCATTGGTCATGTGTGGAATTTAATGAAAGAACAGGATATACAAATTGTTGCTGTCGTCGATAATGTTAATCGTTTACTTGGTGTTTGCACATTATCAGATATTGCAAACGCCTATATGAATGTTCTTGAAAAAAATAATTTGTTTAGTACAAATCCAGATAGTTCATCGATTCTCAATCTTATTGATGGAGAAGCTATTTTAGGAGAATTGAAAAATATAGATTGTTCTGGAAAAATTGTAATTGGAGCGATGGACTCTAAAAAGATGAAATCATACCTTAAACCCCACGATATAGTTATTGTAGGCAATAGAGAGAAAAATCAATTATCTGCTCTCGAAGAAGGCGCTGATTGTCTTATTATTACGGGAAAATCCCCTGTTCCTAAATCAGTTATTGAAAAAGCAAACGAACAATCTAAAACAATTATTCGAACACCTTATGACACATATCAAACAGTTCGTCTGATCAACCAAAGTGTCCCTATTACCTCTATTATGAGAGAAGAAATATTATTTTTTAACAAAGAAGAGTATGTTCGCACTATCAAAGAGAAAATGAGTTCAACGCGTTATTCATCATATCCTATAGTTGACGCATCCAATAAGATTGTAGGGTTTGTTTCAAGATATCATATTCTTAATCCTAAAAAACCACAGCTAGTTCTTGTCGATCATAACGAACATTCTCAAAGCGTTACAGGAATTGAAGAAGCAGAAATTTTAGAGATCATAGATCATCATCGAATAGGAGATGTTCAATCTAGCGAACCAATCAGATTCATCAATGATCCTGTTGGTTCAACAGCAACCATCATTGCAGAACGTTTCTTTTCGGAGCAAGTTTCACTCGATCCAGCTATTGCAGGATTGTTATTGTCGGCAATAATTTCAGATACTGTTAAATTGACCTCGCCAACAACAACTTCTCGTGATAATATTATGAGTTTAAAGCTTGCTGAAATCGCAGGTGTTGATATTGATGAGTATGCGATGGAAATGTTCAAAGCAGGGACATCTATTGAAGGTATGTCTCCAAAAGAATTGTTCATGCAGGATTTTAAGCAATATGAAGTTTCGAATCTCACTATTGGTATTGCTCAAATTCCGACGATGGATTTTGATTCTATGGAACAGATGAAAAAGAGAGTTCTAGCATACATGTATGAAAAAGCAATTGCTGAAAAATATGATGTTCTTGCTCTCGTCCTCACTAATGTTCTTGAAGGTAATTCTGAAATTATTTTCTCTGGAGAATCAAGCGACATTATGCGAGAAGCATTTAACATACCAAAAGAGATGAACGAAAAATTTCTTGAAGGTGTAATCTCAAGAAAAAAACAAATAATTCCTATTATTTCAAAACATATTGAATAGATAATATTAAATTTAGAACAAATCTTTGAGCTTGTTGATTGCAATTATTGGTCGTTCAAAAACGAGATATTGTTGCAAGGCATCATATAATTGTTTGGTATCAGGAAGAATGTTTTCTGATTTGAGATGAGAAGTTATTGTTGATGAAGTGAGATATTCTATGAATTGTGAGACATTTGCAGGTCTCATCGTGTAACGTGCACGTTCAAAATCAAGAAGAGTTACAGTAAGATTGGTTCCTATTATGATGTGTTTGTACGGTTTTGTCATTTCTTGCTTGTTAATATTATTTTCATCAAGTAAAGCGAGTTGATCAAGTATTAATAGGATAACTTTCTGCAAGTCTCCTCGTTTTCGCTTTGTTGAAAAAAATTCTTGAATTCTTGTTCCTTGAATGTATTCCATAATAACATATTCTTCATCAAAAGCATACAGTTGAGGACCTAGTGACAGCTTGTTGACTTTTTGAAGCATTTTCGCTTCCCGAAGTAAGGTGTGTTGTGATTGTGACTGAGGATGAGAAAGTTTTATAGCGCAAGTTTTATTTTCAAATAATCCTTTGAGCACCACACCTCTTTTTCCTTCGGCAAATAATTCTGTTTCAGTCACACTTGAAGGTAATTTTGATTGTAAAAATCCTAGTTCTGTTTGTGAAATCATTATTTCTCCTTAGTTAATGAATAAATGAATAATTGTTCGAAAAAAAGATTTTTTTGTGCGAGTAATCTTGTTTCAAACCCATTCTCTTTCGCTTTTGAAAGTATTATTTCAGGATTGCTTAGCGAGCTAAAAAGTAGTATGGCTTTGCCTTGAGGATTCAAGTGAGCATTAAGATCGTCGATAAAACGAAGTGTTACTTCATTACCATCCTTTCCCCCATGTATTGATGGATCAAAGACATCTTGGTCGTCTTCAAAAGGAAGGTAGGGCGTGTTAAATAGAATAATATCAAATGTTGATGTGATAGTTGAAAATAAATCTGAATGAAGTATATTTACAGGAAGATCTTCCGCATTTTTTATTGCAGTAATATGATTTATTGCCAGAGAATTAATGTCAGCGAATGTGACTTGTACAAGAGGATTTTTCAGTGCTTCAAAACCCAAATAACCACTCCCCGCACCCATATCAAGAAGAAAGGTCTTCTCATTAATATCTGCAAGTATTTTTTTGAGAGTCTCGTTGAAGAAAAGAGTGTCTTCATCGGGTTGATAAACAGGGTGTGTTGTCATTGTTGCCATATTCAAAGGAAAGAAAGGGTTCTTTAAAACTATTTAGTTTCCGGTCGAACCTAAACCACCTTGACGCGTAGCACCAGTATCAAAAGAATCATCATCTGCAAGGAGTATGTGTTGGAAAAAACATTGTGCGATACGATTGCCCTGTTCCACATTAAAGATAGTATCCCCGTCGTTTACGAGGGTGACAATTATTTCTCCTTCGTTTTTTTCGTTATTATAATAATCGCTATCGATAAGAGCAACGTTGTTTGCTAACGTTATTCGTCTTTTCGCTCCATTACCACTTCTTGTAATGATAAAAAGGGCTTCATCTGGTTGCATATACGTTTTTATTCCGGTTTTGATAGCGTATTTTTCTCCAGGATTAAGAGTGAATGATTCTGGCGAGAACATATCATATCCTGCACTGTGTTTTGTTGAACGTTTTGGTAGAGAAAATATCGATTTATCTTGTATTCTTGAAACATATTCAAATCCTCTTTGTCGATCCATGTTAATTCACCTAATATGTTGGTTTTATTTTTTTATTGTTGTTCCAGTAAAGGATTGTTGTTTGAGTATCGCTTCTAATTCTGTATTCATAGCAATATAGAGTGTGAACTGTTGTTTGTCCGCTAGTTCTTTTCCAAGATGTGCTGAAGGAGGATCGAGAGGATAGTTTCCTCCTGGAACACTTTCAGTTCCTACAAGAGCAGTTATTTCATCCCAGTTCATCATAAATAATTGTTCATATTCAGAAATATTTTCTTTGTTAAATTCTGTAGGTTTGACATTAAGGACGAAAGGAAAGTTTGATACTTTTATGGCGCTGTCTGCATGAGAAAGTTCAGCAAGTTTCATCATACAATAATCAGTTGTCACACCTGGTTTATACCCGCTTGCTATAATGACTTGCTTGTCAGTTGGGGGAAGTGTTTTCGGATCGTCAATGTAGTGCTGATAAATCATATCTTCTCCGAGAATTCGTGTTAATTCATTGATAACTTTCTTTGCGTTGATTTTAGTAACTGCAATTCCTATCTCGTCTAAAGCGAGCGACAGTTCTTTTTCGTCGAGTTTTGCACGAGTAAGAGGTTCTTTCACGTCTTGTTGAATATACCTGCAGAGTTTTCCTCCGCCGATTATGAAAATGAATTGTCGTTGAGGATGTTCTTTGATAATGTTAGCCAACCGTTGTATTGCTACAAGATCATATTCTGATCCTGGAATTATAATGCTTCCACCGTATGCTATGACTGTAGTTTTCATTAAATCACCTTAATACCCTTGAGGGAGTAAGTAGAGTTTAAAATTCTTTTGAAAAGAAAAGAAGAAAAGAAGAAAAATGAAATGAAATATATTGCAATTAAAAAAATAAGACAAAAGAATAATAAGAAATAATAAGTGAAATAATTTTAACATCAGTCAAAAAAAAGCATATCAACCATAAATCAGAATTATTTATAAAAAGTAGACGAAAGATATTGTCCTAGAAAAAAAAAGATCTTTACTTAACGTATTTGAAATATTTGTTTCTGCTCGTTTATGCATACGTTGCAAATCATAACCTCTGCTGAAGGCAGAAAAACAGCCACCAATATTAGCAATTATTTCAGACATGAAAGGTTAGTTTATTAATTTTATTTTAAAATAGAATACCAAAAAAAATATTAAATGCCAACTAAAAGTATGACTTCTCATTTCTCTTTTTTATATTCTGGAAACGCATCGTCGATAGAAGACATGTATTCTTGAGTTCGGTCAATAATTGATTTAAGATAGTAATCTTTTAGTTTTTCCTTGAATATATCGCTAAATGAGAGGTTTTCTGTTATTCGATATGACGCTTTTATTTTTTCAATAAGAAATAGCTCTCTGCAACGGAGTAATTGCCGGCGAATATTTGATGGTGCGACTCCAAGAAGCTCTAGAGAATGTTCTTGTCTCACATCTTTAACTCGTTGTTCGATATCTCGACTCGAAAGAAGCTTATTTGAAGGATTTTCAAGCATGACATATAACACATCCACAACAACATCTCGGGAATCTCCCGGTTGAAGCAGACCTACTGTTAAGCAAAATTTTCTGACAAGATCACGTTTCGTAAGTCCTTTTGGTCGCTCGTATTTTCGCAGTGTGATTTCAGAAAGTGGAGTGTCTTTTATTATCTTTTGTCGTGCCATAACTATCAACTACCCTATGAACATACTTAAGAAATAGTTGTTTAAATATGTTTGTTTTTTATAGAAACTATTTAGCAAAAAACAGACGATAAAGGTAAAGACAGGGTAAAAAATATAATATGAAATGATAGAAAACAAAAGAATATAATAGAAAAAATACCATAAAAAGAATAAGAAGAATAAATAAAAAAGCAAAATAATAATTATGCAACTGCGTCTTTTCCTTTTTTCTTCTTGACTTTCTTGATTTCCTTTTCAAGTTCTAGTTCGTCAAGAAGTTCTTTGTAACGGTTTCGAATAGTTACTTCAGTAACACCCGCAATATCTGCTACTTCTCGTTGTGTTCGCTTCTCACCATTAATAAGTGCTGCAACATAAAGAGCAGCAGCTGCAATTCCTGTTGGTCCTCGACCACTTGTTAGTTCTACACTTTGCGCTTTTTCAATTATTTCAACACTTCGACTTTGTGTTTCCGCACTGAGTTTGAGAGCGCTTGCGAATCGTGCAATGTAATCTGCAGGATTGCTTGGCATAATCTTAATACCTAATTCTCGTGTGATAAAACGATATGTTCGTCCAATCTCTTTTTTCTCAATACCGCTCGCTTCGCTAAGTTCATCAAGTGTTCGTGGAACATCATGTCGACGGCACGCAGCATATAATGCTCCTGAAACGACCGATTCCATACTTCGACCTCGAACGAGACCCTTCTGGACAGCTAACGTGTATATTCTACTCGCTTCTTCTTCCACACTGCTTGGTAATCGTAAGAATGAAGAGACTCTTTTGAGTTCAGAGAGCGCTAATTTTAAATTTCGTTCTATAGCAGTTGAAATTCGTTGTTGCCATTTTCGCAATCGAAAGAATTTATTTTTGCTCTTCCCGCCAAATTTGTAAAGATCAGCTTTTCGACCGACATCAGTTCCGAGACCTTGATCAAATTGAGTGTACGTTGATGGAGCTCCTGTTCGACGCTTTTTAGCAGCTGATTCACTATCGAATTCTCTCCATTCTTGATCAAAATCAACCATCTTGTCTTCAATAACAAGACCACATTCTTTACAAATGATTTCTCCTTTTTCTTTATTATGAGATAAATCTAAGCTCCCACATTCCGGACAACGTTTAACAAATGATGGCATATTTCCCCCCTGAAAAATATGAACGATAGAACAAGCAATACAACAGTAGAACTGCATTCTATAGTTCTTACAATAATAATATATAAAGAGACAGAACAACTAATTTATAAAACTTTCGGTAAAATCAGCTTTTTTTTATAAAATTTACTAAACATATATAAATAAAATTAAAAAAATATTACTCATGTAAGGAATACAAAAACTTTTTAAAGACGATTAAAGTATACGAATGTAATAAAGGTGTGTGCAGTGTCATTTCTTAATAAAACAGGACAAACATGGTCATTCGATCTCATCATAGCAGTCGTGCTATTCATTGTCATCATAGGAATATTCTATGCCTATCTATCAAATAATAATAATGATGAAGATGATCAAGCTGAAGAATTATCAAAAGAAGCTCAGACTATAAGTAATACTCTTGATTGCGATGTCGCGGAAAATGATTTATGCGTTACTGAAAATGGAGAGATAAATCTTTCAAAGCTCGAGACAATTAAAGGAAAAGACTATGAGTTGCTCAAAAAACAATTGGAAGTCAATGGTGATTTCTGCATTTACCTTCGAACAACAGAAGGTAACATCATTCCATTCAACGATACATACGGCATAGGAAGCGACGAATTTGAATTAGCACAAGGAATCAATTGCTCTCAAAACATAGAGTGAATTAATTAAATATACAACAATCGAGTGAAATGTCATGGAATGGTTCACATACATATTAACAATCATACTCTCATTTCTTGGACTATTAATAGGTTCTCTTCTCGCGCATTGGTCAAAAGAAGAAATATATCTTGTTAAAGAATACATACCCTTCTTCCAACTATTGATTTTTAGTTTGGTGTTTGTTGTATACTTTGCATTTTTCCCCATCCTCGTCGCGATTTCACTTATCATATTGAGCTTTGGATTTATCTATTTATTTTGGCATAAACGAGAGCTTAACATTTTAGATTATATAGTGTTTTCAGGCCTCGTCGTTATATCATCACTACAATCACAAGCCCATTTTTATATAACAATCTTGATAACATTTTTTAGCATACTTTCAGGAGCATTATTTTATGCACTACATACTCGCGTTAAATTCAATAGAACACAAAAGTCAAAGAAAACAAGTAAACTAAGTAAACAAAAACGAAGAGAAATGCGAAAAACAACATTTCTCAAACCAAGCGCCGATATCGGAAAGAACAATTCTCTTGACACCATCCTTACAGCTTTATTCTATAAGTACCTTTTTTTCCCAGTGTTAGCCATTCTAGCATATGGTGTTGCAGAACTCATCAAAATAATTATCATATAGATAAGAAGCAGTTCTACAGTTTAAGCATATCTTTTAGAACTATATTCTCTCAACCACCAATCACAACAGCATAAAAATAGAACTATAAAACCATATATTATAGAAAGAAACAATAAGAAAAAGGAGAAACAATAAAAAAAAAATAAAAAAACAAACTAAGCGAATCAGTAGAATTCTTCTTCATCATTAGATGAAGGTTTATTTGATTTAACTACTTGATACACTATAATTGCAACAATTCCTGCAAAAAGAATCGCTCCTAAAACGATGAAAACAGCGTTAGAGTTCGAATCTGAAGAGTCAGATCCGCCAGTAAGAGCAGCATTCAAGGAAACAGTTTCCACATCGTTATTATCACCAGCGATTTGAAGAGAGAAGGATTTTACACCATTTGCTCCACCTTCATTTGCTGAAACGTATAAATAAGCAGTTTCTGTTTCACCAGCAGGAACGACAACAACAGGATTTGGATCGATCCGGTATGAACCCCAGTCACCAACACCCATAACAGATAATTGGTACGATGTTGAAGAAACACCATTATTAGAGATTGTAACTGGATAAACCGCCCCTGTTCCACCAACTGCAACTTGGTTTGATTGCGGAACATTTATGACTGTTTTTTCAGAACCACTATCTTGAGCAGTAGACTCAAGAACAGTTACTGTGTCAGTCATAGTTGTTTGTTCGTATTCATCAAAACTCACTGTATAAGTAACTTCGTAGTCACCAGCAGCAGTATCTTTTGGGAATCGCAGTAAGATTTTTTCAAAAGTTTCCTTTTCATCTACTTCAAGTTCATCAAGAGTTTCAACATCTCGAATATTAAGTTCTGGAACTTCCGCAGTCAATGAAACATCATCAAGTGGAACATTTCCGAAGTTTTCAACCTTTACAAGAGCAGAGAGTGCTCGTCCAGGCAATACTTCATTTGATGGACTTAAGTATGCTTCTCTTATTTGAACAGCTTGATTGTCTGCAGTTCCTTCGATATCAAGATTATATTCTTTGATAAATGCATTGCTGTTTTTATCTTCAACATATAGTCGAAGTTTTACATCACCGACAGCTACTTTCATTGGAACTCTAAGTTCTAATTCGGTAGTATCCCACCGGTTAGCATCAAGATCAAAAACATCCGACATTTGAAAGATATCATCTTGTTCGTATTGACTGTATTCGTAACCAGCTAGTTTTGCAGAGATTTGAACATCTTCAACATCACTGTTTGCATGAACTCTCACTTTGATAGGTAGTGTTTGACCACGATCTACACGAAGAACTTCATCAGTAGTATCATATGGATCATGAACTTCCCCATCTATTTTGATATACTCAACCTGTAAATCAACGTCTTGAGGTGAGTAGACTTGCACTGTAGTTTGAGCAGTATCTTGTTGTCCATCACTATCAGTCACCGTTAACGAAACATCATAGATTCCTGACGAGGTAAAAGTATGTGATACTTCTTCACCAGAGTAAGATACTTCATCAATAACCCATTCATAATCTGTCAATTGAAGATCAGAATCTACAGTTGAGTCTCCAGCATCAAAGAACACTTGTTGTCCAGCTTGTATTGAATCAGGAGCATCAATCACTGCTTGTGGATCAACATAAGTTTCGTTGTCTTCACCCGTATTATTGTCATCACCAGAAGTATCTTCTAGAATAGTCACACAGATATTTTCTGAATCTGAAAGCGAACCATCGCTAACAGTGACATCAACACAAGCAGAATTTGCTTGACCGTCTCCAACATAGGAGCAAGACAATACATATTCATTTCCACTATAGCTTGAAGGCATCATACAATCAATATCAGGAGAATTTTCTGAGAACGAAAACGACAATGTGTCATTCTCATCATCGTATGCGTGGGCCAACAAGTCGGTCGAAAAAATTGTTCCCATACCTTGTGAAGAGTTGTAAGTATAGCTTGTTGTAAGTCCTTGGAAATAAGGTGCAGTATTGACCGGAGGTAGAATAGTTTCGATTACTTCAACTGAAAACATTTTTTCATCATACGCACCGAAATCATCAGTTACTTGAACAGTAATTTGAGCAGTTCCTTGAGATTGAGGTGTGCAAACTAGATCTCCTGAAGAGACATCACAAGTTACAACTGAATTGTCTGAGTTTGAGGTAATATCAAAAGTAAGTGCACCATCATCAAGATTAGTTACATAATCAGATAATGAAGATAACAACATAGTTTGACCATCAGTTGTATTCATTTGAAAATCAGTCACCATAGAAGTATCAAATTCAGGAACATCATTTTCAATACTGAATTCAAGTTCAGTTGAGTCAGTATAATCCCCATTTACACCTTCCATAAAAAAGCATAGGTTGTAAGAACCTGGTTGTGCGATTGTTGCTTGAATAGTTTCTTCTTTCAATTCAGCTTCGTAAATACCAAATGAACCATCAAAAGAAGGTTGAACATTATTTTCAACCATTATATCTTGATTATTTTGATCACAAGGCTGATCTGAAAGAAAAACATCGAGAAGGAAATCGTTTGTTTCCGAAAGTGCATATGCGGAGTAAGTGGTTGATTCACCAAGAACCATAGAGTCCGATTGTTGACCACTTGAGATTGTACCATAAAATGCATCTACATGAAAATTAGTCATTGCGAGAGCTGAGCCACTTGCTAGCAGAACCACAACAACAAATATCGAGAGAAATCTTTGTATTGATTCCATCATTTTTATATCACCTTTAGTTAATTATTTTTTTATTTCTGTGAATATTATCACTGATTAATGAAAAGAAAGAAGAGGACATTTTTAAATGTTTCGATTTTTTTGTCTTTTAGCAGTAGTCACAATGTGTTTTCCAAAAAAATAGTTACAAAAAAACATATAAATAAATAGGGTAAAAAGAACATTTATAAATACTTCTATTGTTCCAGATAAAATTCAGAGGAGCCCATGGCTTAGCATGGTATAGCATCCGGCTCTTAAACTGTTTGCAAGCAATTGCAAGTGAAAAAGAAACCGGAAGGTCAGGGGTTCAAAATCAGTCGATCGGCAGTGACTTACACGCCAATCACTGTATGAAAGTCCCCTTGGGCTCGCTTCTCCTCTACACATCGATTATCAGCTCAAAATAGTTGATTGCAATGCTCCTGTGGTGTAGTCCGGCCAATCATCCGGCCCTCTCGATGCCTTGAAGACAACCTCTTTTGGCAAAAGAAAGGCCGGGACTCGGGTTCAAAATCAGCAGATCGACAGTATCTTACACGCCAATCACTGTATGAAAGTCCCGACAGGAGCATGTTTTTTCTAACAAAGAATAATTAAACCCAAATAACAGATACGACAGAGTTATTATGAGAAAGGAGTATGATTTCCACAACGATCGATATGTTGAGCAGGTACTTGAGAACAATTTCCATCTAATTGATTACAATAATAACATAGTTCAGGATCAACATTTAAGAAAATACCATTAAGATTAGAATCATATACAGAACCATTTTCTAAATGAATAATACCATCAACTTTGTATAATGTGTTAGTTCTATTGAGCTGAGGATCATTAAACTCCCCAGTAACATTTGTTTCTAAAAAATTAACATATGATCTTGATTGAAACGAAGAAACAAGCTCTCTCGATTCGAGCAAGTCTATAGTATATCTAGTGTCAGAAAGTGAAGGTAAGGTAAATGAATGAGAATAATCAGCGTGTGCATCTCTAGCAAGCGAAACTTCTGAGAGAACAATCACATTCATCTCCTTAAGGATTTCTCGATTCTGTTCTTCGTTGACTTCAACAATCTTATTTTGTATGATTGCAAAGAAACCAAAGAAAACTAATACCATAAAGGAAACGAGAATAATAAATTCTATCGATCCTTGACCTCGACGACCAACTAATCTATGACGCGATATCGTATCTCACCCGAAGTTCCTGATTCTACTCGAATTGAGGTCAAACCAGTATGTATTGGTATAGGACAACCCTCAAAACAAGATGAAGCATTATTGGCTGTTGAATTGAGAAGAGGGTTACTTGTGAAAAAGACAATATGAGAATATGGCTTTGAACCATAAGTTAGCTCTAGTTCGCTAAGACTATTATTAACAGTGTAAGCAGTGAGTGAATGGACGCTTTCAGGAAAAGTTATTTCAATCGTCTGCCAAGAATTTTCACCAATTGAATAAATCATCTCACCAGTCTTGATTAAATCATAACCTGTTGTCGACAATTGAGAATGTTCTATCGATTGTTGCGAATTTCTTGAATGTTGGTAGAAAAGAGCTGTTCCTGGAACAATGAGCAGTAATGCGATTGCCACAATAAAAAGATATTCTATAGACGATTGGCCTTTAGTGGATTTAGTTCCAGAACAAAATAGCAAAATCACTCATCACCTCACACACGATACATACATGGACGGATTTATAAATATTTGTGTAAAAACCACATTAAAAAAAATAGTACACTAAAAGTTGGTAAAAAGTATATGGTCCCAAATATGAAAAAGCTTATATAATTCATTTCAAAAAAAATGTTTCGAGGGTATAATTATGAATATAACATTACAACAACCACTAGATATTGTAGTTTCCGGATTTGACCGAAGCGGTACATCAACACAAATTACAGGAATAATAAATCATTTCCAAGAAAAATACGATGCAAATGTGAAGGATTTTCGAGGAACTGAAAACGCAGTTCTCTTCCACACACCACACATCCAAGACATCATAAAAAGACACGATCTTTCACAAAAACACATCTCATGGAAAACATTTCTTCTTGATAATAATATACCAAGCACACTTAAACAAGAAATTTCTTTTGAATATGCAAAGATGATGGAAGGAGTAGAAAGTAAAGACAATTCTTTAAAGAAAGCGAATATCGATCTTAAAATCGGAGCGATTGTTGATGATAACGAGTATTTTACAGCCATACCTCTCGATTTTGATGTTGGGGTTTTTGAAGAACCATCAAAACGATCAGCAGGCGTGGATAGTAGAAAAACTGAACAGAAAATGTCTTCATTCAAACGTTCAGGAACACCACGCGAGGCACTGGACGCGCATTCAGTCTATAGAAAATCAGAGTTTTTACAATTTAGAAAACCACTTCGTGAAGCTAATAAAATAATCGTACGAAGCAGAAGTGAAGAATCAACGCTAGCATATCAATTTTTTGATGAGAAGGTTCTTGAAAATGGCATCAGCGAAGAGGAGTTTCTTTCTAAGGCTGGAATAAGCAAGTACGCTCTAGTTAACCCTCCAACCCACGCATTCATTGTTTGTGGACCTGAAGATATGACTAAAGAGGATTTAAAGAAATTATATGCTTCTCGAGAAGATGGTCGAGTCGCAGATGATTATGAAAAAGATCTTGATTATCAGTTGATGGTGAATAAAAGATATGCAAGTGGTTTTGTCGAGAAAATGTATGAGAAATTTTCAAAACAATTCAACACAAAAAAACCTGAATTCATTTATTTGAGTTTATATGATAATATTGAAACCATCAATAAAAAGATAGGAGACAATATTGAAAGGATGGTTAAGGAATATTCAGTATAATCGGTATGTATGATAGGACCAAAAAGCCAAAAGATAATCTCTATCTCCTTAATTGTAGTTTATGTCCCTATAGCATTATTGTTATTAGCAAAGGGAGAGATTGTGTTGTTTGCAATAATTTCTCTTGTGATGTGGGGTTTATCAAAAGCAATACAACATTATGCGTCTCGTTTAGTTAAAGAAAAGAAATAATAATCATTTATCAAGAAATGAAGGAAGCTCAGCGAGGCTTTCAATTCTATCAGTAACATCAAGATGTTTTTTATTTCTATCAAGAAGCACTGTTTTTATTCCAGCTTTTTTTGGTGCAATATAATCTTGTTTTATATCATCACCCACATGGAGAATTTCTGATGGTTTGTAAGAATATGTTAATAATAGGTTTGAGAAGAATGCTGTTGATTTAGTTTCTTCTTCTTGATTTGAACCTAGAAAAATACCTGAAAAATAAGACTGTAAATTATCTTTTTCAAGTTTCGCTTTCACTAATTTTTCACTTGCAAAAGAAGATAAGACTAGAGTATATCCTTTGTTATAAAGCGAGGGAATAATTTGCTTCGCATCTTCAAAAGTAATTATTAAATGATTATTTTCTGTAATTATTTTATCAAGAGATATAAATAAATCATATCTGTAAAACCAGAATTCTGGATCGAACCACATCCAACCAATAGCATCTTTTAACGACGAAGTGTCTGTAATCACAAAAGATCTTGCCTTTGATAGCGATAGATTATGTCGTTTGGCATAAAGGTCGATAAGTTTTTCATCCCAAAAAAACCTGTCAAAATCAGATGTGCTGATAGTGTTGTCAAGATCGAAGCTAATTATTTTTATCGAAATGACACTCCCCTCCTTGAAATGAGTTGATTGTTTGTTGACTTGTTTTTTGAGGTGCGAGCCCCACATATTTTGCTATAATAAGAAGGTCTTTTTCAAAATCAGGTCTTAATTTAGGATTATAAAGTAATGCTGCAGGATGATAGAGAGGAATAATAGCATACGTTTTTGATTTGATATCGATCTCGTGTTGTTTTCCATGAAGAGAGCTTATACCAGTTATTTGTTTCATACCATCAAGAGTGCAACCACCAAGGACAAATTTTGTCGAGTAATTTCCCAGCGTAAGAATTAGTTTTGGTTGTACGATAGTAATTTGTTCGAGCAAGTAAGGAGTGTGAGCTTCAATTTCTCGCGAGGTTGGATCTCTGTTTTTAGGTGGACGATATTTCAAGATATTTGCTATGTAAACATCGTCAATTGTAAGACCTATGGTATTAAGGTAGGAGTTGAGTTTTTTTCCCGCTCGGCCAACAAAAGGAACTCCTTGTTCGTCTTCTTTAGCACCTGGTGCTTCACCGATAATAAAAATATCTGCATCAGGATTTCCTTTTCCAAACACGAGATGACGTGCTGTTTTTTTAAGAGGGCAATCGAGTTCGGAAGTTATTTGTTCGGCTAAGGCAGTAAGTTGTTCTTGTTTTCCCATCTACATACTTGAATAAATTATGTATTTAATTATTTTGCGAAAAATATTGTAACAATAGCATAGTATGTGAACCATATGAAGAACAGAAAACCTTATAAATAGTTGAAGTTTCTTTCTTGTAATCGCGGGCCCGTGGTCTAGTGGCTATGACAGCGCCCTTACAAGGCGTTGATCCCCGGTTCGAGTCCGGGCGGGCCCACCATTTTTTTAATTCTATTCATTTGACAGGAAACTGATTCCAAAAAATAGTTATTTCTTTGAAGAACGAGATTTTTTCTTTCTAG
>JBNJGO010000013.1:0-4189 GCA_051819745.1 Nanobdellota archaeon | reverse complement strand
TCCGGGCGGGCCCACCATTTTTTTAATTCTATTCATTTGACAGGAAACTGATTCCAAAAAATAGTTATTTCTTTGAAGAACGAGATTTTTTCTTTCTAGAACGTGAAGATGATGGTTTCGAAGAAGATAATAAATCCTTCCCTTTAGTTACCGCCACTCCCAAAATGAAAAGAATAAGAAATAATCCTATCGGAGTCCAATAATAAGGAGTTAATGGTATGAGAACACAAGTCAGGATGAATGGAACGAGAATGGCATGTATTGCAATGACAACACTATCTCTGAATGTAAAGTGTTTTGATTTCTTTAACCAAAAACCAATAAGAGCACTCAATAATACTAGGATAAAAGAAAGCAGTATAAGCAAGATTAAAATGATTATAATAAATCCTGGTAAGAAAAGCAAGGCCAAGACATTGAGCAAAGAACTAACTTCTTCTTTATTCTCTTTGATATCAATAGTCGTGGGTAAACCTTGTTCTTGCTCCCCGAATAAAATTTGTTTGCGATGATAGGTGTAATTATCACCTATAGTCAGAAAAGATGTTGACGTGTTTGCATTCACAGACGGGTCTAACACAATCGAGGGATAGTCGAGCAGAATTAAGGGCTCTGTCACAGAAACATCCATTGAAAGTTCTGCTTGGGAAAATTGATCTATATCTGCTTGGATATTATCTTTAAGCATAGCCACTTTAGGTATGAGAAGTAATGAAAGTAAAACCATACCAACAATAACAACTTTGAAAAAAAGACCTATTGAATGTGAAAGAAATTTTTCACTGATATGATTATATTTATTCAGATTAAGTGATTGTAAGATATGTCGTAATAAAGAGGATATTTTTTTCATTGTTTTCGGCCCTTTGTAGGTAATGAGATGTGTTTATCGAAAAAAGTGCATGCAGTAAGGTCTCCAGTGACATTAAGTGTTGTTCGACACATGTCAAGAATTCTATCAACACCAAGTATGAGCGCTATTCCTACTGCAGGAATCCCGGCTGATTGTAAGATTGTCGCTAAAACAACAATACCCACCCCTGGTACAGATGGAGTTCCTATCGATGCACCAACAGTGATAGCTATGATAGTAATAAGAGTTCCTATCGGAAGTGCTATTCCAAATGCTTGTGCAAGAAAAATTGTTGCTGTAACTTGATATAAAGCAGTTCCATCCATGTTAACGGTCGCACCAACTGGTACGAGAAATTCAGTAATGCTTTTTCTAACCTTTAAATCTTCTTCAGCAGTTTTTATTGATAATGGCATTACCGCTGCAGAGCTTGATGTCGAAAAGGCCAGTAATTGAGGAGCTCTGATAGCGCGAAGGAATTTTCTAGGATTACGTCTTGAAAATATTCTGACAATCAGTACATAAAATAGTAGCAAGATTATAAGTCCTGTTACAACAGTCAACATATAAATTCCAAGACCAGTAAGAGCATCAAGACCTATTCCCGATATTGCTTGTGCGATAAGTCCAAAAACAGCTAGTGGAACTATATGCATAACCCATTTGATAATTCTCATCGTTATTTCTTGAATACTTTCGAGAAGAGAGATTGTTGTCTTGAAGTGTTTTTTTGAAATGTTGAACATAGCTAATGCTGTTATGATAGAGAGTATTACAATCCCCAGCAAATCACCTTGAACCATTGTTTTGATAGGATTACTTGGAATCAGATTAACTATTTGTTCAGGTATAGATTGTGAAGTTAATTGATTAGAACCAGTGGGATCGAGGGAATCAGAATTTTCAAGATCAAAGTTGTTTGTATCAATAAATGTTCCCGGCGCTATAATATTTGAAACGGTAAATCCTATGATTACAGCCACCGTTGTTGTCATGACAAAATATAATGCGATTCTCGGACCAATTTTCTTAAGAAAAGATTTGTCTCCGCTTGAAACAATACCTACAATGATCGAAGATACTATCAAGGGTAAAATAACCATTTTTATCAATGCTAGAAAAAGGTGTCCGGGAAGAGCAAGCCAATCAGTAATTGTTTTAGCAAGTGATGAAGATATTAAGTTCATATCAGGACCAAATAAGACACCCACTACACTACCTAGAGCTAGCGCGATAAGAACTTTTAACCATAATTTTTTTTGAAGAAGATGCAAGACATGGTCGCTCAGCGATTTTAAAACCCTGCGATGGTTTTTGTCACCTGTTATTCGCTCTCGAACACTTTTCATATGCACATCACATGCAAAGCGTTATTTATAAGAATTATCTTTTTACTCCAAAGTAAAAACCAAATACAAATATGAAAATATTGAAAATAGCATATAATCAATAGAAAATTATTTTAAAAGAAACATAAGCAAAGCAAAAAAAACACATAAGGGAAAAAAAGAAAATAAAAAAAAGAATTATTTAAGTAAAGAACATAAGTATTGATGAATTTCGTGTGGTTGATGAAAATCATTATCCACAACAGAATCAATTTTTTCAGGAAGTTGAGAACAAACATGTTCTACATTATTTTGATATTCTTGTTGTAGTCCATCTTCTACAGATTCAATGTGTTTTAATGAATCAGTTCTAAATTCATCAATAAGATTTTTCTTGAAAGCTTCTTTCTTTCGATCATCCGATTTTGCTTGAGAAAAGGTGATAAAACCATCTTGTTGCAAATGATTTCTTGCAGAACTTACTATCGCACCTAAGAGAGCAAATTCAAGATTATTTGAAATAGTTTGTTTAGCCATATGTTAATCACTCCTCTTTTTTTCTAACTTGGTATTTTTGACCATAATTTTGTTGAAGGTATCGGTCCGTTAAACCTGCGCTAGCAGCCCCTATTAAACCGTGAATGTCGGTTTTTAAGAGATCTTTATTTAATTCATAGCCTTCATCAACAACACCTTTAATATTATATGTGTCAACAATTTTATCGATATCATCTTCGGCAATACCATTATCTTTTGCTATTGCGGATGAAGATTTTTGCAATTTTTGCATCTTACCACTAGCTAAAGTTTGAGTAATATTTTGAGGACCATAATTTGGACCATGAGTAACAATATCATCGTATATTTGTGAATGATCGGTAGGTAGAATAGCATCAATAGCATTTCGAAGAGTGTGTTTTGGTAGTGATGAACCAGAAAAATCTATTCCCTTACTTTTTAATATATCATGAAGATTCTCATAGAGTGAATCCATAAATTCTTTGTTATTATCTTCTATGTTGTTTATATCTCCTGATAAAGTATTTTTATATGTGTTGTGAAAAGCACCTAAAACATCCCACTGAAGATTATCAATGTGTTTTTTATGCTCATCAACTTCTTTTTTAAGCATTTCGTACTTGTCTTCAGAACTAGATTCATCTTTACCCATCATAAACCACCTATTGAATAGTAATAACGAACATTTGTATTAACAATTATTTAAATCTTTCGTTGATTTAATCAAAAAACAATAATAGAAAGAAAAACTATATAAAAAAAGAAGCAATAAGACATGCTATGATTGAAGCAATTTATCCATGGACCATATTAAATTTCACACTAGGATTTGTTCTAATATATATTATTGGCTTTGCAGTCTGGATTTGGGCACTCATAGATTGTTTGCAATCGAAAGCTACTGATGGGGATAAAATTATCTGGATTCTCATTATAATATTATTTAATATCTTTGGCGCAATAGCATATCTTCTCGTCTCTAAAACAGATTTGGTCAATAATAGCATTATTACTAAACAAAAGCGAAACCATAGACTTCATCGTATCAAGACAGGAAATTCTTTGACAGGTGTAAGTGAAGGTATCGGCCATTATCTTGAAGTCGATGTGACTATCATTCGATTATTATGGGTTGGTCTTGCACTGATAACAGGTGGATTAGGCTTTATCGCATACATCCTTATAGCCATTGTTCTTCCTGAGAAAAAAGAAAACACAACAAGCAAAAAAACATCAAAAAAAGCAGTTTCTAAGAAAAAGACAACAAAAACCACAACCAAAAAAAAGTCTAAAGAAAAAGAGAAATCCTAAGAATAAAGCGCGTATCGATTTTCTTCACACATAATAAGCATTATTGTTTTGTTAGATAATGTTTCTTGTCGGTAAGATAACGTATTGATATCTGTTTGTGAAGCCAGACAGTTTGTTTTTGGATGAGTGTGAAATAGTATAAGAGTGTCTTTTGGACAACTTTCGAAGGTAACATGAC
>JBNJGO010000012.1:8573-23071 GCA_051819745.1 Nanobdellota archaeon | reverse complement strand
AAAAAACAAGGAGCATACATACGCAAACAACACTCTTTGACCCGAGATTGGAGCGAATAATAAATATGCAAAAAATACGCAAAAGTGTTAATACTATCTTGCGAGACAAGGCCTTCTTTACGAAACTTTTATAAATTCTTTAGAGTATGTCATTGATGTTAGGGGTAATAACAATGAAAATAACACAAGTAACTATAATACTGGCTGTTTTGTTCGTTTTAGCGAGCACATCTGCATTCGCTTCAAGCGTGAGCATAGAACCTATTAATTCATCATCTCACCATATTTTCTTTGATGAGACTGCAGAGTATGATTTGACGATTGAAAACACTGATGATGACAGTAAAGTGTTTACCGTTTCAATAACATCCTTGAATTGGATTATAGATAGTAAACGAAGCATAGCAGTTGATGGAAATAGTAAATTGACAACTGATTTTAGAGTCCGCCCAAAACCCACTAATTTTCGAGGACCAGGAGTATATAGCGTTCCATTCGAAGTTAATACGGCAGATGGAGATGAAATTAAAGATTCTTTTCGAATAGTAGTCAAAAGTATGGAACAACAACTTCTTGAATACAAACCCTCTGTCGCTTTAGGTATTAGTCTTGATGAGGATATCAA
The DNA here is from genome assembly GCA_051819745.1 of Nanobdellota archaeon. Lineage (GTDB taxonomy): Archaea > Nanobdellota > Nanobdellia > Woesearchaeales > SKGA01 > SKGA01. Next base: position 22,446 of record JBNJGO010000012.1, on the reverse strand, counting down.
TCCAAAAGATCCTCTATCCGTTCAAACAAGTATTCGAAATAGGAACCTAAGAGATTTGGATGTTATACAGTTACTAATAACTGCAGAGCATTTTTCTGGAGCTAAAAGTTTCCCATTAACTCGATTGGAAGAACGTTCTCTTGAGTTTCGATTCGACCTCCCTAACGACGCGGAACCTGGCGAAGGATATGAATTGGAAGCGGAATTATTTTACAATAATGAGTCAATAAATAAAGTTGAAAGATTTTATGATATCATACCTTATGCAGATATTGATCGCGAGCAAGTAAACACATCAAAATCTTTCTTTAAAAAAACTACAGTTTCATCAGTTACAAATAATGGCAATATCAATAAAACAGTCACGACTGATTTAGACATTTCACTTATAGAGAGCATATTCACAAGTGTTGATATTTCTGCAAGTGATTCTGAAAAGATGTCTCATAAATCTTGGAAAGTTACACTAACTCCGAGCGAAGAAGCAGTAATCACCGTCACTAACAATTATCGATCGCTAATATACCTCCTTATCATTGCTGTGATTGCAACCATAGGATATTTTCTCATCCGTTCTCCGATCGTGATTAAAAAGCAAGTTATTGTCACTGGAAAGGATGAAGAAGGCGTTAGTGAAATGAAAGTGAGGATATATATCAAGAATAGAACTGGAAAAGCATTCTACAATGTTCGTCTTCTTGATAAAGCTCCCGCTATCGCTCAAGTTTTTAAGAATAATGCCGTTGGTTCTGTTGACCCTTCAAAAATAGTAAGAACGGAAAATAAGGGGACCATCATAAAATGGGATTTTGATAGTCTTGAAGCATATGAAGAAAGAATTGTTACTTATTCGACAAAAGCAAGGTTAAAAATAATCGGAAACCTTGCTCTTCCAAGAGTCATGGCTCGTTTCGAGAATTCAAGTGGAAAAATACAGACTGTCGAATCAGGAAAATCTCGGATTGGAGCTACTAGTAATTAATACTAATAGTTAGTTTTTATTATTTTTTTACTTCTTATTTTTCAAATATTTTTTGGTGTTAATTTAGAACATCCAGTTGTTCTATGCTTAAAAAATCATCTGATTTTTTTGCAGTAATATTGGCTTGTTGTCCAATGAATTGTTTGGGCACCGAACTATCAATAAACCCTGTTATTTTCACGGTTCGTTTGATGGTAAGCAGGGTTCCTGATTCTGTTTGATCTGCTTTTGTAACAATGCCTTTGAAACTTACAGTGGTGTCTTCGGGAATTGTTTTTTCAAATGTTAGTACTGCGGGTTTTTGCAAAATCACAATACTGCTAAGTATGATAAAACCTATACAACCTGTTATAAGGGCGATTAAAGTAAGTGTCTTTTCTTTCATATTATAAAAGAATAGAATAAGTATTAAAAAAAATTTAGGTGAACATATCGTAAATATTACGGTTTGAAAAATATCAAGAAAAAATAAAAATATGAATAAATAAGTATTTGTTGTTTTTAATCAACATCCACATCTGCCATCATACGTTGCACTCGTAGACTAATGGGCTCTTTTGCTTTATCGAATCGTTTTTCATCATCAAGTATTTGTCGTGCAAGCACTTCATAATCTTTTGCACCTCTTGATGAGCTATCATAAGTGAATATAGATTTTCCCGCGTTGGGAGCTTCTGAAAGTCGAGCGTTTATTCGTATTGGAGCCGTTACCTTATCACCATATAAGTCTCGGATTTTTTTGTGAACAGTCTTATTCGATTTATTTCGTTTATCGTGAAGAGTTGGAACAATATAAGAAGGTTGTAAATCATGGTCATAATGCGTGTTGACATGGTCTATGGCTTCAATCATAGTTGTTAGGGCTTGAAGAGAAAGATGTTGAGTACTTACAGGAAGTATTGCCTCATCACAAAATAACATCGCGTTTTGATTGATAAGATTGAGTGATGGCGCGCAATCAAATAAAATATAATCATACTCTGAAATTTCAGATAATGCTGAGTGTAGAAGTTTTCCTTCTTTCATGTTATTGTTAAGATTTGCTTCTATTTTGGTTAGTGTTTCATCGCTTGGAATAATATCAAGGTTTTTTCCAAGTTGATGGATGCAAGAGTGAAGTGGTTGTTTCGAAGTAAACAACGAATAAATAGTATGATTGTAAGTATGATGTAAGGACTGTCCTATATTACCTTGTGGATCGAGATCAACAAGAAGAACTTTTCGCCCCCACATAGCAAGTTTCGAAGCGACATTAACTGCAGTTGTTGTTTTACCGACGCCACCTTTTCTGTTTATTATGCATAATTTTCTCATACGTATCACACGACCTTTAGGACCAAACAGAGAAAGGAGGTATTTATAAATATTTCCTCAATAGTTACGACGAAACGAGTATTCTTCAATTAAGAAGGTCAGATTCAGACACTTTGGTAAAAACAGTTCCAGTAATATTATGATATATCGGACTACCTTCACGCCGGAAGGTTAGTAAGACAGGAATATTTTGTTTTCGTTTTGTGTTAAAAGAAGCATCTTCGATAGTAAAATCTACTTTTGTAATATCACCCTCAGGAATGACCTCCCCAGAGAAACCATCAATATCATTATCTTCTAGTTCTGAACTCAATAAGGTAACATTTGACACTTCAATATCTTCTTGAAAATTATTTTTCAAACGAAGTTTCATCAGCCCGTCATCATCCAAATAATGATCTTCACAACGGAGTTGTTCGCCAAAGTCGCAGCTTTCTGGAATGTATTTGCTAGGATTCAAGAATCCAAAATAAGCAAGAACCCCTACTGAAGCGAGAATTACAATGAAAGCCCAGCCATACGTCGTTAAATACTCGAGCGCAGCTTGACCTTTTCGTTGGCGAGATCCTGATTGTTTAAAAAATAGTATGAAGTAACACCTCTTTATCAAATAGATTATCGAACTATAACCATATACAACATGAGATGATTTATAAATTTATTCTTAATAGCTCGTTAAACACAATATGGCTTTTTTATTGCAAGAAAACCTAAACATTTAGTTTATTGTGGTAAGTTACAATATTTTTTCCGTAAGAATTATAAAATACAATGATTGTTCTTTTACACACTAATAATAACATCCAACAAAAGTTCAAAATAAAAAAATTAATCGAGGTATATATTTATGAGACATGAAATGCAACCAGGACTTATTTTAGCTAATGGTTTTAGAACGCTTTTTGCAAAATGGCTTCCAATTTTAATCGCAACAGTAATCCTTACAATACCTTTGTTTTTCACGTATTTGTTTGAAAAAGCATATCAAAATACTACAGCAATAATCCTTATCAGTATAGTATCCGCATTGGTTTCTCTCGCGTATTTCATAACCATATCCTATTGGTCGTTTGAATATTTTTTCAAGAACAAAAAAATCTCTTTAGGAGATGCAGGGTCATTCTTACTATCAAGATTTATTCCTTTATTCGTTACGATCATCCTCATGACAGTAGGATTTGTCATTGCAACGATATTGGCCTTAATCCCCACAGGTATTGTTGGTTTGTTATTTTATGGTATTTATTTATTAGCACCGGCAGGAAGTGTTTTAGGTATTGTTATAGGAGGTTTAGGCGGAGTTATCGTCACGTTGATGATTGTCGCTAGTCTTTTAATTATCTCATCATATATTACATTCACTCCTTTTGTTGTATTATTTGAAAATATCTCTTATTTCAAGGCGATACGACGAAGTATTCAATTGGTGAATAACAAATTCTGGTCTGTTCTCGGTAACATTATAGTGTTATTTTTTGCTCGAATAGGGATTATGATTGTAATTGGACTATTATTATTACCATTTATTATGGCTTTCGGTGAATCATTAGCAATAACAACAATCATGACATTTGCACAGCAATATTTCACAGTGCCAATCATAATAGCTTTAGTCTCATTGTTTTTTGCAATAACATCTAAAGATAGTTTTCAAGACAGTTCTAAACGAAATACGAAGCAAAAAGCAAATAATGATGCGACAAAGAAGATTACGAAAACAAAAAAACAAGCAAACAATAAAAGATCTGTTCGTAAGCCAACAACAAGAAAAACTGCGAAATCAAACACCTCTCAAAAAGAGTCTCGAAAAAAAGCATCATTTAAAAAGAAGAAAACCACGACAAAGAAACCTAAGCGTCAAAAAACAACCAAGACAAGAAGTAAAAAAAGTTCTAAAAAGTCTTTGAAGAAAAAGAACTAATCAAACAACAAAAAAAATAGAATTATTTTTTAATTATCCGAAGGTGTTGATTCGTGAAGAGCAGTCCTCGCTAAATGTAATAGTATAGAAATATTTTTTTGTTCTACCCGGATCATTTTTTGTTGCCATGAAGTGTTAGTACATGATTCGCAAGAGTGAACATCACATTTGACAGCGAGTTGGTTTTCTGAAATTTTGTCTGGATGGAAGCAAAGCCCTTTACAATGATATTCGCACATAATCACAACACCTCGTTAAACATTGTTAAAACAGTATACACATATCTATATTAGTTATCATTTATATAGTTTTTTGTTTAATAGTTGCTGATAAAAGTAACTATACACCAAATATAGTATCTAACAAAGCAAACAACCTACAAAAACAGCAAAACAGTACTTGTATCTACTTAGAAATAGAAAATATTAAAAAGGCGCAGATACTATACGTGTTATAGTTGCTCTTTTTATAAGTAGAGGTGGGGAAAAGAAGCAAAAATAAATTATAGGTGATATAATTATGAAATTTATTCCAGTAATAGTAATACTAGTAGCATTAATCGGGCTAACGTCATGCAGTGTAATTGATACATATACTGCAGATCAAAATGTATCTGAACCAATCGATCTCGAATTGGAAGATCCATTTGCTAATCAAACCACCAACACAACACCAGAAGAGGAATTTGAAGATGATGCTTCTGTAAACGATACTGAAGATACATCGCAAGAATCTGAATCTAGCGAACAAGAAGAAACTACCGGAGAAACAGAAAGCGAAGTTGAAGAAGAATTCGTGAGTGTAACTGTAAAAGAAGGAGAAACAGTTGATTTAAGCGGATTCGAAGCAAAAGATCCTGATGGGGATATTATTTCCTACACTTACTCAAATCCCGTTTCTGAAGAGGGAACATGGACTCCAGTTGAAGGAGACGAAGGAACATATATTGTTGATATTACTGCAAGCGATGGCGTTTTAGAAACCACTCAGCAAGTTAAAATTGAAGTAACACCTATGAACAAACCACCTGTAATTGAATGTCCTGAAGAATTCAAAGTGTCCGAAGGAGAAATTATGGACATTCCATGTGAATTCTATGATAAAGAAGGAGACGACATCTCATATGAAGTAGAAGGTTTTATGGATACGTTGAAAGCAGAAACAGATTACGATGACGCTGGAACTTACGACTTAACAATCACTGCAACTGATGATAAGCGAGAAAGTTCGACAACAATGGAATTAGTAATTACCGACACCAACAGAGCTCCAGTGGTAAATCCTATTCAAGACATTACAGTTAATGAAGGAGAAACTGTTTCGCTAACAGTGGATGCAATGGATCCTGATGGAGATGCATTAAGTATCAAGTATCCACCTCAATTTGATGAAAGTGGTACGTGGACAACAACCAGCGAAGATATTGGAACATACGAACTTGAAGTGACTGTAACCGATGGTGAAAGTACTGTTCGTGAAACAGTCAAGGTTAAAGTTGAAGATATTAACCAACCGCCAGTTCTAGAACCAATGGAAGATATTGTTGTGGATGAAGGAGAAACAATCACGCTTCCAATTGAAGCAAGTGATGAAGACAGTGAAGATCTCGATATTACCGTTGAAGGATTCATGACTTCCACAGAATACACAACCACATACGAGGATGCTGGAGAATATACTGTTACTGTAACTGTTAGTGATGAAGAATCAGAAGTTAGCGAAGATGTTTCTATCACCGTTAACGATGTGAACAGACCTCCAGTATTCATAAGCTAATCAAGTAATGTGATCAAGTAAGTTGGTTTTTTATTTTTATTTTTTTTTAATTATATTTATTCTTGAGCAGTATGTTTTTCTTAAATCACCTACAATAGTACTTACAAAGTTCTACTTAAAGAAATACTGTTGATGTTTAGACTGTAAGAGAGTATCACAATATTTATAATACTGAAGAGAATAACTTGTTATTGATACACCATGGATGAAAACACAACTAATAATACTGAAAATTCTCAAGCGACAGCTATGGAAAACGCTCGTGCAATGCTGAAAGTCATCACAGCTAAAAAACATGTATTATTTACCAGAAGAGGTAATCGATCCATTCTTTTCGCATTAAAAACAGTTAAAGAACTTGGTAAAAGTAATGTTCTCATGCAAGATCAAGGTGGCTGGATGACATATGAGGAATTAATTGAAAAAGCAGATTTGAACCCTCTTCACATCATAACTTACGACGGGATCATCAATGAAAAAGAACTTGAAGTCCATGATCACGACAGCGCACTCCTTATTAATTCAATGCCAGGATATTTTTCATTACATAACATGGCAGATATTTATGCTAAAGCAATAACTTCAAACCAATATGTAATAAATGATGTTTCAGGAAGTATTGGAACAACACAAGCTAAAGAAGGAGATATCATTCTTGGAAGTTTCCGGAAAGCAAAACCTGTCAATCTTGGTAAAGGAGGATTCATCGCAACTGATGACGAAGATATTTTCACTATTATCAAAGAACAAGCGGATGAAGAACCAGAACTGGATTATGTGAAACTCGCTGAGAAATTAAAAAATCTTGAACAGCGAAGAGAATATTTATTATCGATTGCCAAGAAAGTCAAAAAAGATCTTGGAGAATATGATATCATATATCCAGAACACAGTGGATTGAATGTTGTTATCAAGTATGCTGATGAGAAGGAAAAGCAAGATATTATTAAGTATTGCAACAAAGAAAATCTCGAATACACCGAATGTCCTCGTGAAATAAGAGTACTCGATAATGCCATCTCTATCGAGATAAAACGACTTGAAAAACCGTAAATATTTCGAACTTATGAAAAACACTTTTTTTAATAAGATAATATAAAAACTAACACATGGGTTTAGAAAGCAAATTATATCGTCATTCTCGCCTTGTTGATAGGATCGATTTTGTTATAGGGCCTTTGAGCGCTTTATGTTATGCTTCAGGAAGCGAATATTTAGAAAAAATTGGTATGGGATTGGACATTTTTGAGATGGCGGTTCTTAAAGGACCTTTTATTGCAAGGTATTTGCTTAAAACAAAAGATTACAAAGCGTTAATGTTTTGGGTTCCTAAAGAAATTATTGCAAACACATACCGGATGGCAGGCATTATTGATGTTGCTCCAGTGTACCAGTATCGAGCTAAGTATGTCCTTTCTAAACAAGAATAATATGTCGCTATAGTTAGAGTAAAAGAGAATCAGAAGTAAATCCCGCTGCAGAAGAGTGACCTCCACCACCATATTGTTGTGCAATTACAGAAACATCAACCGTATCTTTTCTGCTTCGAAGACTGTATTTATAGCAGATATTTCCTTTTGATGTTGTAACAATAGTTATCATCGCTACAACATCAACATCAGGATATTGTTCAAGAACTTTGTTACCAAGATGAGATATTAGATTTGTTGCAAAAAAAACCATTGTTTTATATCCAAATAGGTTTCGTATAACCCCTCTTTTTACAGTTTTTTTTAGGAGTGTGTTTCGATATTCTAACAAGTACGAACCAATAGTGTATGCGTTTTCATAGTCTTTTTGAGCGTATGTTTCGATAATATGTTTTAATTGTGCAGGTTGATTATCTGTCGATAGTTTTGTTTTGAGATAGAGCATGAATTCGTTTGAATAGTCTTTTTTCCAAAGCCATAAATCCTCATCATTAATATGTTCGAGAACAAGAGGTAAAGGATCATCACCAAACATATACTTCCAAGTTAACACGCAAGCAGAACGTGAAGAATCTTGAAGGCCTTCGATAGGAATTGTGATTGAATCAATTGTTGATTTATGATGATCTATCCAAATAAGTTTTTTGTTATTTTTTTGCAAGTATACAAATTGCTCTTGTGAAAAAGAATAATCAACCACATACACCTCATCATATCCAGTAACCAGTTGCGGATGTTCAATATTTGAACAGGATTGGAGTTCAACTTCACCGTAAACATGAAGAAGAATCCCTGCACTTGCAAAGCCATCTTCGTCATTATGATGATAACAATATCGTTTCATGAGAGTTCAGACAATAGTATATTTAATAAAAGTTGTGGAAAGACAACGTATTGATACGGTCTTTTGCAACAAAACCTAAAAAGTAGAAAGTTTAAAAAAGACAAGCACTCCTCACTAGTAATATGTCACGAATTGCTATTATTGAAAAAGATAAATGCCATCCTGAAGAATGCGGTAATCTTTGCTTGAAAAAATGTCCTGTTAATAGAAAGGGCGATGAATGTATTTCGATTAGTAAATTGCATGGAAAGGCAGAAATTTCTGAAGAACTATGTATTGGATGCGGTATTTGTCCAAAAGTTTGCCCCTATAATGCAATTACTATCATTAATTTACCTGAAGAGATGAATAGTACCCCCATCCATCGTTATGGAGAGAATTCGTTTGCATTGTATAATCTTCCAACACCTCTTTTTGGTAATGTGGTTGGTCTTTTAGGACGAAATGGTATTGGTAAGTCAACCGCCATGAAAATTCTTGCAGGAGTATTGTCGCCAAATTTTGAACAATTCGATGAAAAAGAACAAGAAGGGTTTCAAGAGCTTGTTAATCGTTTTAAGGGAACTGAAGCACAACAATATTTTGAGAAATTACGCGACAAGGAAATAAGATTATCATTTAAACCCCAGCAAATAGAGATGATTCCAAAACATTTTGATGGGACTGTTAAAGAGCTTCTTAAAAAAGTCGATGAAAAAGGAAAATTCGACCATATCACAGAAGTCTTAGAACTTTCAAAAATCCTGGATAGAAATATTAAAAATGTCTCCGGCGGTGAGCTCCAACGTATTGCTATCGCAGCGAGCGTTCTCAAAAAAGCAGATGTGTATTTTTTTGATGAACCAACTAGTTACATGGATATCAAGCAACGTCTTAAAATCGCCAAGTTCTTGCGTTCTCTGGCAGATGAAAATACTGCTGTCATGATTATAGAGCACGATCTTATCATTCTTGATTACTTAGCAGATTATATTCATTTGATGTATGGTAGGCAAGGAGCGTACGGTGTTGTCAGCAATATACAAAGTACAAAAAAAGGAATTAACGAATACTTAGAAGGATATTTGAGTGCAGAGAACGTTCGTTTTCGAGATCATAAGATTACGTTTTCGACAAACCCCGATGATGAAAAAATTTCTCCAAAACAAATTGTCACGTGGTCTGATTTCAATAAAACATTAGGATCATTTTCATTTAGTGCTAAGAAAGGAACGATGTATAGGAATGATATTATTGGGATTTTAGGGGAAAATGGTATTGGTAAAACCAGTTTTGTCAAAGAAATTGTCAAGGCCTCTGCTGAGAGCGAAAATACCATTCTTGAAACCTCACCTCTTTCGACTGATTTAAAGATTGCTTACAAACCACAATATATCACGCCAGAAGATACTATTGTTAGATTATATCTTGAGAAAGCGCTAAAATATGAAGTTGATCTTATTAAACCACTTAAGATTGATGGTCTTCTCGACCAACAACTATCTAGTTTATCGGGTGGAGAATTGCAACGTGTTGAAATTGCAAGGACCTTGGCAGAGGATGCTCAGATTTATATGCTTGACGAGCCAAGTGCTTATCTTGATGTTGAACAGCGACTTCAACTTTCAAAAATTATTCGAAACATGATGGAGTTAAAAAAAGGAAGCGCGCTTGTCGTTGATCACGATTTATTATTCATAGATTATATTTCCAAGCGTCTTCTTGTTTTTGATGGTATTCCGGCCGTTAAAGGCGAAGTCACAGGACCCTTTTCGATGGTTGCGGGGATGAATGATTTTCTAAAAGATCTTCTTATCACATTCCGTCGTGATGAAACTACGAATCGTCCGAGAGTTAATAAGCCCGATAGTCAAAAGGATAAAGAACAAAAAGCGAGTGGAAACCTTTATTATACAGGAAAATAATAATTGTTCATGATGGGTAAAAAAATCAGTTTGTTGTTTTTCGTTTCAGCAAGTTATATCCTTTGCTTAATCGCAGTCAGCGTTCTTATCGTGTCACTTAGTTCACCGCTACACATTCTTTTCATCGAGGAGGATCAGGAGCATATTGATAAGAACATCACATCATTTTTTCTTCATGGAGATAAACAAGATTTGCGTTCACAAACAGAAATGTCAATTGATGAAGCTGATCATATCAACGATGTTAGAAATATTCTTCTTTGTTTCACTGGAGTTTTGATCGGAAGCATAGTTATTATAAGTGGAGCGAGACTAAAGTCTATAAAAGAATATGGTGTTGTTTTTGCAAGTTCATCATTTGTTATTACAAGCGCGTGTTTTTTTTCTTTTATGATAGCAAGAAATTTCTCTGAAGTGTTTTTATTATTTCACAAGGTGTTTTTTCCACAAGGAAATTTTTTATTTCCACCAGACTCAGTTCTTATAAGCACCTACAACGAATCGTTTTTTGCCATTCAAGGTTTGTTTATCTTAGGGTGTTTTCTCATTCTTTCAATCAGTATTCCAATAATATATTATAGTATTATCAGCAGTAACAAAATGAGTAAAAAAATAATATATGAAGAAAATAAAAAAAAAGTAAGAAATAAGATAAAAAATAAATAAAAAGCAGTACTAATTATTTATCGGATTTTTTATCTTTATTATTGCCTTCAACTCCGAGGAGTATTTCAAGAATCTTTGCAAACGCTGGTCGGGTGATAAACACTCCTGCAGTTACACCAACGATTGTCGTGAGAGCAAATCCTTTAAGAAGTCCTGCTCCAGACCACCATAATGGTAACATCGCAACGACCGTTGTAAAATAAGCCATCATGATAATCGCGAACGCGCCTTTTAGTTTTTGAACCCATGATTTTGATCGCGATGAACGTTTTCCAGTAAGAGTTTCATCAATAATAACTATTTGGTCGTCAACACCAGTTCCCACAGCAATTATAATTCCTGCAATCGCAGCTAGATCTAATCGCCAGCCAATAAGTGAAGCGAATCCTAATAAGATAATAACTTCAGAGACCATAGCAATGATTGTAGGTATGGAAATAACTGCCTTTTTGTATCTTATTGTCACTACAGCAACAACGCCAAGTATCGCAAGTATTCCTATAAGAATCGCATTGTCGATGAATTCCTCGCCAAGTACAGGACTTATAGAGTTTGATTGCGTGATTGATAATTTAACAGGGAGACTTCCTGTAACCAGTACTGTTTGGAGTTTTTTCATTTCTTCAAGTGTGTTATCCATTGCCGATTGCTCATTCTCTCCTCGACCACTTCCTGAAATAGATATTTCCGTAGAGTCTTCACCTTTGAGATCTTCAGATATACGTAGTTGATCGACAAGCTCATCATCAAGGAATAGGGTAAGATTTTTCGATAAGTATCCTGATTGTCCCGCAGATGGATAAATAACATCAAGGTCTGAAGTCGCTTCAGCTTGGTTTTCAGCAGCTTCTTCTGAAAGCGAGATACTGAATCGGAAGTTACAACTCCACGTTCCATCAGAACCTTCTCGGCATCGATTTTGAGGATCAAGTCCCGAACAATCTGCTGATTTACAGACATAAACAACATCTTCGCCACCATTAAAGACTGTTTCATTTCCGACTTTCGCTTCAAATTTTCCTTGTTTTGAAAGAAGTTCTTTTACATCTTCTTGATTGACACTTGCAATTTCTACTATAATATATGTTTCTCCACTAATATCTTTAACGGATTGTACAATAACATCGCTGACACCAAAGACGTTGAGTCGTTCTCGAATATTGCTTTTTATCAGATCAAGATCCTCATCTGAAACCTTCTCTTCCGGTTGGAGAATGACTCTCGTCCCTCCTTCAAGATCAAGTCCTTTTCGAATATTATTTGATGGAGCAGGTGCTATTTCTAATCCAATATCCGCAGTACCAATAATATCTTTTTCTGTTTTGTTAATTTCTTTTTGTCGTGTGACATTGACTGTCTTGTTGAGTGTTTCATTGAAAACTTCCACAGTTTCATTAACAATTGTAGTTTCATTCAAAACAGTGATATTATATCTTGGTTCAGTAAGAACACGGTAAGTATCTTCGCTTGTTTTGAAAAGAAGAGTCGTGTTATAAGGAACATCTTGAATAAACGAGTAATATTCTTGTATGGAATTGATTTCTTCACCGTTTATCGAAAGGAGAACTTCCTTGTTTGTTGGCATGTTAGATTCTGAAGTTTGCATTCCTGCTTTGAAAGCAGAACTATCTTCTTTAACACCCGTTATCATAACACCATCTGAGGTGAATTGTGGACTGATAGCTACAAGCATGATAACAAGAATGATGAGAAGAATAACTACCCTAGTGTTTGAAAATAATTTCTTTAGCAGTGACATCAGTTGTCACCTCCTTTTGCAGAGGATTTTCGCTCCAAAAACCATCGGAGTATTCCTGCGTTTTGAATCCAAGTATTAATCATATCAACTATAAGCCCGATAAATAGTATAGTCATTATTTCAGTTAATGTTGGAGATTGTGAAACGAACAATGCAATTGTAATAGCGACAAGCGTGGTGATATTCATAGTGAGACCAGTTCTCATTGCTGAAATCACTCGCGAATAGACCGTTCCTTTTTTTCGTTTGAGAACTCGTGTTGAAAGAAGAATATCTGTATCCACACTGTAACCTATCAACATGAGAAATGCTGCGATCCCTGCAGAACTTAGTTTCATCCCCATCATTGTAACAACCGCTAATGTAACGACAATATCAGAGAATGCTGCGAGAATAACTGCAAAACTAGGCGCAGGCACTTTGAATTTGATAAAAACAACAATTCCCATTAGCACGAATGCGACAAGAAGAGCTATGATAATTTGTTTGAAAAAAGCCTGTCCTAGTGAAGATCCTGTTGTTAACATATTATTGTTTATTTCTGATTCTTCAAGTTCAGGTAGTTCTGAAAGAACGGCTTGTTTAAAATCATCAACATCACCATCTTCAGTAACATCTAATTCTATTGTGATTGCAGTAGGAACCCCTAATTGTTTTTGTACTCGAGTTGACAAATCACCTTCAGGAAAGGTAGTTAGAATGGATGATTCCAATGAAGATAAATCAACATTAGATATATCGGTCATATCATCAGTGACTGTAATCGCAGAACCACCTTTGAGTTTTATTCCTCGATTAATCACATCGCCCGTTTGAGCATAGTTTACACCCAAGAATGCTATTGATATCACAAGAAGCAAGAAGGGAATGATAAGAAGTTGCTTATAGTATTTTTCATAGAAAGATTGTTTTTTTTGTTCCATGGAATGAGAGGGTTCCACTTTTTGATGAGAGTGTTGTCGAGCCAAAGCACTTTTGTTCTGTTTTTTTTTGAACTTCGCATCAAGTCGCTTTTTACGCTTGGATTTTGCCATAATGAGTTCTAACGAACAACCGTTCATTAATAAATGTTACTGTGAAATCACATTAAACAAATTAAATAAAAACAATAGAAAAACAAGAAAAGCAAAATATAAAAATAAGAAAAGCCAAATAAATAATATAAAATAAAACACTAACAAGTAGTAAAAAATAAGAATATTTATAAATAATAGTATATTTCTACAGGATAAATCATAACTAAAAACAACATAATCAAAAAACAACATAATCAAAAA
>JBNJGO010000012.1:0-8473 GCA_051819745.1 Nanobdellota archaeon | reverse complement strand
AAAAACAACATAATCAAAAAACAACATAATCAAAAATAATACAAAAGAGAGATATTATGGAAAATATACCTTCATTGGACGACATTCTTAACAAGATTTTACCAACTACTCAAAACAGTTCGACAACAGATGAAATTGAAACGTATTTTAATGAAATAAAAGCATATGAAGGAAATGATAATTCAAATCTCAAAGAAGAAATAACAGGATTACCTGCAACATATCAAGTCGCATTATATGCTATGGATAAAACAACCGAAATTCTTAGTGCATATGACCACGGAAAATTAACTGAAGAACAACACATTGCAAGAGAACATCTTAATGAAGCGATTGGATTGTTTGAAAAAGAACAAGAAAAAAGTCAGATATATTTATCCGAACATAATGAATTCAGAGCACTATATGCAAAGATGACAGCAGATAGGATTCCTCAAGAATGGGGTTATGAATCACATTCAAATCAGAAACCAAAATTTACCTTAAATAAGGAAACTATGACTCAACCAAGAAAAAAAACACCTTATACCAGAGGTCAAAAACCTAAATTCTAATAACACAGTCGGTAAAATACATTTTATTTGGTAAATGTATTAGGTAATGAACAAGTTTTTAAAATAGAAACGGTAACTAGTTGATTATGAGCATTTATGACAACGATCGTATCGAATCTGCCGATAAAGTTGAGATCAAAAAAGAGTTTGAAAAAAGATATCGTCAGCTTTTAGGTAAGAGATATGACAAGTTTATTGAATATTCATTTACATATCTTCGACGATGTATTCGTATAAATACACTAAAAGGATCTGTTGAAGAAATAAAACAACGAGTTGAAAATGAGGGTTGGATTCTCAGTCCAGTGCCATGGTGTGAAGAAGGATTCTTTGTGCAAGGACATAAAAACGAAAATCGTTTTGATATTGGAAATAGTATCGAACACGCCCTCGGTAACATATACATCCAAGAAGCTGCTTCAATGCTTCCAGCAGTTGTTCTCTTTGACGATAGAGAGTCTTTGAGTAAAGAGCAGAAACAATCTTTTCGCGTGCTCGACCTTTGTTCAGCACCAGGTTCTAAAACAAGTCAGATAGCACAATATATGGAAAACGAAGGAATTCTTATCGCAAATGATGTTGACACCACTCGATTAACACCTTTGGCTATCAATCTTGAGCGAATGGGCATTTTTAACACCACCATTACAAAAAACAGTTTTCAAAAAACACCTAAAGTAACCACCTTACATAATCCTTTCAAAAAAACACATCCCGTAGGGTATTTTGATAGAGTTTTGGTTGATGCGCCTTGTAGTGGAACAGGAACTATAAGACGTAGTTTTAAAGCTGTAACTATGTATTCACAAGGATTAGTTAAGCGATTTAGTGCAGTGCAAAAATCTCTTCTCAGCAATGCGTTTGAATTAACCAAACCAGGAGGAACCATCATCTATTCTACATGCACGCAAGAACCTGAAGAAAACGAAGGAGTCATTTCAGCATTTTTAGAACAACACCCTTCGGCAGAAGTTCTCCCAATCTCACTCGATATCACTAGAAGCGAACCAGTCACTTCTTTTGAAGGGGAAAAATATACTGATAAAGTCAAGAAATGTCTGCGCATTTACCCGCAAGACAACGATAGCGAAGGATTTTTTGTTTGCAAAATACGAAAAAAAATATTTATTCCAAATGAATAAAAACAATAAACATACGTGAATCATTCCATTTTATTGAAATAAAGAGGGTTTACTTCTGTTCGTTTATCCATAATATACTTTTGAATTGAATCCTCAAATGACCGAATATCAGAATCATTCTGTTCAGGAACAATACCTTTGGTCTTATTAAGAGCTAATTGCCCCGCAATAGTATCGACTTCATAAGAATGTTGATTTGCAGTGTTAAGAATAACATGATCATCACCCATTGATATGATTTGCGATTGTCGTTCTGAATGACTATACCACCCTATTTCTGCTATAGATAAAGGTTCGCCATCAATTACTCGAAGACCGAACAAATAATTGTGAGCTGTGCCTCGAAATTGACTGTTAAATGCTGAAAGACCAATAAAAAGAGCTTCAGCAGACCCTGATTGTCCGACATCAATTGATTTTACGTCAAAAGAATAAGGTTTCTCAAATATATGTTGTGATGTTTCCTTGTGAAAATAAGGATTCATATATAGTTTTTTTGAAATATTTGTAGGAACAGTTCCTTCAAAACTATCTTGATTGAACAATTGAGATTTTGCGTTGAATCTAATCTTCGAAGGATTTAAAAGAAGATCTCCAACTAGTAAAGAAGAATCATCATTATCAGAATGCACAGGAATATTTTGATAAGATAAATTAAGTTTTTCAAACAATTTAGATACTGTATATTTAGTTTTCATTAATACCACCATTAGTTATTGAAATAAAGAGGGAATAAAGGAGTGGAGTTTATTTCTTGTTCTAAACGTTGTTTAGCACTATTAAATAGTTTGGTTGAAAGTTCATTAGAATAATCATTATTTTTGAATACATGACCCAATTCATTCATAGCCATAATTTCAATATCTTCTTTACTAGGAGCAACACAAGAGATCTTAACATAATCATCACGTATTTTATCAATGGAAGTGTCTAGATGAGAATATAATGAAGAAGTAACGTGAGCAAAACGGAGCGGATTATTTTCTTGAGCTCGAACAATAAGTAATGAAGGGGAAACATAATCATTATCTCCTTGAGAAGCGATTGATTTCGCATCAAGTGCAAAATAAAAAACAGGATTTTTTGGATCCATATCTACATCGCTAGAAACCAAAGAAAAATCATAAGGTTTTTTATCACCATCTTTTATCGAAGAAGGTAAACCACTTAAATCAAGATGTTTAGATATGTCAGAAGGAATTTTTCCTTTCAATGACGAAACATTAAAATAAGATGAAGAAGTCAAAAAGCGAGCTTGGTAAGCATTTAGTTTAAGAGAACCAAGAGAAGTATCTTCAAATCCCGCTAGAGGTATATCTAAGTGCTGGAAAAGCAGACCTTTTTTCTGAAATTCAGAGGATAATAGAGACATATTAATTACTAGAAAGTAGTCACTATTTATAAATGTTGTGGTTAAAGGTGCTAAATCAAGGGAAATACAAACAACGAAAAAAAACATCAAATCCATTAAAATAATACAAAAAATGACAATATTTAAAAACAAATACCACCGAAACAATAATATGACTTCAAAACAAATCAATATTTCATCTGAAACATTCAAACAACTTGGAGAACAAATCAAACAATATTTTCAAAAAGCTAAACAATGGATTAATAATTTCTGGAAAACAAAAACTCTTTATGAAACGATCGCGCTCGGTTGTATGGCTCTTGGAATAATCCTTATCATCACAGGAACAATAATATAAGGTATATAATTACAAAAAGAAAACACGATGTCAATTGAAATACATTTTTTTGAAGAGTATCTGAAAGCAAAAAATCTTTCTAAAATAAAATTCATAAAACACAATAGTATTTTATTTATAGCATGCACATCATACAAAAAATTTCAAAAGCATAAGCACATAATCAAACAAAAAAACCCACATATAACTGTTGGCTATTGGCCAGTTATCAAAGAATCATATTGGCTTTCTGCATTCGCACCCATAAAAGAATGGAAACGAATACTGTCAGAGTTTACTACTATCGATAAAACAACACCTATCCTCCTTGATCTCGAACTTCCTATTCGCATTAAACCATATCTTAAGAACTTATTCTTATTAAGAAGAAATAAAAAACAATTGAAAAAAACAATACAACTTGTTGAAACAAGAAATCTTAATATGTATTATTGTCAACGACCTGAAAGTAACTTTTTGAAAATAAAATCACTCGAGATTCTTGGCGCAGGAGTATCACCTCAAAAACATACAAAAAAAATTTTGATAATGTATTACACCTCCACGATAGAACGTTGGCGAGGAATTAAAAAAAGAAAAAAGATTCAAGAAAAATTAAAACAAACATACGATAAGTACAACAACAGACTAGTTCTTGGACTTGGAACAACAGCAATCGGTGAAATGGGAAATGAACCAATAATAACTCCAGAGAATCTCAAACGAGATATACGATTTGCTAAAGAAATAGGAATTAAAGAAGCATTCATATTTCGTCTCGGAGGCCATAATAAAAAATATCAACAAATCATCGAGTCCGAGATGAAATAAAAATCTAAAAATAATATCAAGAGAGATATTAGAAAATACTTCGTATCAAATATACTAATTTCTTGAAAAAACCCATATCTTCAGGATCAGGAGATAAATTATTTGAAGTTTCAGCAGTCGTCGATGATTCCTGTGAAGAACTATATGAAACTCCTTCTTCAACAGGATCACGAATAGTTATAGTTGTCTTGTTTTCAAGAGTTGATTTAGCTGATAGAGAGCCCATCGTCACGATTCTCGGAAGTGAAATTTTTTTGTCAGCAATATCTTCAGGGACTGTAAAAGAATAAGAGTAAAGTCGGACCAAATTATTTTGTTCAATTGAAGATAATTTTCTTGAAATGTCACCTTCATAAGAGATATTTTCAGGAAGTGTTTCGTTGACAAGTATAACTTGGTTAAATGAAGTTGATAACGTGTTGTTGATAGAGACATTAACACGCACCCTATCCCCTCTCGAAACAGTATAATTACTAGCAGTGACGATAATATCAATCGGTTGTTTTGGAACTATTGAAGAAATTTCATTTGATAATTGTTGTTCAAACCATTGATTTGTATTAGTTCGGTATGTTGTGTTGGCAGTGTAAAAATATGTTTGGGGTTGAAAGGAAAAAGGAACTATGAATGTGTTATTGACCACCATTGAAGAATATCCAGTTGGAATAACATCTCTAGTATAGGTTGTCGTGTTCGATAAAAAAGTACTTGCCATAGTTAAATTATAAAAAGGTTCTTGCGCAGTGTTTTTTAGCGTAACAGTATACCAACAAGGCATGCCTGCAATAAGTGTATCATTGCAAAAACTGATGTCTGCAGTCACATTTTTAACACCCACTTGAAAAGATAGAGTATCAGCTTCAGTGTATGATTGTTCTTTAACCATCATATTCAAGTCATAAGAAATATCATATGCACCTACAAAAGGCAGTTTAAATCGTATATCGAACGTTTTTGATTCAAAAGGAGGTATTTCTCCTTCAAATGTAAAATCGCTATCTTTTTTTTCAAGATCACCATATGATACAGGGATTGTGTTTGGATGAGCATCAATGTGAAGAGATGCAATCGATAAAGGTTCATCTTCATTATTTTCAATGGTTAAATCGTAAACCATACGTTCATCTTTATCAAATTCGTTTTTTGGAATCGACTGTTCTATAGTAAAA
Source organism: Nanobdellota archaeon (assembly GCA_051819745.1). Lineage (GTDB taxonomy): Archaea > Nanobdellota > Nanobdellia > Woesearchaeales > SKGA01 > SKGA01. Next base: position 3,086 of record JBNJGO010000012.1, on the reverse strand, counting down.
GGAGCCGGAACAGAAAGTGTCGTTGTGGATGATGATTCAGAGAATGTTGAGACGTTTTTAACAGTATAATTGGCATGTGTTTGAGTAGACCAAGAACCATATTCTATTGCTTTTATAGTATACATTTTTGTTGCAGAGCTTGTTGGATAAAGATTTCTAATGAAAGTTAGTTTGTTTGTTTCAGGATTAAAAGTGAATGAGTTATCATAACCCAAAACCATAAAACCCTCAGGTATCAATTCAGAAACAGTTATATTATATAATGGAATATCACCATCATTTTCTATTGTTAAAGCTATTTCGCTTTTTTCACCGAGAGTAAATTCTGTTTGTTCAAATGTTCTTGAAATATCTAGTTTGTCTTCATATTCAAATCTGTCAAGATCAAGATGTATTGCTGGTTGAAGGCGCCCTTTAGAATCAATATCTACTTTTTCTCTATCAAAGGAAGCATTTTCAAAACACCATCTTCGATAGGCAGTCTCATCACAATCCCCAAAAGAAATAAGAGCGTTATCAATAGTGTTATTATTTTGGCGTTTTAATATACGAACCAAACCATCAGAGAAAGGATCATCAGAACCATCATCCTCGACACCTATTGCTTGAATAGTATATGTTGACCCGTCATGAGTAAATTCATCCTCAAAAGAGAACCATGAATCAGTAATCGAAACAGCAAAAGAATTGACGGCTATCAAAATAACAAAAACAAATAATAACAAAGGAATAAAAAGTTTTTTTGAAGACATTATTTCACCTTAATATAGATTCGAATAATTTAAGATAATCATTGAGATGACGAGTAATTAGGAAATGTTTTCTCACATATTCTTTTGCCGAAATACCGAGTTTTTTAGAATGTTCTCGGTCAGTGAGACATCTTTCAATATATTTCGCGGTTTGTTCAATATGTCTTTTTACATCGTTTTCATCGAGAGGATTTGCATCTTCATCAGTAGGATAAGGATCAACTAAATAACCTGTTGATTCATGTTTTAATTGAAGAGATATACCCCCTGTGTTTGTTCCGATAACAGGAGTTTGTTTCCACATCGCTTCAGTTACCGTAAGACCAAAACCTTCGCGAAGAGATTTTTGCAATACCACTCTCGAATGTGTTTGTAATGCATTAACAAGTAAAGGATGATCTCCAACCACGAGTTGAATGTCTTTTTTGAAAGGAGATGAGTTAACTGCAGAAGTAACTTTTTCTTTCATCACAGCACCTTCAGGATCATCAACCGCAGAATTATAAACTAGAAGAAGACGAGCAGGAGCCGAAGGGTTGTTGTTCTTAAATAATGAAAATGCATCTATAACTCCAAGTGGATCCTTCCATTTGTCAAGTCTTGATACTTGAGTTATTAAAGGCATTTCAGTTGGTACGTTATACTGTTCAAGAAGAGAATGTATTTGTTTGGAAGATAATTCCTTGTTTTTATCAGCAAGAGGATTTATAGATGGAGGTATGATTATAGTGTTTTTACGATTCCCGTGCACAAAGGAATCTCTTGATACAATTATTTTTTCATAGCGAGACATCATATCACTTAAAAAAGCCCATAATTTTGTATGAGGATCAGTCAGGTCAGGATGAATCCTGCAAATCCAATGAGAGCCATCTTCAGCATTACGATGATTGATTAGAGCGAGTGGTTGAGGATCATGAACTACAACAATATCATTTGAATCAAGATTGTCAAGACGTTCAAAAAGCTTCGGATTATATTTTCGGACTTCTGACTTGAAGAAATTGTTGTAGTAGGTTATGTGAGGAGCGATATCAAGAGATTTATCTCCCTGTAACGCGTTGTGAAATACTTTTGTGTGATCGAAAAATTCTTGTGGTGCAGACAGTGTATGCCATTCGGTTTGTATTCCGATCTCGTTAAATAGGGGAACAAGATTTTTAAGAAGTTCTGCCACGCCACCACCTTCCGGAGTTGAATTTATCATAATCACTCTTTTTGATTGAAGATGTTTTGCATATGAGCGTATTGAATGTACAACTTCATCATTTGAAAGAGAGAATAATTTTTCGAATTCGTCCTTTGAAAAAATATTTGTTTTTACAACCATCAAAACACCTCACACAATATATGTAAAACAAAATACAATAAACAAAAAAAAGGAAAATAATTAAAACATCAATAATAGTTCATCGAGTTATTTATTCAATTCTTCTCGATTTACTTATCATTTGCAGACGATGTGGTATCGTTTGTTTGGGAGTTATCCTTTTTTGATGTAGTATCGGATGATTCTGTCTGGAATGAGATTGAATCTAATTTTGTCAATCGTTTCAAGTCTTCAGTAATCTGCTTGACCATTTCAGGAGGGAATTGCATTGTAGTGTGAACAATCGCTTTATTGTCAGAAACATCTATTGATTTGTAAGGAAGACCCATTAATTCAAAAAATCGATCTAATCGTTCTTTATTATCTGTGATTATTCGTTTGATATCAACATCATACACAACATCTTTACTTGAGAGAGGATGGTTGAAATCAACGATAATTCGACCGCCACTAACGCTTCGAATAACACCTATTTCATCATCAACATTGACTTGAAGCCCAACCATGGGACGAATGTTTTGTTTTCGAAAGACTTTTGCAGGAACAAGTTGTAGTTTTTTCGCGTCCTTTTTTCCAAAAGCTTCTTCAGCTGGAATTTCAAAAGTGTGCGTTCCTGTTTCTATTCCTTCGAGTCGTTTATCTAGACCTTGGATGAGATGACCTTCTCCAACGATAGCAAGAGTGGGCTTGTATGTTGTTTTTTCAGAATAAATTTCTTCTTTTTTCGCAACCGATTCGACAGTCGTGTCAAAAACCATATTTTCGTCATCATGTACTTTTCCAGTATAATCAAGTTCTATAAAATCTCCTTTCTGTATTGTCATTGTAAAAACCTCTCCATAACCATATATTCATAAGAGTGTACTAGGAAAAAAAGAACAGTTGGTTTTTAAAAATGTTCGCTTTTTCAGGCCTCGACTAAGAAAAAATAACTATACTAAATAAACAACAAAAATAAACCATTTTTTGTCTTTATTAAATTGTAAATGACGTATAATCAGTAT
>JBNJGO010000011.1:0-24630 GCA_051819745.1 Nanobdellota archaeon | reverse complement strand
TTTCTTGGTGGTGTTGAAAGAATTTACCTTTTGGTTTCGTAATGTCGGAAGTATTCCGGAAAAAAGCGAAATAAATTTTTATAGACTTTTTGAGATCGTGTTGTAGTGTATGAAGTCTCTTGAATCGGTTGAAAAATGGTTGAAACGGCTTAAAGAAGAGATTAAGGTTCGTGGTTATTCTTCAAAGACATATAGTTCGTATTCATTTTTTGTCAAGGAGTATTTGGAAAAATACTGTTGGAGTTCGCTTAATCTTTCTACATATAAGATTAAAAGATATGTTTTATGGCAGATCGAACAAGGTCGTCATGGTGAGACTATTCGTTTGAGTGTTTCTGCACTTACTTTTTTTGCTCGCAGTGTTATTGGTTGGAAGTCTTTTAATCCTACTCAGCCAGTTCGTCCAAAGCGAAAAAAGACGCTTCCTAAAGTTGTTGCTAAAGAAGATATTTTGAAGATGGTTGAAAGTGCTGGTTGTCAAAAGCATCGTTTGGTTATTCAGTTGTTGTATTCTTCTGGTTTGAGACTTGATGAGTTGAGAAATCTTAGGCGAGAAGATATTGATTTTTATAATAATACTATTTTGGTTCGCGATGGGAAAGGTGGAAAGGATCGGATGACAGTTTTTTCTTCTTGTCTTAAGAATGATTTGATATCATATATTGCAAAAACGACATTCAAAACCACTTTTTTGTTCGAAGGTCGGGGTGGTAAATATTCTTCTAAAACAATTCAAGTTATTGTTTCTTCAAGCGCATCAAGAGCTGATCTTAAACAACACGTAACCCCTCACATGCTCCGTCATTCTTTTGCAACTCACTTGTTAGAATCAGGGACTGATATTCGTATTATACAACAATTGTTAGGTCATAAGAGTCTTCGAACAACTCAAGGTTATACGTATGTCTCTAAGACTAATCTTTCTGCTATTAAGAATCCTTTGGATGAATGAGACTTTTTCATGCTAGTGAGTTGATAATGTTTCCTGCTACAAGGTTGAATATGAGTATGATGATAAAAGCTAGTATAGCATATAATGTTACTGATTTGGTCATGCTTTCTCCGATAAGATATTCTTTGCTTATCTTGTCAGGGCCATTTTCTATTCCATTTGCAATAATTGATAGGATAAAAGATAGTTGTACAACATATAATCCTACGACTATTTGGAATTGGTATGTTGGTATTCCTGTTCCGAATAATTGTAACATTCCGCCACCAGCAACCCCGCTTGTTGAAGCCCCTTGTCCTAGTTCGTTGAGTTTATCACTTAGTTTTCCGAGTATTTTTGTAATCATGCTTGTTATTCCTATGACCACGGCTGAAATAACTGGTGTTAAGAATTTCACTTGACTTTTCATGCTTGAAATAACATCACCCATGAGGTCGTTGAGTCGTTCGTCGACACGGTGCATTTGTTTGATGTATTCTGAAACATTCATGAGTGATTGGCTTGCCACGCGAGGTCCTTTTTTTGTCGATTCGACAAGTACTTTCATCGAGCTTTCTATCAGATCTGAAGGATAATATTGTATCGCTCCTTTTTTACCGTCGAAAATCGCTTTTTCCACATTCATTCCTAATCGTGTTATGTTAGCATGAACTATGCTGAAGAAATTTCCTGACGTCGTTCCTTCCATTAATTCTGAAACTTTTCCGAATGCCATTTCTGCTGGCAGACCGTTTCCTATTCTGTTTCCTAGTTGGAATAGCGCTGATGAGAATTCTAATTCTAGTTTTTTGGATTGTCTTCGTACTTTGATGAGTTTTTTCGATCGTAATTTATAATATAATCCGATACTATATCCTATACCTAATGGTATGAGAATGCTAAGCAGTACCGCTCCGAGTCCAAAAGGACCCACCATTTCTGCATTTGCTGACTCGCTTCGCTCCCTGTAATCGAGAAACGCGTATGATGGTTTGAGATCTTGGTTGTATTTGAGGTTTGCTAGTTTCGGTCCTGTTCCTTCATTGACGATACCAAAATCTCCTTGAGGGTTGACGGCGTGAAATAGTACTGGAAATAATCCTATACAAAGCAGGACTATCATAATAATTGCAGAAAGATGTAGTGGGCTGAGATAGAATGTTTGTTCTCCGAACGTAAAAGATAGCTTTCGATATTTTTTGAGACGAGGGTTTTTTTCTGTAATATCTGAATCACCCGATCCTCCGGGTCTTGTCGATAATATTTTTGTTCCAAGATAATAGACCATCGCGGGTAATGCTATATTATAGAGTACGAAAAGATGATACCATCTGAAGTTGTCCATGAAGCTAACTACCAATGGTAATATTACTAATGTGAGAATTGGTAGTACTACTCCAAGCATGTTGAGCGTGGTGAGGGGTCCTTTGAGATTGTGAGCGTAGTGGAGCATTTTCTCATAGGTTTCATCAAGCATGACATTCAGTGCCTTATCTAGATTTCCCTCTCTTCGATCTTCAACTGATTCGAGAAGTGATGCTTCTATCAAGTTCATGCTCTCTACAAATTCTTGATTCCATTTCCTCCACGGTTCGAGATAGGCGTCTAGAGATTCTTTTATTGAATCATAATTTCCTGTTTCAACATTCCATATTATTTTTTTGAAGTCAAGAGATAGTGGTGCTGACAAGTGCTCCGAGGCAAAACTCACGGCAAGTTCGAGGTTTGAAGTATGGCGCATGTATGTGACGACATAAAATATTGCTAGCACCATTTGATTCGATGCTTTCATCCTCCAACGGTTAGCTATAGTAAAAGGTAGACTTTGAAGTGCCATCATCGAGAGCAATCCTGCTATCAGTCCTGAGATGACAAAGAATATATTTCCTTCCCCTCCCATCATCACCGGCATCATAAAAAATATTATTATAATCGCCACAACTAACAGCATCGGCAATAATATTGAAGCGCTATACACTCCCATCGGAGTAGTGTTGAGATGGCATGTTTCGATAGCTTCTTTGTAGGATTTTTGTTTTTTTGGATCTGGTTGGAGGTGGAGTGTTTTTTCTGAGAATTGGCATAATTTTTCGTATAAGGAGAGGTGTTTTGGAAGGTATTGTTCTTTGAATTCCAAGTATTCTCTTGATTCTGCTTGTGAGTCGAGAGTCTCATCAGAACTATCGCTGTTGTTTTGGAGTTGTGATTCTAGTTTTTTCTTATAGAATGATGTCATATCTTTGGTTGGAGGTTGTTGTTCCATGAGGGTACCTTCACGTTAGTTTTCGTCGTTTCACTTCTCGTTCTAACCATGTATTCCATTCGAAATAAATCGCTTCGTTATCTGGACGTCCTTGTTCTCGAATTATTTTTTCAACAATCTTGTGGAATTTATCGTTGGCGAGGATGACAAAACCTGCTTCTAGGAGTTCAGGGAGTTGTTCTTGTTCGCTCATTTCATATATTCGTTGTTTTGTTTGTGCTCGTAATTTGATATTTTCCCATAACGCATCCCAGTTTCCAGTGTATTCTTTTACTTTTCCCGCGATATCTTTCAGGATGTCACTTTCTCCGTTGAGAAGTTCGGGGGTTGGTTCGAGAGTATCTGTTTCTGGATTGTATTTCATCAAATCTACAAATCCTCCTTCGCTTGAAGGATCATCATCCCATGATTTTCTTACTTCTGTTATTTGCAGTACTCGTCTGAGCTTATGAAGGCCGTCTGCTGATTTTATAGGGTTTGCTATGATAATGATGTCTGTTGCTTTAAATGATGTTTTTGGTATGCCAATATCGTTAACTAATCGGTCAAAAATTCCGTATGGACTATCGCCGTGTATTGTTCCGGCAACAACATTTGCAGCTGCTCCCACTCTCATCGCTTCATAGAGTGATTTTGCTTCTCCGCTTCTTACTTCTCCAACAATTAGTGCTGAATCTCCAAGTCGTAGTGTGCTTCGGATACCATCTTCTGCGCTGACTTCCCCTCCTGATTTTGATAATGCGCTTGCTACTTTGAGTGGTTGGATGTTAAAGCCGAGTTCTCTCATTGATTTTGTGGGGAGCTCGAGAGTGTCTTCTATAGTGAGAACTCTGTGTCGTCTCATGATCTCGATGAGTAGTGATGAGAGGAAACTGCTTTTTCCACTGCTTCTAGTTCCGCAAACAAGCATTGTTCGGGTTCCGTCAATGAGAAAGGATAGTAATCCCGCTGCAAGTGGTGATATCATCTTGTATTTGAGAAATAAGGGTAGCGTCCAGGGTTTGCTTCGGTGTCTTCGAAAAGAGAATGCCAATCCTGAGGGGTCAAGTGGTTGTGTGATTGTTGATGTTCTAACACTTGCTTGAGGAAGTTCTATTTCTGTATCAAGTATAGGATTTGCTTCATCAAGTGAACGTCCTGATATCATCCGTAGTTTTGTCGCCCAACTTTCAGTATCGCCGATAGTTGGAAATATGTTTGTGACACAGTCGTCATAATCGGCGTGAACGATAAAAATAGGTATTTCTCCTGCAGGACTATTAACTGAGATATCTTGTGTTTTTTGGTCTGAGAGAAGTACTTCGATAAGTCCGAAACCGACAGTATAGCGTACTAGTATTCGGGCGAGTTCTGCTATTTTATCATCGTTCAGATTCATGTTTCTATAGTCCGCTAGTTCTTCAAGAAGGTCTTTTCCTACATCAAAAAATACTTCTCGCATTCTCATCGGATCGGTGAATTCTTCTTCTTTTGGTTTGTGTTCGCCGAGTATTTTTCGTGCAGTGTCAAGAAGGTCATAGACATCTTCTTCAAGTTTGAATTCCGGTGGCATAACATGGTATGTGTATTGGACCGAGTCGGGTGTTTCAAAAATTACTATTTCAGTATCGCCTACCGTATAATTATCTAGTTCCACACCATCTTTAGGGTATGTTGCCATGAGTTTTGTAAACATGAAGTCTGGTTTTATTGTCGGATTGAATATTTTCCTGTAGACATCTCGCTCTCCTTGATTGTATCCTTCCACGTAGGGTTTTGCAAGTGTGAAAAACGTTGTTTCTTCAATCATTTTTAGAAGTGTTTCTAGAAGGGAGATATAATGCTGGTGTCCTTGGATGAGATTATCGTCTGTTTCTTTATCAAGGAATATGAATTCTCTTCTTCGCAGTCGTCGGATGTGGACATAGCAGGAAAGAGGGTCTTTTTTGAGTTCTGAGAATAAGACGTTATGAAGTTCGTTGTATTTTGTTGATAGTTGGACATTAGCAACCGATTGAGCTAGTGATGAGTAGCTGAAAAGGTCTTTTTTTCGTATGAGTTTGCGGTAGAGAACAGCTATTTCAGATAGTAATCGTATTTGATCAAAGTCGTATTCATACTCATGTTTTTGCATGAAAATTATTTTGGTCGTTGCAGGATTTTCCATCAATAATGTTATCGCTTCTGACATGGTGACAGGATCGTCTTCTATTGAAGGTATTCTGCTTCGCTTGGTGTAGTCGACATTTATGATAACCTCATCGCCTTCTCTGATTACTTCATATCGTAATTTCTTGTTGGTAGGTAATGATTTCATACTATCACAATCACACAAAAGAGTAATAACCGTACGCCCTTGTCTATTTAGTTTTTTGAAGATATTTTTGAAGAGAAGATAATAAGATTATAACGCCCTAATCGAACAATCACCTCTCAGGTGATATTAAAACAGTCTCGTTTTATAAATATTGTCCTTAAAGGGTCCCATCCCACAAGGAATAGTGTTGTATATTGAACAGAATACTAATTGTGCTTTTGCTCCCTGCTAGGATAAAAAAAAATCCTTGAAAAAGAGTTTTGAGGGAGAAATGGAAAAATACCTTAATAACGTGCAAACGTTCAGATACAACCTTTTAGGACAGCGCCATACAATAATGATTTTTTTTAAAATAGGCACAATCAATAATAAAAACCTATATAAAGTTTCGAATATTTATATGATTCATGGTTCATGCATGGATAACACAACATCGAACAGTTCTCGTGCTAGTATTATTGGCAGTGCTAGCTATAACGCCGGTCGCACCTGCAAGTGCGTTTGAAACCCCTTCGTTTGATACAGTATTAGCACAAGGGAGTGTTGAAAGTGTGAGTTCTGACTCTCAGAATCATCTTATTTACTTGTGGACTCCAAAAGAAGTTTTTTCCAAGCAATCGTTTGTCATCTCTTCGGTCGCTTTTATCAACACGTCACAAAATGACAGTGTTAATCTGAATCTTATTAGAGAAAATGGAACTGCTATCAACATGACTTTTTTTGAGGCAGATGATACTTCTGATGGTGAGACCTATTATCATCTTGCTTGGAATGTGACTGCTTCAAAGCAAGAAACGGCAGAATTTATGTTAGAGTTAGATATTAATGATAAGAAAGTGATGACTAGAGATGTATCTGTTCCTGTCAAAAAACCAGTTGTTGTTTCTCAAAATGTTTCTTCAAAAGAACAAGACGTGGAGAGTATTAATTCATCGGCTTTTGAAGATAAAGTTATTGAGTCAATCCTAGAGTATCTTTCTGTTGATGCTAGTGAATTTATGGTCCAACAAGAGAGGGCTCAAGATGTTCTTGATATATCTAAAACCATTATGTATAGTGATGTTTCATATTCAGATAATTCTTCAGTAAAACAAACCTCTGTGCAAGTAAGTGTCAATCCAATTAAGGGATATGAAGGGGATGTTCGTATTATCGAAGTGATTCCTAAATCAATTACAGACACTGCTTCGACATTAGTGTTTGAGAATGATAGACCTATTATTATAGAAGAGGATCCTGTTATCATGTGGCATGTTAAATCCGTTAAAGAAGAGGAAACTAAAACATATGCTGTGCAAAAAGAAACCACCGTCACTGGAAATACCATTATTCTTGCTAAAAAGGATTCCAATCATTCGTTAATTGCCATATTGCTTCCTATATTGCTTGTTTTAGTTGTTGCAGGTGCAATATTGTATTTTAATAAATTTTCACCTAACAATTGATCAGGTACTTGTTGTGATGTTCATGACTGATTTAAAAGATACACTTAAGAAATTACATTCATCTCGACAAGAAGGTTCTACTACAGTGCATTTTTCTTCACCAGAGTATGTTGGAAAGGATTTTTCTTCAGTTTCATTTTCGACAATACCTTCTGCCTCACCTCATGAGAAAACAAAGATCATTACGTTTATTGATGGCGGACAGCAAGTTGTGTTTTCAACACCTTCTTTGTTGATAGGAACTGTTAGTACAGCGTCGAGTTCGTGGAAGGGTATGAAACGAGTTGGAGTTCGAAAAGAAGAATTTTTTGTTCTCATCAGTCGTCAAGAAAATTCTGTTTCATTTTATGCTCGTGATGGAAAAAAAGTTATTCCTTTTGATGATGATTTTTTCAAATCAGATAGTATTGGATGTTCTTTTGATTCTGATTTGGAAAAAGGTCTTGGTGATATTAGAAGACTTCTTGAATTATCATATGGTAAACAACATACTGCAACTTCGGATGTTGTTTGTATTGATGGTTCGTTAAGATGTTTTTCAAAAGAAGAAAATGATATGTTGAATCATACATTGTTGTCATGTCATACTCGGTCTTGTTCTCTTATTGGACTTCAAAAAACAACAAGTCTAGTATCTAATACTGTTGATAGTTTGCAGGGTTTGGTTGATCGTGCCCCAAGAAAAAAAAGCTGGTTGAGTTCTGCATTAGGTTATCATACTAATAAGTTACACCCTGCAACCGTTCATCTTGTTAAACTTCATCCTCAAAGTGATCACGCGTTTGTGCTTGATGTTCAAAAAGAATATTATGGCACTCTAGAGTATTTGCTTACAACATTATCAATGACCTCTTGTGATCCTGTTTTTTTAGGATATCCTTACGGACTGGTTGAAGCCGACAAGTTAGCACGGATTGAAGATGATCGCATTCAAGAATCTCGATTGCATATTCATCGCCAGTTACAAGGTGAAAGTAATAAGCTATTAAGGGGAGTTCATTTCAAAAATGCTCATGAAATTCTTGATTCGTTTTCATTTTGAGAATAATTTTTTAATTGTTCAATCAAAAAAAGGTTATTATAGTGAGAAACAGATTATGTGATATGGTTTTAGTTTGAACTGTATTTCTTGAGAAAACCATTTGAATTTCGAGCTAGGTTTTGACCGTAGAGTTCTTGATAAGGCGGGGTTGTAGTGTTGTGTTCTTGAACTATCAAATATTTTTTTGTATTGGGCGTTTTCTTTCACCCCTATAGCATATGAATCAAAACTAGATGATGAGCAGTTGATAACAGCGTATATGGTTTTTCCATTTTCATGAGTATTATCTTCTCGTCGTATAACAAGTACGTTATTAGTCTCATCAACATGACTTATTGTTCTAAAGAGAGTGTTTTCAGGCCAGAAAGCCGGTTCGTTTGAAAGTAGAGTGTTTATCGCTGTCTTGAATCCGGTTACTTGTTTTGATGATTGTGATGTTGATAATAAATTCCAGTGTATACTACTATCGTGCTCGAAGGTTCCTGTTTGAAGAAGGAATGTTTGGGCGAGATCGAGTATTCGACCTTCACAAGCAAGGGCTATAATAGCTTCCATCGTTTGTATTTTTCCTATCGCGTGTTTGTGAAGTTTTTTATTTCCAAGCGTCATAGCATGGTATGCGTATGATCCTACTGCTCGTTGTTCCATAAGCCCTGCAGCTGCGTCGTGATTGTGAAAGTCCGCTATGGTGCTGTTTGAACCCGTTCGTTCTTTTTCTAGAGTAATATCTTCTATTTGTTGTATTGAAATTTCATCGGCTCTTTTGAGCATGTATTCTGTGTGAAGAAAGTATGTTAGTCTTGAACTCCCATACGCTGTTGCTCCCAGAGCTTTTTCATCGCTGTCAAGAGGTGCGACAAGGTGTCGTGCGTTATCCTCATAAAAATAATGTGCTTCAAAATGAATGAGTAGTTGGGGATTGTGAGCGTAGAGTTGCTGACATAGTGTTTGTAAAAATTCTCTTCCCCCTTCACGGTCGGCTCCCTGACCATTATCTCCGTGTCGTAGTATTCCGTCAACATTATCAACTCTAAATCCATCCAAATCATATGCTGTCATAAAGTGCAAAGCGCTTTCAACAAGATATGTTCTGATATGAGGGTTTGAAAATCGGAATCGTTTTGTCCCCCAAGATGTTTGTTCGTCAAAGAACACATCTTGATTTCTATCGTCCGTCCACGTGTGGATTCCAACGTCTTCTCCAGCCATATTGAAAATCTTAAAATCTTTAAAGGGGCCATGCGATAGTATGATGTCTGCAATAACAGCTATTCCTCTTTTATGACATTCATCAACGAGACGCGAGAAGCTATCAGGATCACCCCAATTTTTTTGGAGTGCGAAGGGAAATGGACTGAGATATCGGTATTTCCAGTTATCTCCATCAATTGATTGTGAAATCGGAAGGAATTGTATGGTATTGTATCCTTGCCGAGTTATTTCATCAAGAACACCGCATTCGGCTATGTAAGTGAATAAATCTTTGTTGGTTTTCCCAAGTGGTTCGCTAGCAGTATCAAAAGCATGCCATCTTGATACTAGTCCAGGAAGATCTGTTTGAAGTAATAGTGTTGGTCGTCTTATCGTATTTGGTGAAGGGTGTTGTTTTTGATATGTTGTTGGATCATCATAATCCCAGAATATTGAGTTTCCGTTGTCTGAAAAGTATGTTGTCGCAGGATCTCTTAAGTATCTTTTTTTCCCTTGTTGTTCAATCATAAATAAATATTCGTCCTTGTGAGATATGTTTGTTGTGGTGAGTGTTTGAAAACCATCTTTTGTTCGTTTGAATTGATATGTTTCAAGGTTTTTTTCACCCCAATTATTGAAATCACCGACGAGATAGAGTTTGCTGTTCATATCAGGATTGTAAGCTTTGAAGACAATTTTTTTTGCTCGTCCTTGAGAATCTCTTGAGAGAACATTAGTTCCAAATGATGAAAAGAAGGATTCTTGTTTGGATAAAGCATTAAGAAATAGTCTTGATTCCCATTCGTAATAGATTGATCGTAAAGGAATTGTTTTTTTTGTCACTAGCACACACCATCAAGTTAATAATTTACCGTTGCTTGTAATAATAAAAGTGTTTTTTATAAACATTTCTGCACATTCACACAGTAAAAAAAAATATTAGTGTAATGAAACGCCAGAGAATTTTTTTGACGGCTGGCGAGGTGGTTGTTGATTTGTTTGTTGTTTACAAACAATATCGTCGAAAAAAGGTATATGGAGAGGAATTGCAAGTGGTGCGAAATTACTTGATAGTAACGCTTCTCCTTTTGAAAGCCCTGCTATTGTCCTATGATCTTTTGAAAGGTCGTGGCTTGCGCTGTCTATGATTGCCGATCGTTCTTGCGACATCTCAGTTCCAAGTATAATTTTCGTGTTCATATTAGCAAGCAATTCTTTTGGTATAAGTGAAGGAAGTTGAGTTATTGCAACAAGACCAACACCGAATTTTCTTCCTTCTCGAGCAATACTCGCAAACACATTAGAACCGTTTTCAAGCACATCTTTTCCCAGTACTCGAGGAGCCTCTTCTAGAACAACGCTTATGACAGGATGACCTGTTTCTCCTTTAAGTTTGTGATGGCGGTATCTTGAGAAAACATGTGAGGTAATAAGATTTGCCAGTAATAATTCCACGGTTCCTGAAAAGGAACTAGTGTCTATAATGACTGATTGTTGTGATTCTAATTGTGAAAGAATATCTCTTATGGTTGAATTTCCTGCTTGCAAAGAAAATATTCCGTTTTCGAGGATTATACCATTTGAAAGAGTGAGGTCGAGAAGATTGCTTATTCTTCTTTTGACAACTTGTAATGTTGCTTCATGGTAGTGGTCATCAACAGCTTGTTCTTCAAGCAATGCTTTTATCCACGATGATTTGAATTTTTTATAATAACTTTCTAGAGCTTGCTGTTGCGGACTTGAAAAGTCGATGAGTGAAAAGTGTTCAGGGCGTAACTGTTCAATGTTTATTTTTAGGGAGTGAGCGCCAACAGGAGGTTTTGATGTTGTGTAATAAGATATGTTTTGAGCGTAATCAGTATCTCGAAGTCCTTTTTTGGAACCACCATCACCATAGTATTCGTCGTGAGGATCAAAAATAAGTGAAGAAACATGTTGTTGAGCGGTTATTTCGCAAAGAAGGTTTTTCATAAGAACACTTTTTCCTTTTCCGGTTGTTCCTGTGATGAGAATGTGGTGGCTTGTAACTGCTTTTGCATCAAGGTATATTGGTATTGGAAGATGGTTTTTTCCGCTTCTAAGCAAGCCAAAAGATATTCCTTGTCTTGTTAGGAAAGTAAAATCCTTTTGATGGACTTCTCGAGCAGGTGAGAATAATGGCGGTATAAGACAAGGACCTCTTGTCGTACCGTCGGGATAGATAACTAGTATTGGTTTCAAATGACAAAGCACGTAGTGGCGAACTTCCTCATCAATAAAAGAAGTATCAAATGATTCTTCAAGATGTATTCCGGACACGAATTCAATATTTTGATTTGAAACTTGCGAGCTATAACTAAGATCCGTTACAGTGCATAATATTCTAGTGTCATCTTGTTCTACAACCAGTAACTCCCCTAGTTCCACCGTTTCAGAGTGTTTTTTTCGAAGGAGTAGTTCACCGATATTACCCCGTATAATCTGCCCTTTAACAACCATTAGTATTAGAGGGGTTTGGTTATTAATATACTTTGTGGACTAAAAAATGATTGTCTAATCACATAAGAGGGTTTTGACCACCATATTCTGCATAAAATGTTCCATTTCGAAATGCTAGACTGTAGGTGTCGTGGTTACAGTTTGTCGTTCTCATCTTGACTATTTTTACTTCACGGATTTGTTTCCGGCGATATGATGTCAGCGAGATATAGATAATACCATCTGAAAGGAAATCCTCATTATATTCTCCAAGTGATGATCCATCAATAGGAGTTTCAGAAAGCATGAACGAGGTTATTGAGAGGTCTCGTAAGAATTCGAAGATGTAAAACATTTCAACACGCGGATTTTTGAATTTGGAAAGAGTGTATAATGCACTTAGCGAGTCAAGTGTGAAAAGATCCAATGGTGCTGATTGTTTTATTTTTTTGATGACATTTTTAATGACATTGATCCACCCCCTGTTTTCATCAATATTCATATCTCCAATTTCCTTTCGTATACATCCAACATCAACAATGATAAAAGATCCTTTTTCACTATGTTTTACTTTGTCAATATCTTCTTGAAGGTGTGCGAGGTCGCGAACAACAACAAGATTTATTTTTGTAAGATCATAATCCATGTTGATAACATGATTTATTATTGAAGAGTATGATTGTTCGAGTGATATGTATAACCCGTTTTTTCTTTTTTCAAGGACTTCATGATACAATACATTAAATGCCACTGATGATTTCATCGTACCTGCAGATCCAGAAATAAGTGTTATGTGACCTTTAGGTATTCCTCCTTCCAAAGCTGAATCAAGACCTTGTATATGAATAGGGACGCGTTCGAT
Organism: Nanobdellota archaeon; assembly: GCA_051819745.1. Classification (GTDB taxonomy): domain Archaea; phylum Nanobdellota; class Nanobdellia; order Woesearchaeales; family SKGA01; genus SKGA01. The sequence goes on along the minus strand of JBNJGO010000011.1, from coordinate 12,143 downwards.
TTCTTTTTTGTTTTTTATAATTTGTTCTACCATTAGTACTCACCTCTTAAGACCATCAAAATGGTCGTAGACTATAAATGTTTCCTTGTTTTGTAGTTACGATAATTGATTTTGTATCATGAGATAGGGATAATCCCGTGATATTTCCTTCGAGCATTATATCACAATGTTTTTTTGATTCTAGGGATCCGACTTCACCATGTAATGCAAGCGATGAATGTCCTGGTTGGTGCACCACGCCTGAAATTCCGGGGACAGTGTGAAAAGAATATGTTCCTGCACCATCAAGAAGGTAAAGGGTGTTATCTAGACTTCCAGCAACAAGTGCTCTTTTTGATCGATAAGATGTGACTAGAGGAGAGACAGTTATCCAAAAATTAGTTTCAAAAGACCATAAGAGCGTTCCCGTCGTAGTAATACAATACACTGTGTTGTCACAAGAACCAAAACAAATCTCGTTTTTTCCATCATCATTAATATCTGCTATTTGTACTGGCGAAACCAAAGATCCTTGTGTTTGAAACGACCAAACGTGTTCGCCGTCAAGAGTAATGGCATACAGGATTCCATCATGGGATGGTTGGAGAAGAATGATTGTTCCGTTTGTCGTGTGAGTCGGTGTTGGAGCTACAGATAATACGTCAGTTGTTGAAAAAGTCCATAATTCTTTTCCAGAAAATGAAAATGCGTGCAGTATCCCATTTTGATCGCCGACAATAATTCGTTTTTCCATAATAAGAGGAGTGGTTTTGAAAGGATGATCCGTCTCAATAGTTTGTAGTAATTTTCCTTCAAGGGAGAGTATCAAAATATTTCCTTTTGATGTTGATATGATCAGTTCTTGGGAACCTTCACCAGTAATTTCACCAAGCACCGGAGAGGAATGAAGAGTGTCACCAATTTTTTTCTTCCAGTTTAGAGTGCCGTCAAGATTAATAGCGTGAACCATACCTTGTTGTGAACAACACAGTATAGTGTCTGTTGATGGAACATACAAAGGAGTACCTACAATCCTATTTGCAGAGTCCATATCTACAAAAAATTGTTGTTCTTCGGATAAAGTATTGTGGACAGTGTACGTCCATTGTTTTGAACCGTTTGAGTCAAGACAATGAAGGGTTCCTTGTTGTGTCGGCACAATAATACGAGTGTGAGAAGATGATTGTATGAGAAGCGGCGAGACAAGAAGTGTTTCTTGTGTTGAAAAAGACCAATCTATAGAAATCTGTTTTCGACCTAAGATTGCACGTAATGACTGACCTCTCATCCCTTCATTGAAACAGACAACCTCATTTATAAACGTTTGCTTCAAGATATAACACTTGACAGTGGTTCAAAAAGGATAAAAGAACAAAGGTTTTAAATAAGCAATATTATTAAAATAAGGTAAGGTGAGTGTGTGAGTATGAAAGAAAGCGTGCAGTCTTTTTTTAAAGACCCTCAAACAACAAAAACAACTAGTTCTAACACTCAAAAAGCACAGCAACAACCACCTATTTCACCAGAACAAGAATCAGTCACATCTAAAAATACTATTATTACATCTGATAATACAGCACCTTCATCAACTAATATTGTTAAGAAAAAATATCGTAAGCTCAATAGGATGTTCTCTATTAAGGAGTTATTTGATAGGGTGGGATTTGGATTTGCATCACCTCAATTTGTTACAATTTTGTTTTTTATAATCGGCGCGCCCGCGTTTTTAGTTGGAATTATCAATGGTGTTAAGGATGTGCTTAGTTCAATAACAGCAAGCCTTATCAAAAACCAAGAAGACATAAACCCTTCAAAACAACAAATAGCAAGTGCAGGCATCATATTTGGTTTTTCGCTTATCATTCTTGTATTAGCCATACGGCTATCTTCAATTCCATTATATTCATTAGCAGTGATTGTTGGAGGCATCGCAGTTGTTATTTATGGCGAGTTTCACAATTCATTGCTTTCAAAAGCCATTCGTTTTGAACGAAGAGGCAGATTCTTGAAAGGCATTACAAGAAATGGTCTTATCATTACAACAGTATTGTTTGTAGTGAGCGGTATTCTTTTTGAAGTCTTTGGGATGAAAGGAACAACAATAGAAATATTTTCAAAAACAATAACGGTTTCAGGATATTTTATTTCTTTTGAAATCGCTGCTATCGCATGTATTATTTCTGGTTTTATACTATCAAAAATACGACTTTACGATCCTAAAAGAGAATACAAGAACCATTTTAAAACAACTCACATCGCAAGGCAGGTAAAACAAGTGTTACAAACAAAGTACGCTGTTGTTATCCTCATCGCATCACTTGTATTGAGTCTTGTCGAGACATTAGGCGCGAGTTATTATGGATATTTTATTTTCAAGACGTTCGAACACCAATATGCAGGCGGTTTTTTGAATATTGCAATTATTTTCGGTATTGCTCTTATCATTTCATCAATCGGACCTATGATTACTCGTTGGATCCATAAAACATTCGGACTTGCACCTCTGGTTGTGTTTGGTTCTTTGATGATGGCTATTTTACCACTAGTTCTTATTACAAACACTTATTTCTTTGCAGTTATATCAGCGGTTTGTGCAATGGTTATTGGAATGAGTATTTTAGGTTCCTCGCAAGGAATGCTTTTACAAAAAATCATGCCATTTGATAAGCGAAAGCTTTTTTTCAAAACGTCAGTTTTATTAACTGCCATTCCTTTACTCATAGGTATAGTAATAGGTTCATTCATTGCAGACAGTAGTTTCGTGTTATTATTCAAAGTCCTTTTCGGATTGCTTGTTGGGATCGTAACACCCTTATATCTTGGAGTGGTTTTCGCTTCACAAAAAAATAATATTCAAGGTTGATATCATGACAGAACTCATACCAATCACCGCTATACAAAAAGGGGCTTTTTCGGAATGGGAATTTCGAGTAAAAGATAGTTTTTCTCTCGATACACTCTATAAACAATTGCATGAGTTTCTAATTATTGAAGAGTGGGAAGACATTCATTCAGGTAAAGATGATTTTGAAACGAATTATGAAGAACATGAGAATGATGACGGTTCTATCGATCATATGATTTGGTGGAGGGCGACAAAATATCCTAAAATCACAGGTCACGAATATATTAAGTTATATTTGCGACTTGATATTGTAACTCAGGCCATGAAAGAAAAAGAAGTGATGATTAAAGGTAAGAAAATAAAACTCGATAAGGGTGAATTAAAGATTCGTTGTAGCATTTACATCGACAAGGGAAGCGACCGTGATGAGCGAAAAGGAAATAAGAGTCCTTGGGATACGCATGTTGTTTTAAAGCATTTCAAAAAGTATTTTTGGAATCGTATGAATAAGAATGTCGATAGTAAGGCAAAAGGAGAAGTTAATGGTTTTAGTAGGGATCTCCGTCATTTTCTTGAAGTCTATACAGGGGTTAAAAAAGAGACTGGTCCTCGTGCCTTCGTTCCTGTTAAAGGTGGTACTAATTAATCATGATAATAGTATGGTTCCATCAGAATCATTAGTTAAAAAGGAGAGCATATAGCAACAGGTGTATAGTGTGAAATTCATTCATTTTGCGGATTGTCATCTCGATGGTTACAGAGAAAAAAAACTATCAGATATTTCTCTTAAAAATGTTACCTATATCATCGATACAGCACTTGATCGAAACGTTGATTTCGTATTACTCGCAGGCGATTTGTTTAATACCGCCCTACCACGTGTTGATGTGTTGAAGTTTGCAGTTGAACAATTTCGTCGTTTGGCTGAAAAAAATATTCCTGTATATACTATTGCCGGAAGTCATGATTTTTCTCCTCGTGGAAAGACCATGCTTGATGTTTTGGAAAAAGCTGGTTTGATTTGTAATGTTGTGAAAGGAAGTATAAGTGATGAAAGTAAATTAAGATTACAGCTTACTCGTGATGAAAAAACAGGTGTGTTGGTCACAGGATTATTGGGTAAGAAAGGAATGGTTGATAAAGAATTTTACAAAGATATTGATCGAGAACAACTTTCTCAAGAATTAAGGGAACAAAATTCGTTTTCTATTTTCATGTTTCACACCGCAATTAGTGAATTGAAGCCAAAAGGTCTTGAAAACATGGATTCAGCGCCAGCGTCATTTCTTCCTGAAGGTTTTGATTATTATGCTGGAGGTCATGTTCATATAACATCAAGATACTCCTCAAAAGAATATTCTGCCATAGTATATCCCGGACCGACCTTCCCAAATAATTTTTCTGAACTCGAGAAATTAGGATCTGGAACGTTCGTATACTATGATAACAATCAGGAGTTTCAAACAGAGCAGGGAACTAGTCATTTCAGGCATGAAACAATACCTTCTGTTCAAACACAACCCGTTCAGGTTGATATAACAGGATCCGCGTTCAAGGCAGTTGACAAGATAATCACCACATTGCAAGAATATACTCTCAGTCAAAAAATAGTATTGCTTCGCCTTGAAGGGATAATAACGGAAGGTAAAACAAGTGATATTGATTTCAATGAGGTTTTGAAATATTGTTATGACCAGGGTAGTTATATTGTTCTTAAGAACATGTCTAAGCTTAAAAACACCTTATTTGAAGAAGTTGTTGTTGAGAATGAAGATAGTGGTAAAATTCAAGAGTCTACCATCAAAGAACATCTTGGTTCAATAGAACTGCCCTCGTATATTGATGAGAAAGGTTTTATCAAGCAATTATTGCAACATCTTGATCAAACACAAGGCGATGGTGAAACCAAACATTCATTTTCACAAAGAATTATTCAGGAAGTGAATGCTATTCTCGAAAAAGAAAGAAATGAAAATAAATAGGAATCAAAGAAACGAAAGCAAGTAAAAAAATAAAAAAAATAAAAATTCTTTAAAGTTATGGCTTGATACGATTCATGAATCGGGGGAATGGAAGAGCGTCCCGGATATGCTCCAACCCTAACAACCATTGTAGTACTCGTTCAGTTCCTAGTCCGAAACCTGCGTGAGGAACACTACCATAACGCCGACTATCAAGATACCAGTCAGAATCTCCAAGGTCAATTCCTGATTCTTCAAGCCGTCGTTCTATCTCTTTTAAGTCAGATTCTCGTTGAGAACCATCAACTATTTCTCCAAGACCCGGAGCGAGGATGTTGAAATTCATTCCCGTACCTTTCTTATCAGGATCTTCTCCGTGATAGAATTTAAGAATGCTCAGCGGATAGTTTGTAACTGCTACCGGTACACCATACTCTTTTGCGAGTTCTCGTTCTTCTGGTGCCCCCAGATCTTGACCGTGAGGAATGGTAAATCCTTTTTCATGCAGTTTAGCGATTGCTTCATCATAGGTCATCTTTGGAAATGGTATGGAGATTTTTTTCCAAGGCGCAGTATCTATGTCTAGAACATCTAGTTCTGACTGGTTTTTTTCAATAATTCGTTGTATTGCATGTAAAATACATCCTTCAGCCACAGATAAAATATCGTTCATACCTTTCCATGCTGATTCCACTTCTAAATGCCAAAATTCTGTTAAATGTCTGTTAGTTGATGATTTTTCTGCTCTGAATGAAGGAGCAAGTGCGTATACATCTTCAAAAGCATGAATAAAATTTTCTGCATAAAATTGCCAGCTTTGTGATAAGAAAGCATCTTGACCGAAATAATCGACTTTGAATGTGCTTGATCCCCCTTCGCTTGTCGCCGCGTTGAATGTCGGTGCTTGAGCTTGAGTGTATCCTTTATCATGCAGGTATTCTTCGAAAGCAAAAAGCATCGTGGAACGTATTTTTAGTATTGCAGTAAGTCGCCGGGTTCGTATAGCAAGATGTCTTTTATCCATGAGAAGTTCGACACTTTGGTCCTTTGTAATAGGATATTGATCTGAAAAACCCACTATATCAAATGCTGACACCTTAACTTCAAATCCTGTTGGCGCACGATCATCTTGTTTTAGAGTCCCATGGATTTCAATACTGGCCTCGACTTGAATTGAATCTGCTTTTGAGAATAATTCTTCTCCAATAGCTTCTTTTGAAATTACACATTGAATTATATTTGTGCTATCTCGTAAGACGATGAATTTGAGTGAATTGTTTCCTCGCTCCCGATAAACCCATCCTCGAAGACTTACATCACCTTCTTTTTGGTTTAAAGCTTGTTGTATTGATTTGAATTCTGTCATAATATCACATCTATAAGTATATTGTTTTTTCGCATTAAATACGATTAATACACTTCTTTATGGTCTTATAAGTTACTCATATATAAATTTCTCGAAAAAATAAGACTAATACAATAGTTCCTTAGCTCTATTTTCTTGTAAATTTTAGGTATTATTAATGAAAATGAGAAATAAGGTGTTTGTAGCTGTCAATAAAAAATCCTGTGATACCGGTAATGTAAAATAGAGTTGTGATTAGGTAAAGCAGTCCAAAAAAGAGAGATAAAATTATATCTCCAGACCCCCACAGGTAAGCGAGCGTTCGAGTATAAAATGAATGTATTGAAAGAAAATAAAGAATGATATAGTAGAGTAAAAAACATAGACTCCCCATGACAAGAACCTTAATCATTGTTTGTTTGAAATGATGTGAAAATAAACCGCTAAAAATGGAAGCTAGAACAAATATTATGAGCACAATTAGAATTGGCGAGATATGTTCTGCACCCGTATAAAGGGATTGTCCTATAATATCAACTCCGAAAACCCCTTGATCGTAGAGCGATGTAAATGAAAATAAGGGAAATAGTGCAAATGAGAATAGCGAGAATAATATCACTCCGATTTCAACAGTCCTAACATGAATAGTGGTATTTTTATAGAGTAAAAACCACAGTAGTACTGGTGATAAAAGCAAGAAAAATACTGCCGTGATATTGCCAATATAGAGAACGCCCGCTAATAATTTTGATGTTAGTGTCGAGCCCATATCCTGAAGAAATAATTCGCTTAAGATAGGATGTGGTGTGGAAATAACTGAAAAGTAAAGCGCGTCAGATCTTCCGATAATAAAAGGCCATAAAAAATTAAAAGCGTCTGTGAGAACGTGCAATACAATCATACCGCTTAGGATTTTTAATACACTTGAACGATAGCGTAAGTGCCTGAGAAATGATGTATAGAATTGCTCTCCAAAATTTCCAAATCGATGGAGAAAAGATCCTGGTAAAAAAGAATGTCTGTGTTTGAGTATGAAAAAAAAGTATATTGCTAGAGCGATAATAACAAGGGGAGCATCAATTGCTATTGCCAACCATTCCATGAATAGATTGAATACAATAACAAAAAAAGACATGAGCACCAGAAAGGAAGTTGCTATTCTGAGTAGGGATTCTCCAGGATGTTTTGCATAGAGTTTATCACCATGTATTAGATGAATGACACTGGGTTTTTTGAAACGAATTTTAAGCGAGAATCTAATCGCAACGAGTAATAAGAGAAATAATCCTATAAAGATTCCCGCGCGTTCAATGAGAATAGCGTTTGTTGTAATAACATGATATAATGGTTTGAGAAATGATGAGACTTCACCTATAGTGCTTATCATATAAGAGACAATATTTTTGAGCGTGAACAAGAAATACCCTATGATAATAATACTATCAAGCCGTTGTTTTTTTGTTCCAAAAAGTATTGTTGTTGGTGATCCTTTATAGAGAATATAACCAAGGGCAGACCACGAGATTATTTTTTTTATAAAATCAAAGTCCGCAGGTAGTATTTCAAAGCCATCGAGTATATTAAGTATAATGATGAGAAAAAGAATAGTTTCTTCTATTTTAAAAGAGAATTGTTTCCAAAAATCTTTGTGAAAACCAAGGACCATAAGATTACCTATTGAGCGGTTGTTATAAAAAGCTTTTGAAAAGAAGACCATATTCAACAAAAGAATACAATTGTAGAAAAAATATGTGATAAATAAGATATTATGATATGATTTTATTTTGGGAATGGATGAGAAAACAGAGAAAAGATCTTTTTAGAATGTTTGGAACCATTTTGTCACGCAAAAGAACACAAAGTATCATTCTGGACAACACCCTTGTCTGAAAAGATTTATAAAGTTTGATTGCTTGAAGTAATTATATGAAGCAGTATCATAAGCTCGATGAAAAAACAGAGAAAAATACCGATATAGTTGGACATAAAGGAGTTCTCATGTCTTATGGAGCTCAATCTATGACTATTCCATTCAGTATTGTTCTTACAAATTCTTTTTTTGATCGTTTCATAAGAGATAATGCTCTTGGAAAGAAAATACCAGGATTATTCGATTCTAAAGAGGATTTTGGCAGTCAGACAAAATTATTTTCTGATATTGTTAACGAGTTTAAGAACAGCGATTTTTCTCCAGATCTTCGAAAAGAATTAAAAGAAGTGTTTGAGCTTATGACCATTCACACTTCGGAATTTCAGCTTGATAAGGAAAAAATCTCTTCGTTATTATTAATTCAACGAAGTATGAGCTATCCCGATACAGATAGTATAACAGACACTCTTACATTTATAGCAGAAGATTTTGAATCGTTTCTTCAAGTTGTTAAAAAAATATTTTTGAGTGCATTTACACCATCATCACAACAAGTGAGAGCGAAAAAAGATATTGGTGTTTTTTCTGTTCCCATCATCATTTCTTCTATACGAGAATTTCAAGGTAGTGTTGAAACAACCGTAAAAAGTTCCAAGCAAAACATTATTGCTGAAAGTTATACTGGTTTTTATGATTTGAAACGAAAGATTTCGAAAGATTTTTTTGTTATTGGTAAAGAATTTTTAAAAGTAAAAGATACTTCAATTAAGTCTCAACATCAAGTTGCCGTATTCAGTAAAGCCAATAATGAAATCGAGTATCAACATTATCTGAATACATCTTCATCCCAAAGCGTTCCCGAACAAATTATTCTTGAAAGTGCTCGTTTAGCAAAAAAGATACATCCAGATAATGATATTACAGTAATTTTTTCTATAACAAGTAATACTCTCGAGTGTCTTTCGGTAAAAACGTTTGATTCCACACCAAAACATGAACAAGTAAGCAGTGAACAAACAATATCTGATAGTGAGAAAAAATCTAGCACGATGAAAAAAACACTAACGCCAGATGATATTCGTAATTCTTTTGTTGAAAGTTTAAAACATTTTTTAGAACATCAACAACACACCCGTTATGGTCCTTCTATAAAGGTTATTCTTCGTTCTTTAGAGCATAAACCATCTCCTCAAGCAATATCTCAAGGGTTGTTGATGGCAAAGCAGATTTTTGAATCAGAATAAAGAGAAAAAGAGTTTGTTATAAACATTATTTTTCCAGAGTAACAATTCTTCGGATCATCGAACGATGGACTTTCCAAGTAAAGGAGGAGGTTATATTCCAAGAAGTACCTTTAATCCATCGTTCTATTTCATGGTTTTCAAGACATCCGAGAATGATTCGTGAAGTTATTGGTTCTGCTTTTTTGAAAAAATCAGTCATTAATGTTTCATGAGTTGTTGGTAAAGAAGAGTTTTTTCCAAAAGGAATGTCTGTAACGATTGCATCGACAGGAACATCCCAATAGCGCGCATCAATACATCTAAATACTGCATCATAGCCCGCAGTTAAAAAATATCTTTTCGCTTGAGATAAAAGAGTGTTGTTAATATCACCGCCATAACATGTTTTTCCTAAGCTCGCTGCTTGAAGCAGTATACCACCATATCCACAAAAAGGGTCGAGAATTGTTTTTCCTTGCGATAATTGTATCATCACTCGTGCAATGCGAGGATCGATGCTTGTTGGTTTTTGGTAGCAGGTGTTTTTTTGCAGTTCTTGAAATAATGAAGTATTTAAATTCAGTTGTTGAGCGAAGAAAAACTGTTTATCAGCAAATAATAATAAGTAAGTGTTTTCTGGATTGTGAAGCGAAACTTGAGGAGAGTTAAGACTGTGATAAATCATATCGCAGATAGTTTGTTTATCAAGAGTTTTGTTTTCAAGTTCTGCTATATGGAGATAATATGAATTGTTGATATATTTAGATGATTTATCCAGAAAAGAAGCGAACAATCCAGTATACTCAAGTTTGTAAATATCGGTTACAAAAGCACATTCTGAAGCTCGTTGTTTGATTGATCGTTTATCTAGAGAAGATAGTATACAAACCCATTTGTTCTTGACCCATTTTATTTTAGCTGATAAGCAAGAAGTAATTTCTGCTAGAGCTAATTGTTGGTGAAACTGGGAAATAGAAAGGATATATGTGTTTGTAGAGTTCATTTCTAATTAGCAGTCCATTCACTTTCTTCTTTGTCTCGTCGTTCACGAGCGAAGGATCCTAGTTTTTCAACAACAAATCTGAAGAATTGTTTTTGGAATTCGTAATATTGTGTGATTACATCAATATTAACAATCTCTTCTCGCCCTTCAATAGTGCTTATCATAGCAACATGGCGACGATATTCTTCTTCTTTTTCAAAAGGAGCCCGGTGAAGTTTTCGCAGGAGGAAGAATAAATCCACATTATCTTGTATTTCACGGTCAGGATAATATTTTTTTACCGTCGATCCTTTTTCGAGAGGTGTTTTAGGGATTGATTCTAAATCCATCGTTTCTTTTGCATATAATAGTAAAGAATCAATAAGATAGTCATAACCATCGATCATTCGTGAAATAACATTAAGAAGAACATCGGTTGTTCTCGTGTATTTTAAACTTACATAAATGAGATGTTCAGCTCGTTTGAGTTCTTCACCAGCATTATCTAATATTTCCATCATTTTTTTTCTTCCCCGTGACAAATTGTTTGTTCTAATTGTGATTGCACAATTGATTTGTGTTCTACTATTCGTTTCAAGACAGTTCTTGTTCTACCTAAAATAGTTTCCGCCATCCCAGATGTTAAAATTTCTTTATTATAATCATTGTCAAACACTATAAAGGTTGATCTTTTACGAAGTTCTATTGGACTGTGATCGTGTTTGTTCAAGATATCAAATACTGTTTCAAAATCAGTTATATCTTGTGAAGTGAGTATGTGTTGAAAGGAAATATTATTCTTATATAATTCATGACAGGTAGTTATTGCTTCTTTGAAATTGTTTTGCGAGAGAGAATGTGCTTGCTTTGCAGATCGCGAGGTGTCAAAAGAGCTTAGTAGTAATGCAATTATGTGTTTTTGCACATCATGAATGTTTTCAAAGACACCAATTAATCCTCGTGGATCTTGACTGAATTCGAGAAAAATAGAGTGTATTCTTCCTGCTTGAGATAGTGATCGTTGTGCAAGCGATAAATAGTAATCTACTGCAGTCATACGGCCAGCACTCACTCCTCTTGTTCTTGCAAATCCATTATTGCTTGTGCAATGTCTCCGCTCGTATTTTCAAGAGCTCGACGAGCTTGATCTTTTGAAACGCCTGTTTGATCAACAATTGTAGTTATATCTTCATCAGTTATAGATAGTGCTTCTTGACGTTCTTGTTCGCTAAATTCACCACCTGAAATTTGGAATGTTTCTTGACCCATCATATGCACTTTTGCAACGTCAGGATCGGTAATAATAATATCTTTGTCTGCTAGACGAATGATAACTTGTTCCGCGTCGAGACTTTCTTGCTCTACACCCATCTTTTTCATTGCTTGTTTCATTTGACGAGAATTCATACCTGGCATCATCATAAAACACCTCATAAGTTAATCTTAAAGCGAACCATTTAGTATCACAGTAAGAATTATTACCACAAGAACAATACCAATGACAGTGTACGGACTAAGCACTATTTTTGACTTTGACTCTTCGTGAAAAGAAGTCAATCCTGCGCCACTTGAAGGCATTCGTATCTTGTCATCAGCCATATGTGACTATGAGGAAACGAAAGGAAGTTTATAAATATTTTCTTTATAAGGATCTGTCCCAAAAGGAATAACATTGTATAACCAACAAGATAAAAAAACAACTTGCACCATAAAATATGGACAAAAACACCTCAACAAAGGTGTTTTTGGAGAGGTCTTTTCTGACAAAGAAAAAAGAACCAGTAAAAACACCCCCTCAAACCAGAAACGACAACAAAGAAGGAAAAAAACAAGGAGCATACATGCGCAAACAACACTCTTTGACCCGAGATTGGAGCGAATAATAAATATGCAAAAAATACGCAAAAGTGTTAATACTATCTGTTGATATTATCTTTT
>JBNJGO010000010.1:23310-26971 GCA_051819745.1 Nanobdellota archaeon | reverse complement strand
TATAATCGTCCTGCTCGCGGGCTTATGAGCCCTGCGAGCACTCCTGACTGCTCCACCCCGCTGGGATTATGATGAAATCATTTGATTGCAGTCGTATTATAGACCAAGAAACTATATCTTATTTAAAAAGGTTTGTGTGAAACACGCTCTTTATTATATGTTTGAAAAAACAAATATTTTTAAACACCTATATCGAAATATAGTTTATAGAAACATTTAATCTATGATAATGGTGACATACTATGGCTAAAGAATTGAGTATTTGTAATATTTGTGGACAGCGACGGTTAGTTAATTTTGCTGGTCTTTGCAAGCGATGCGGTAAAAGTAAAAAAGGCGTTGCCTTTTATAATAAAGCTATCGCTAAACATCAAGAAGAGTTGGAAACAACTGCAGAATTGCAAGAGGATACTCAAGAAGCGTTAACCGAATTACATGCTCTTGAGGAAAAAGAAGAGTTGACTTCTGAGGAAAAGGAGCGTCTTGAAGAATTACGTCAAGAGACTAAGAATGTCGCTTCACAAGACGAAAAAGAGGATGTTGAAGAAAAAACCTCGTCAGAAGATAAAAGCTCGTCCGAGGATAAGTAGTCGGGAAGGTAGTGGTTATTGACTATACAGCAAAGATTTATAAAGTTTGGAAACTAATTTTTTTCAAGCTACTAAGTAGTACATAGGGTGAAATAATGATTGATTTAGCGCCAAGATGTTCAAAATGCAGTAAGAAAATCGATGTGAATGACATAAAGACATTACCTGATGGTAAACATCTTTGTGCAAGTTGTTATGAGAATAAGGTTTCTTCTAAGGAACCGAAGTATAAAAAGATTTTTGGCAGAAAATCCTCTTCTACTAAACAACCTGTTAGAGAAGATGTTTCGAAACAAGAAAACGTTGATACTCCTGATAAAAAAATCCCCGATACTATTCTTTCTAAAAAAGAGTATATTTGTAATGAGTGCGGATATCGGTTTGTGAGAAACGCTGATTTTGTCGTTTCCGTATGCCCTTATTGTGGTAAGAATGATGTTCAACGGTATATCGCTCCTAGCACTAATAATCTGGTGTGATTATATATCTCAAAGCACACGATCATTATTTTTTAGGCTTTAAGATAGAAGTTCCACCCATGTATGGTCTGAGAGCTTTTGGCACAATCACAGAACCATCTTCTTGTTGGAAATTTTCAAGTATTGCTACTAACGCTCGCGAGGTTGCAATTGCAGTATTGTTGAGCGTGTGAGGATAATAAGTTCCTTGAGGAGTTTTTATCCTGATGCCTAATTGTTGTGATTGCGCGTCAGTAAGATTCGAACAACTCCCTACTTCGACATATTCTTCTCGTCGTGGAGACCATACTTCTATATCGTTTTGTATGTGTTTTAGGTCTCCAAGGTCTCCTGAACAAATAGCAAGATCTCGTATAGGTAATTCTAATTCTCGAAAGATTGATATTGTTATGGATTTCATTTTTTCAAAGAATTCCATGCTTTCTTCAGGTTTGCAGATGACAACCATCTCTATTTTGTTGAATTGGTGTGTTCTGAAAAGACCTCTTTCGTCCAGCCCGTGACTTCCTTTTTCTTTTCGAAAGCACATCGAATAGCTTGTTTGTTTGAGAGGTAGTTTTTGTTCGTCGACAAAGGAGTTAATATATCGTCCTATAAGAGAGTGTTCACTCGTTCCTATCAGATACAAATCCTCATCTTCTATTTTGTAGACCATGTGTTCTCTATCGTGAAGGTCTGTAACTTTTGAAATAACATTTTCGTTGACCATCAAGGGAGTTTCCACGTAGAGAAATCCTTCTTCGACCATTCGTTGAATAGAATATTGGATGAGTGCTTGGTTGAGAAGAGCAACGTCACCTTCTAGATAGTAAAATCCCGAACCCGTTGTTTCGCTCGAGCTTTCAAAATCCGCTCCTGCAAGATCAGTCGCTATTTCTTGATGTGGTTTAACAGGAAAATCAAATGTTGGAGGTTCTCCGAATCGTTTTCGCTCTACATTTTCTGAGTCATCAGCGCCCAGTGGAACGCTTTCATGCATTATATTTGGAATTTGTTGTTGTAGTTCAAACAATTGATTTCGTAACGTGTCAACGTGTTGTTCATTTTCTTTTATTTGTTCAGGAATAGATTTTGCTTTAGCGATAAGTTCTTGAAATTCGTCTTTTTTTTCAGGCGATGTTTTCATTTCTTTTTTTACTTTGTTGATTTGTTTTGATAATGTATTCCGTTCGTGTCGTAAGGAATCGACTTGTTGTTTTAGTGAGCGCCATCTTTCGTCCACATCACGCAATTCTCTGATAATATGAAGTTTATTTTCTTGATTTTTTTTCTTCATGTTTTCTTCGACAAGGTCGGGTTGTTCTCGTACTAATTGTATATCAATCATGAATATCACTCATTATTTTTTAATGTCAAGCAGTGCATTGATACGAGTAGGAAAACCTGATTTATAAATGTGTATGGTGTGAAAACAAGTATATGTTAAATATTAAAATAAGTATGCGTTATATGAAACGAAAAATAAAAAGAAACGAAAAATAAAAAATAAAAAATGAATAATAAAATTAAAACAAAGAAGATATCCTTTAAAAAGTGTCCTCTTGGAAACTTTTAAAAAGAGTGATTCCTTTGAAATACTTATTACGTGAATACAGCAAATAAACAGTAGTATTATCGGTGATTTCGTGCCAACTGAAGAAGAACTCAAAAACATGTCGCCTGAAGAGATTGCAGAGCTTCAAAAACAGAATTGTCCTTTCTGCAAGATAATTAAAGGAGAGATTCCTGCACAGAAAGTGTATGAAGACGACCATATGGTTGTTATTTTAGATATCAATCCAGCTGTAAAAGGACATCTTCTCGTCTTACCTAAAGAGCATTATCCTATTCTGCCACTTCTTCCTCCAGAAATATTCAAGCATGTGTTTCGGCGGACTAAAGTTATTGCTGAAGGTTTGAAAAAGGCTATTGCTTGTCAGGGAGTGAGTCTTTTTATAGCTAATGGCGCGGTTGCAGGACAGCAATCACCTCATTTTTTATTCCATCTTATTCCTCGAAATGAAGGCGATTCATTATCACAACTTGATATTACAGGCGATGATTCTCTTCTTAGTGAGCAAAAAGAACTTCTTCCTTCATTAAAGCAGAATATGACCCAGATGATGGCAAATCATCTCAAGCGAGAAGGAATGGTTGGAGGTCAAGGACAGCAAGGAGCTTCTCAAGGACAACAACCTCAATTGACTAAAGAACAGCTTGATGAAAAAAGAGAAAAAATCGGTCAAATACTTGAAGAGAAAGAAGATGTTCGTAATTTATTGATCAATGATGTTGAAAGTTTCAAGAAGGCAGTTGAATCTAATCAAGAATTATCTGAATTATTTTCTGGTGTTGATATTGATGCCCTTTCAAAAAGCCTTCAAACAATGGTTTCCAAAACAACTCCTCAACAACAAAACACTCCTGCCCCCAACGCACAGACCACAGAACAACAAAACACAGAACAACAGAATGCCAACCCAAACTCACAAGAACACAAAAAACAGTTCGCAAACCCAAAAACACAACACCCCGCACAGCAGAACACAGAACCCAGACCACAGCACCCCGAAAAGCAGAACCCAGACCACAGCACCCCGAAAAGCAGAACCC
>JBNJGO010000010.1:0-23210 GCA_051819745.1 Nanobdellota archaeon | reverse complement strand
ACCCAAAAACACAACACCCCGCACAGCAGAACACAGAACCCAGACCACAGCACCCCGAAAAGCAGAACCCAGACCACAGCACCCCGAAAAGCAGAACCCAGACCACAGCACCCAGAACCCCTCAGCCTGCACCCCGCACCACAGAACACAGGACCCCGAACACAGGTAACAATCCTCAATCTTCTCAATCGTCTTCGCGTCCAGAAGTATTTTTGGGAACCGATCCTTACAAGCAACGAGATCTTGTTTTCTCATATTTTGAAAAGAAGCCAAAGGCAAAAGAACTTCTCAAATCAAATCCTCAACAGTTCAAAGAATTACTTTCACAGCGCGATGATGTAAAACCAATATTTGAAAACGTTAATATCGATAAACTCTCTGAAAAACTTAATGCAGTGGAAGGTGGCGCTAATGAGTGAAGAGTTAATGTTATACAAAGATGATCTTATCTCCATCGCTCTTAGCAAGAAAGCAGTTTCTAAAGGACATATGATTGTCAAACCGACAGAATCAATGTCTTCATTCGGTGATTTATCTGATAAGCAGTGCGATCACTTGTTATATGGTGCTTCATATGGTGCTACCGCAATATTTGAATTTTTGAAAGCACATGGTTCTAATATTATCCTTACTGACGGAAAGGAATTGAAAGTTGATGTGATAGCAAGAAACGAAAATGACGGCATCGATATGATGTGGCAGGGAACTCAAAAAGATCCTAATTCTCTAAAAGATGATGCGACAAGTATTAAGGATGCTATCGACAAGGAAATGTGGATGTATGATAATCCCGAAGAAGCAAAGAAACTATCGCAAAACACTTCTCCTCAACAACAAGGACAAACTATCGACGCAAAAGAGAACGAAATTGATGATGATGGTAATGAGAAAGTGAATTATCTCCTTAAAAGTCTTGACCGTATACCTTAAACATCTTTTCGAAAACAACCTTTTTTTTCTAACACTTATCCGAAAATATTTCGAAAAAATCATGCAAGAACATATATTCACTCCGATTCTATAATAGTTTCGAGGTGAATTTTTTATGGAAGACAAAGGATCAGAAAAGGATTTAGGTAATAGGATAGATCAAGAAAAAGAAATAACAAAGAGCGCTAGCAAACCAAGTGAAAAATCAATAAATGTGGCTAAAGAATTTATAGAAAAAATAAAAGAAAAACAACCACAAACATATTCTCAAGTTTTTGAAAATAATAATACATCAGATATTACTACAGCCATTGAAGAAATTGGAAAAAAAGACACAATCCAATATAAAGGATTGATCAATAAACTATTAGCCGGTGTTGAAACAAGTGTTAATTATCTTCTTGGAAATGAACAGGCAAAAACATATTCTGGAAAAGAAATTCAAAAGAAAAGAAATATTTTAGAACAGACAAATGAAACAATAAAACAGGAAATAAAAAATATTAAGGGTTATATTAATCAACAAGAAAAATTAAGAAGTAAAGTGACAGAATATAAAAATAATGAAACTGAAAAAGTAGAAAATAAAAAAAAAGAACGGGAAGAATTAGAAGAATTGATAATAGGACTAGAATACTATATTGAAAATGAAAATATTACTGATGAAAATATTTTGTTAGAATCTGAAAATAAAAAAAACCAACTTGAAGACATGGATTATGAAATTGAAGGAATAAAAACTAATTTAGAATCGTATAATATCGAATACAAAGAAATACAAAACTATATTAGAGATGAAAAAAAACAAAAGGATGCGCTGGAAAGATTTAAGAAATTAAATGATATAACAATACCAAAATTAAATATTGAAGAAGAAAAAGAAAAGAAAACACCAACACTCGAAGTTCTAGCAAAAAGTAAAAAAGCAGAGTATGAAAGTAATTACGAACTATATAATAAAACAAAATTAGATAATGAAAGGAAAAAAATATTTCAAAATGCAAATAATGTAATACCTTCAAGAAAAAGACAACGAGAGGCAAGAATCGATATAAGAAAAAATATGAACTACGATTAAGAGTGTAAAAATGAAAAATAAAACACTAACTCTCGATGATGTCGCAGGGCTTGAGGAACAAAAAGAAGCATTGCATACTTCTTTGATATTACCTCAATTAAAACCAGAATTATATGAGTCCTTAATTAAACGACCAGATATGGTTCGAGAAAGAAATGTCTTTCTTTTTCATGGTCCTCCCGGCACTGGAAAAACAATGCTTGCACAAGCTATTTCCAATGAAATGTCTTATGGTCATTTGGAGATTAATGCCACTGAATTTATCAATAAGTATCGTGGCGAGGGGGCTCGTCAAATAAGGGATTTGTATAATCTAGATGGGAAAAAATTATTTTTTGTTGATGAAATTGATGCTATCAGTAGATCAAGGAATAGTTTCCAATCAGAAAGCACATATGATGTTCTTATGCAATTCTTGATGGTTCTTGACGGTCCCGGAGCAAAAGATGATAAGGTCACTATCTTTTCAACAAACAAAAAAGATTCGTTGGATGATGCTTTTCTTTCAAGAATTCCAGAGGATAATAGATTGTATTTTCCAGCACCAGATGCTAATCAACGAGAAAAGATAATTACAAAGCACTTATCCTATTTTAATCATCGTATTGAGGACATATCATCTCTTGTTTCAGACACTGAAGGGTATACTGGTCGTTCTATTGAGATGTTGTTTGGCAGGGCGAAAAAAAATGCTCTCAAGAAAGAAAAAAAATATCTTGACATTGATGATTTTTACAATAAAATAACTTACTTTGAAAAAAGGTGATTTGATGAACTCAAAAGTAACATTTAGTGAAGCATATCTTGGTTCGAACCAACCGTTAAAAGATCAATTATTTGTAGATAATATTAATTCATTAATTCTTGATACTTCCTCTTCAAGAGAAAGCCATCCTGAGAAAAATATGATTATAAATAATATGCTTAAAAAATACGGGTTGTTAAAAGAAAATATCAATACAATCAATACAAACATTCCTTTAGAGGATGAAGCGTTAAATCGGAAGTTTTGCCAGTTATCAAAAAAAGTGAAAAGAACAGACAAAAAATTAACACAACAAGTTGAAAATCTAATCGGAAGTTATCAAGAAAATATTGTTGGCGCTAAAAAAATTAAAGAAAAAGAATTACAAAATACAGTATCAGAATTAGAAACTCTTAGAACATACACTCATTGTGCAAATATTTCAACGCAGTCAATGGATGAAAGAATAAATCTATTGTTGGCTAAAGCGTATGAAAAAAAATCTGGAGCGAAAATAAGTTCTTTTTCTAGTAAAGGAAATCAAAATAAGAAAAATAATTTTTTTTATATTAATTATCAACAAAAGGAAAATAAAAAAGAAAAAAATAATTATCAAAAAAGAGAAAATAGGAGGGGAAAAAATTTTTTTAATAATACAAAAAGAATAGTGACCGCTGGTTTAACTGGAATCGTATTATCTTCTATGATAACATATAGTATTACTAAATCAAATACTAATAACGAATTGAAAGCAAATTTACCTAATCAAAAAGCAACATATGGACTGATAGATGGTTCCCAACATCAGAATATTTATTCAAAAGATAGCGTGACTAAAGAAGATACTATTCAAGAAAACAGTGAAAGTATCATCCAAAATAGTATCAACAATAATGTAGAAAAAAAGTATGGCTTTGAAAAAAATAAAGATCTCAAAGCGCATAAAAAACCAACAATAACCAAAGAGACAACATACGAAACCAATACATTCAAAGACGAAGCAACAAGCGAACTTGAAAATAATTTTGGGAGCACTGAATCCGAAGTCTTGCAGAAAATTTACTCAATAGAAAAAAAATAAGGTGGAAGATAATAAATGAAAAAAGTTACAAAAATAATTGCTGGAACTGCATTGTTTGGAGCTAGTCTTTTTCAACCATCATATTCGCAAGTGAATGATGATTTTAGACGGCCTAGATCAGATCTTGAAAGTATAGTTAAAAAGCAAAATTTGAGTGAAGAACGTCGTGATTCAGTAGTATCGCATTGGCTTCCATTATATAAAAAAACAGGTGGTGCGACAAGAAAGTATTCTCTGCCAGATTCTATTTCTGCTTCAACAAAAATAAGTAAAAACGGTAGCTCGTTGTTATCCTATCAACCAGTTAAATCAAATAATTCTTCAAAAATAATAATATCTTCATATGATTTGGGTTCTATTAATGAATGGGCTGAAAAATATGATGTTCCAAAGTATGCAAAAAATACCATATTTGAAAGTATGAACGAATATTATTCTACTTCAAATAAAAAACAAGCAAAAAATAAAAAAAACAAGCAAAGTAAACATCAAATAAAATCAGAAAAAACGAAAGAAGAAAATTATTCATCATACCTACAAGATTATTATAGTAACACGACATATTCTTTTGATAGAGAGAATGAAAAAACTAAACAACAACAGGAGGTTGGATTAAAAACAAAAAATCCTCATAATAAGTGGAGTGCAGGATTATTTTTTACAACAATTTCAAAACAAAATAATACCACTATCGGTGCGAGCATTTCAAGAAGCGTAGTGTCAAAGAAAAATTATCAATTTTATTTGAGAGCAGAAATTCCAATAATTAGTGATCTAAAAAAACAGTATCAACAAGAAACAGTAACATATTCCAATTCAACAGAATATGAAAACGCCAACACCTCTATGACAATAACTGAAATGAATGGTTGGCAAAAAAATCGAGAAATTACAGAATTAGGAATTATGTTTAAGGGAGGAAAAAGTGATGATGTTAAGATGACAATATATGCGGGCGGATCAGTGTATAGAAACAGCTATAATCATATCACCAGTCAGGAAAAAACATTTTATTACAGTACATTCTCATCAGATGAAGCTATTGGACAAAGTGTATCTCAAAAAAAAGAAATCACCAAAGAGCCCGAAATGAGTGTTAAAGGCGTTATAGGTTTAGGAATTGATTATAAGAAATATGGTTGCAGTGTGATTTATCAACAAAGAGAAGATGAACCTGAATTATTATTGGAAGGAAGAGTTAATTTTTGATAAATCAGAGTACATAAATTTATAGAAGCATGATTAATTGTGATAACCAATTTCCAAAAATAACTATAGGAATATATCCTAGAAGAAATCCAGGTATAAAAGGAACACCATATTTGATGGGTATTTTGTTGATGTTATGCTCTTTAAGTGTGGTTAGTTGTTTTGATGTTAATCCTTTTTCTCGAGTTTTGCAAATTATTTTTCCGTTTTTTGTTATCGGACGAGCAAGCCAATCTCCTTGAACAACATCATCTAAAGAAACTGTTTTAGTTAAACATGTTTTTTCTACTGTTTTAATCAGTGCAAAACCGTAAAAACCAAGAATAATAAGAGCTACAATACAACCTATCGTTAGTTTGAGAAGTAATGTTGGCATTAGAAATGCAGTGACAAATCCAATTACTCCAATGAGAAGCACTATTTTTCGATAATATCGTACGTTAGATTGTGAAAGATATGAAATAAATGTTTTTTTTACTTGTTTAAAACGTTGAAGTATTAAACCAAACATGAATATGAAACTATATAATGATCCGATAAAAAGAATAGAAATGAATGTTGTTAGCAATAAAGGTATTTCTCCTTGAAGAAGTGATGATATGCTTAATCCTTGAAAAGCACCAATCGCCATTATCATTTTCGCATCCCCACCACCCCATTGTCCAGTATAAAACATGAGAAGAGCTATAAGATATCCTGCAATCGCACCTAATAATGAAGATAATAAGGGATGGTACGTCCAGTTTACAATGCTTGATACACTTGCAATAATAATTCCTAATGCAAGAAGAGTATAGTTGATAAGATCGGGAACTTCTCTTTTTTTCAAATCAATATACGATGCTATAACTAAAGCTACGAGAATTAATGTATGTGTTAGCAAAGGAGGAACTCCTGGAACCATAATATCACCTTTTATGAACATCCTTGTTTATAAAAGTATCTTGTTTTTTGTTACTGGTAAAATTTAGTTAATAAAAAAAAGTAAATGCAAACAATAAATGAAAAAAGAAAAAAAACAATAAAATAACGTGTAAAAAGGCATCAAAAGGAGTATTTTAACAAAAAGTTTATATATGTAGTTATATTTCTCATAGTATGGGCGTTGTGAGGGTTATACAGTGAAGGTTTCTCCTGTAACATCAACAGTTGAGAGAGATTCTGTTCTTTCAAAAGCATATAATAATCGTTTTAACACGTTTCGAATGCGTCATTTCGAAGCAAGATTTAGTTCTAAAGCATTTGTATCATATCAAAAAAAATCATCTGTTTCTCAAAATACGAAAAAATATAATTCATGCAGTTTTATTGCAGGTTAGATAGTAAAAACGAAATGTAGAAGTAATAGTTGTATTCTTCTTGGGGAAAAATTCTTAATGAAATAGTTTTTGCAGTAATGATATAAGAAGTGTTAGTAAAAGCACGATAGTAATAATCATGATAAGCAACGTTGTTTGAGGATGAAGTGATATTGATGTTGAATGTTCTATTTTCTTTTGTACATCTACAGCAAGTTTTGTTGAAGCCATAGTTATAGATTTTGCAAAGGAATGTGGTTGTGCGAGGACAGTTATATTTTCAGTTGATGTTTTTGAAATTCCATTGTGTTCGTAAGTCGTGATTGCTAAGAGAGTATTATTTCCTTTGTGAAAATGAGAACCATCAAGTTCGATGGAAATCTCTTGTTTTCCCGTAAAATCCTGTAAATCCCATGATTGTGAAAATAAAGGGTGTTCTAACGCGAGCACAATATTTTTTATATTCTCAGAAGATAGTTTTTCAAGCGAAATAAAAAGTGGTTTGTTTTCGTCGGAAAAAATAATCTTACTCATATTAAGTGATGAAATAACAAGTGGAAAAGGATGTTTTATAGTATAAGATAGTTTGGAATTTGTTATAAAATTAGTTGATTGCGATGATGCTATTATTGTCGCAGTAGTTGTTTGAGCTTGGGTTGGAATGATAGTAAAGTTAACCGAGGATGTTGGTTTTGATAGTTCTTTACACTTTTGTTCATAACATAACGTGAAAGGAAATTCCTGTTGTGTCGCGTTTAAAGTGCAAGTAATGATTTGCGTTTCATTTAGAAAGAGTGTTTGTTTTCCAGTGCAATTAAGAGTGCTGTTTGATACAGTTGTTTCTTGTTCAGGTGTTGAGATGAGTGACGAGATATATTCCTTTGTGTAAGCGTCAAATCCTTTTTTCAACGAATATGTTGTGTTTACTGACCTTGAAAATGGTGTGCTTAAGACTAGTGGAAAGGTATATGTATAATCTTTATCTAAAGTTTTATTTGTGTGAAACATCCAATATAATTGTTTTGACTGGTGAGGTTCTAGCACTACGAATTTACTTTGAGATCCATCGATGATTAGTTTTTGCACAGGATGTAAGGTTATTTGTTCTGTAACATATTCGTTAGTAGGGTTTGTAACATTTACTTGCAAGTAATTGTATGAGTCAAAACCAGTTGTTGTAGAAAATAGTAATGGAGTCACATCTACACGAGATTCTTCAAGTTTTCCTTTTGAAAGTATGGTTGTTGTATAGGATAATGGTTGAGATTGTATTGAAACATCTTTTCCAGCATATTCATAACTTATTGCCGGAGATAATCCTTCAACAGATTTGTCCAAGGCAATATGAGTGCTATCAATATATCCCAATTGATTATACGTTACATCATATGGAACCCATCCTATTGTGGGAAAGTATACTTCAGCCCAACCATGTTGTTCCCAGTGATCGGACGTTTGAGCTAATTCACTGTATGCAAGTCCTGAGATAAAGCGAGCAGGAATACCTAGTTCTCTATTCATACTGATAAATAAGTTCGTTATTTCATCACAAACACCGTAGCGATGTTCCATAACCCAACTGGATGGTTGATTTGCATCTGCAGTTGTTGTTTGTAAGTCATACTCGATAGCATCATAAATCCATTGTGCAATAATTGCCTCTATAATAAATAAATCATCCTGTCCCCTTGCCAAAGAAAGTGCTTGTTCTCGAATCTCAGGGCTTGAATCTATATGAGTAGTATGTTTAAGATAGGGATTTAGCGATAAAGGTATGTTATCAAGAGGATAAGATATTTTTTCTTGTATCGGCATAGAGTGCGTTTTTGTTTGCAATTGTGATTGATAATTGAAAAGGAGAGTTGATTGAGAAGGTGATTGCCATTCAAAGAAGAGATGAGTGTCTTCTTGTTCGAAAGAAGGTGTTGCTTGAAGAGAAAGAACTGATTGTCGAAAAGTTTCTTTTGGAAAAAAATACCATTTAAGTTCAAAAGTATTAAGTTGAGCGTTTGTTGAATCATAAAGAGTTTCAAGCGTTCCTTGGGAAGTATGTTCAAGTCTTAAAGAGGAATAATCAGCAGGATGAGAACTAACTAAAAAAGCACTAGAAACAAAAAGCAAACACAATAGTATAATAGCAAACAAGGGATTTTTTAATAACATTGTAATCATATCTCCTTTTCAAACAGTGATTCTAACAACTGGTAATAAGAGTACGACACTTATATGTGTTGTTATTTTGTGACCTTATCCAGAAAAGAAAATTATTATGGAAATGTAATATAGTGAGAGAAGTATATAGAGAATAATAGGCGAGAATAAAAAAAAATATGAATACTAAACTATTAACACTACGACTATTGAACGGATAAACATATAAATAAAACGGGATTGTTTGAGGGCATAAGAATGCGTTCTGGTGTGTGGTGGAAAGTTTGAAATTTAATAAAGATGGTTCTCTCAAGGCAGTGAAAAAAAAGCAAGATCACGTTACTGTTTTTCGTTTGATAGATGAGCTTGATTTTCCTGTTGGTAAGAAACTTTTAGTTCAGTTACTTCGTGGCGAGCTTTCTTCGCGAATCAAAAAACTCGGATTGGATGATAAGGTTTATTTTGGATCTCTTGGAGGATATGATTCAAAACAATTACTTTCCTTTATTGAATATTTATTGAAAAAGGAATTTGTTCAAATTAACAAAATAAAAAACAGATATGCTGTTGTGGAATTAACTTCTAAAGGAGAGCAGGAAATTCAATTACCGGCTGAAGAGATGACAGTTGAATCAGCAATTGTTTCAATTAAAGAAAATACTCCACGTGGTAAATCAATTCTAGAAATACCTCGAATTGAACCTGCAAAACTTTCCAATGATGAAAAAATTGTTTGTCAAGGACTAGATTTTTTCTTCGAGAATTTTAGTGAGGAGCAAAAGAAAGCCATCATCCAAAAACAGGATAAGCAAGCATGTATTGCTGGTGCCGGTTCTGGAAAAACAAGCGTGTTAACATATAAAATCGCGTATCTTATTCGTTTTGCAAGCGTTGATCCTTCTTCTATTCTTGCAATAACATTTACAAGGAAAGCTAAGAGAGAACTTCAATTGAGATTAGAGACTATTTTAGGTTCACAAGCAAATGATGTTCGTGTAGAAACATTCAATTCGTTTGCCGAGCAAGAACTTTTAAAGCACGGTAAACAGTTATATGGTTTTTCAAAAACTGTTGTTCCACAAAGAGAGTTTGTCAATATTGTAACAAGAACTATTTCCAATCTTGGTTTTGATGTTAAAACATTTCTAAGACATTATTTTACATCTCGAGAGCGTCGGGGAAAAGAAGATCGAAGCCTATTATTTTCTTTTTTGTATGATTTCAGATCAATTCTGGATGAATTTTATTCCGAAGGTAAAAATACTGAAATCTTTAAAGAACACATAAAAGATAGTTCTTTGACAGATAAGATGACAAGTTTGACTCTTATTCGATTGGTTGAAGAAGTTAGTAAGCAATTAGAACAACGACGGTATCGAACTTATGGCGAACAAATATCTGATTATCTTTCTTTGATAAAAAAACACCCTGATTTGAAGCCAGAGTATTCGTGGATTCTTGTAGATGAGTATCAGGATGTTAATGATCAACAAAAAAAATTGATTGAAACAATTAATCCTGGAAAATTATTTGTTGTTGGGGATCCACGGCAGAGTATTTTTGCGTGGAGGGGTTCTGATCCGAGTGTTATGTTATCGTTTGTCAAGGAGTGCCTTGAAAGTAATGAGGGTGGTGTTGTTGAGTTAACAAGGAACTTTCGCTCTTTTAAAAAAATCCTTTCTTTTGCAAATGCTATTATCGCTCAAGGAAAACAATCAGCATATTCTCCGTTAGAAACACATCATGATAAAGAAGGAATTGTTCAGGTAAAAAAGTTTTCAAGTGAGAGTGAAGAAGCAGATAGTGTTATTAATAGTATTAAATCATCACGCACTGCTCGAAGAGATATTTTTGTTCTTTCTAGGACAAATAAAGGTCTCGAAGCATTTGAAAATAAATGTAAGGAAGAAGGAATTTCTTATTTGTTAAGAACTGAAGAAAATGCTAAGCGCAATCAAGAACCCGATGAGAATCAAATAACATTATCAACAATTCATGCGATAAAAGGACTTGAAGCTAGTATAGTGTTTGTTGTTGGTAGCACTCCGAATAATTTTCCTTGTAAGGCAAAAAATCATCGTTTTGTAGAACTGTTTTGTTCGCAAAAAGAGTATGATTCCTTTGAAGAAGAACGAAGATTATTTTATGTTGCTTGCACAAGAGCAAAAAAAGAACTTATTATCACAACCCCAAAAAGTTTGTCTCCTTTTGTTCCAACCACAAATGATAAAGGTATTGTTAATAATAGCAATAAAAAATCAAGCGCTAACAGATTAATTCAACAACAAAAGAATTTGAAAAAATGGCGTTTTCTCGAGGCAAAACGTCGAGGCATTCCAGCTTATGCTATTTTTACAAACGCAGTGTTAGAGGAACTTCTCAATCGCCAGCCTTCAATGATAAGTGATCTCCACAGCATCAGAGGATTATCAAACGCTAAAATCGATGAATTCGGTCAAGATATCTTGCACGTTCTTATGACGAGTTAGTTTTTTTTAAAGTCTCGTAAGGTATTTCACTTCTAATGTGGTGGTTTATATTTTCGATGTATGAATTTGCTTGAGGAAGAAATAATTCGCTTTTGGCCATTTCTTTTTTGAAAGATTTGAGAGATTCTTTTGCTTCATCATAATCACCAGATCTAAAAGAATCCTGAAAAGTTAAAAGAGGATTCTCTTCAGGAGCATTATAATCAAAAGTCAAATAAGCATAGTTATTAGTAACAACATCTTCTAATTGCTGATATTCATAATCTATAGAGGCAAGGTTCTTTAGATTTTCATCAATACCTTGTAAAGAAGAGTAAACATTTTGAAGTGATTGTGGAACAGCAGAAAATATGTCTTTTGGAGACTTATTAAGAATAAATCTCACTGTTTCTCGAGTATCATGATATTCTTGATTGTTAAATGATTGTATAGCATCAAATATATCTGAGTGAAGATCATTAAGAAATTCATCTTGCTCTTCAGTTGAAGAGTCCAAGCTATATAATTGTTTTAAGTGAGGACTTAACTGAACAAAATAATCACTTATCGTTTGTTGTCGATTTGTAAGAATAGTGTTTTTCATTTTAATTATAAAAGAAAAATAAGAAGTTATTTAAAAAAGTTGTTGTTTTTTAGTGACAATTTTATACATGACTTTTTTCAGATACAAGTAACATTATTTGATTCTGTCAAGAAAATAATGCAAACAATCAGCACCATCAAATACTGCCTTTTTTCTAAGGTTTGGGGAACCGAAATGCAACAATAATCCTTTGCCTTCTTTAACTCGAGCACCACAAACAGGACAGCTTGATACTTTTTGCGAGCGGACTTCTCGAAGTCTTTTTTTGAGAATATTTTGGAGATTTCCAGCTTCAACGTCTTTTTTGAGAGCGACAAGATCTTTTTCATCGAGATGGGAAACTAATGTTGCGAGACGATTCATATATATTCACCTTATAGTTATTGTTCGACAATTATCCCCACCCCTTTTTGGGAATGTGTAAAAACATTCCAATAACACTTTAAAATAGCACCAAATACAATATAATTATTTTGAGTCATATAACCGCTCTTGACGAGTTATATTTTCTATCATTAGATGTTTTTTTCCAGGAACTTTAGACACCAATATTCTATCTCTACCTTCCCAGTCTAGAAGATCGACGAGTTCTTTAGGTATAGTTACAGTCGCCTGACCATTTTTATTGATTGTTAAAACACCCATTATACAATATTAAAACGTTCTTATATATAAATTTTTGTTAAAAATAACATTTTTATAACGTTAAATTAAGAATATTTTACATAATATTAACTCTGTAAAATTAAACAGAAATAACACCCACTGTTCAAACAACAAAAAAATAAAAAAGTAAAACAATACGATAAAAAAAACTAAAAAAATCGTCGACAACAACAATTCAACAAACAAAACAACAACACAACACAGAAACCTTTATAAAAAAAACCACAGTCCATAAGAATACGGTTCTATTTATACTAAAAATAGACTAATAACACAATACCAAATACACAATATTATTCGAGGAAGATACACAATGGCAGGAGATAAAAAATTTGTTAATGTAAGTTCACTCAAAAAAGGAAGTTATATTATTGTTGATGAAACTGCATCTGTTGTTTCTGATATCAACATTTCACGACCTGGAAAACACGGTCACGCTAAAGCTAATATCATGGCTGTAGGTATGATTGATGGAAAAAAACGAAACATGGTAACTGGTGACCATCAAGTCGAAGCACCAATTATAGGTAAGAAAAATGCTCAAGTATTATCTGTATCTGGAGATATGGCTAATGTTATGGACGTTGAAAGTTACGAAACATTTGATCTCCCCATTCCTGAAGATCTTCAAAGCGAAATATCTGAAGGATCAACAGTAGTGTATTGGGAGATTCTTGAGGATAAAGTAATCAAACAAGTCAAGAACGAATAAAAAAGCAATGTATAGGAGACTGATAGTATGGCAAAATTCCCTGAAGCTGACGCTCGATTGTACAAGAACGTTTTCATTTGCAAACAATGTAAGTCAAAGGTCAGAGCGCCGAACATGAAAGTGTTGCAAGGAAAAGTTAAGTGCAAGAAATGCAATAGCAAAGCCCTTCGTACGGCAAAAAAATAAGCAATTATTCTTTTTTTATTTTTTTAGTGTAATATATTAATTATTTCTTAGAGAAAAATAGTAGATTCGATAAGTATATCTTAAAGAATCAATTGTAAAGTGAGGTAATTAATTCTATATATGACGAAGCACTCCACGCTTGAGCTAAACTCCCTTGGCCTTGACAAGAGTTTGCGCTCGAAACTTCGCTAGCATGACCTCCAACACCCAGTTCTAATAATTCGTGTGTTGATGCAGATAAAATTTTTTCAATATATGTAGAAAAGGATTTTTTAAAAGTCGAAAGCACAAGTGCAGTAATATTGTTAAGAAAATACCAGGAGTCCCCATGGTGATAACTAGTATCTTGTTCTCCAGTATAAGTATTTTCAAAAGCAGGGTCTGAAGGGTCAAGAGATGCAACCCCACCCCATGTTAAGAATAATTGATGAAGAATACTATCAAATGATCGTTTCCATTGTTTTGTTGAAAATAACTCCTGAGAACAGTAGTATGCGATAAAAATATTTGGTCTGATTCGAAAATCAGCATTCCCATTCGAGTCAAGCCCGTCAATAATTACTTTTGAGTTAGTATCTATAAAATAGTTTGAAACCATTGATTGAAAAGCAAGTCTTTCTTTTTTGAGCAAAGCAGTATCCAGAGATAATAATGATTTTAGCGTAATCAAAGTAGAATATAGTGTATCAAAAAGAGCCTGTATTTCTATTCGATAACCTTCTCGACCACCGTCTTGAGGAGTATCCATCCAAGTCTCGCCACTTTTTGAATAAAATAGACCTGTTTTGAAAAGGGACGTTTCTTGAATAAAATCTTGTTGTAATCGTTTATTCTTTTCGTTTTCTAGAAGTAATTCTAACGCGTTATGCCACTTGAATAATTGATCAGACGTGCAGTGTATGAACAATTCTTGAGAAGATTGTAATGCTGATATACTATCGGCGACTCTTTTTGCAAACCACCCTGGTGCATCTGCAGTTGCATTTCCTGAGTGAAAGAACATGTTAGGAATAATCCCTGAATCCAGGATTGTTTGAGTGTAACTATCTAATCTGGAAATAATATCTTTCCAAAGGTAAGAATTATTCTTTGCAAGAGCTATAAGCCCGCCCATACTTATTAGTTCATCTCGAGACCACACTTGAAAAAACCAGGGGAGGCCAGCCAATAAGGATTTTGAGGAAGTATGTTGAGAGGGATATACGTGTTGGAATAAGGATAGTAATGAGAGTGTTGCAGAGTCAAAAGCTGTTTGTTGTTGTGTTGATAACGAATCGTTGTGTTGCAACTGTTGTTGTTTGAAACAATGAAGTTGTGATCGTATAGAATCAAAATGATGATAAGCGACATCATTAATAACTTTTGCACGATGTCGTTGTTGTGCAATGCTAAAAACAACTCTTCGTTGTGGAATGAATGTTATTGCATCATACACCCAGTATGAAGATTGTGCATTTCGATTTTTGTCAAGTGGATAGTGCTGTTCTCTCCAGCATTCTTTTTTGGAAATGGAAGTTAATCCTTTGATATAAAGTTCGCTGGTATATTGTGTTGAGGAATCTTGTTGTAATTGTTTAAACGAAATACGCGTATTAGATGGTTCTTGAGAAAGGGTGAAGTGACGACCTAATCGGGATGATTCGTAGATTAGTCGGTGATCCAATGTCAAAAGGACTTCTCTGGAGATATTGTACGTTTCATATAACATGCTATGACCATAAAGAATAAAGGTATCTGTAGCTCCTGATTTGAAATGACGAGTGAGAGAGTAAGGAGTATATGTTATTGATGTGACTGAACCTTCATGAAGAGGCTGTATTGAGTCAATGATTTTTCTCATCTGCTGGGTTGTAGAATCAAAAATATGCCATCCTCGGTAATTGGTGGGTGTGTCAAGAAGAAAGAACCCTCCATAACCATCTGTTAATAATCCTTCAGGAGTTCCTTGTGTTGTTGTAGATCGAAGAAGATGATATTGTCGAACCATCATAATCACCTTTTAGAATTTAAGGAAGAATATTTTTTTGATATTGCTTGTTGGTGTGCTCGAAAGTAATATGTAATGAGTTGACGCCAATCAGCAGAAGTTGCTAAAGCATGAGCATTTACTTTTCGAGAGACTCGTTCTTTTGTTGAAAGCGAAGCGAAATCTTTAAAACACTCAAATAATTGAGAAATTGTTGTTGAATTATCTTGTTCTCGGTCAACAATACTGAGTCCAGAATGTTTTCCCATTCTTTTATCTGCAATAAATTGTCCAAAACCAGTAATATTCGATGTGATTGCAGGAATTGCAACTGAAAGAGATTCTAGAGGAGTATAACCCCATGGTTCATAATAACTAGGGAAAATTCCTAAGTGACAACCTTGTATGAAATCATAATAATTCATATTTAATAAACCGTCATTTCCATCGAGAAGCGAAGGTATGAAAACAATTTTTACCTTGTCATCGCTTCGATTAAATAAGTTGTTTTCATGTAGCGATCTGATAAGAGGATCTGTTGCTTCGTTAATATAATGGGTTGTGTATGGAGGTCGCTGTTCTTTTCGAATAGTATTAAAACTTTGTTGAAATTGTTCTAGTATTGAATTTGGAAGTAGTGTTTTCGGAACAGTGTTATCAACAGCTAGTTTCGAGATTAGTTCTGTTGTTATTTTATCAACTTGTTCTGAAATAGTATGTTGCAATTGTCTGAAAAAACTTTTGTTTTTAAGAAGTGTTTGACGTGGTTTTGATTCGGGAATTGCTATAGGGAAAAACATAACTATTGTTTTTGAGGATTGTTGTTCTTTAAGATATGAGTTTAATTTTCCTAAAGCAGATACAGTTACATCCATTCCTTTATTTTCAAATTCGTATCGCCCACTCAAATAAAAAAAGAGTGTTGATGAAAAGTCAAACACAGAGTTTTTTTTTGTTTCTGGATCAAGGTAAGGATAAAAGTGAGTCATAAGATATTCTTGGATTCGTGATTTCGATAATGAGTGTTTTGTTAATGCTTCTTCAAGTGTTGGAAATGCATCTAAAGGTAAACCGTTTGGCAGAACTAAAGGTTCGCATTTTAAAAAATGATGTGCTTCTTTTGCAGTTGAGGAAGACACAGTGCTAAATACATCTGCAGTTTGAGCGCAAGCTCGTTCTGTTGTATGTTTTTCTTCAACACCTATTTTTTTTGCTTCTATTTCAGGTGAGATTGATTCTAATTCAGAAAATATTTTTGTCCCCCTCCCCGCAAGCGAACGCCCCAACATAGTGGCATGAGTTGTGAAAACAGTTGCTATTGATGAAGAGATATTATTAAGATGTAATAGTGCAAATCCCGCCATCCATTCGTGGAAGTGACCGAGTATTTTTTTTGAGGAAAATTCTTTTTCTAATTCTTCCATGAAATGACCTACAGCCCAGGACCACGAGAGAGGTTCATCAAAATCATAGCGAGCCCTTATTGAATCGATTTGATAGTCATTCCATAACCCTGTTTTTATCGAATCCAACTGTTTGAAAAAAGATGATCCGTCAATAAGAATAGTGTTTGGTTGACCGAAAACATCCCATGATCCGAATTTGCAACGAATTCCTTTATGTGCTAGTCGTTCGAATATTCGAGAAATAGATTCTGGTGCTTGCTGTTCTATAAATTCAGAAGAAGGAGTATCAAAAAGAGGACCTATGCAGTAAAATACATCATAATTTGATTGCATCAAACTAGCTTTTGAACTGATAACCGTGTGGATACCGCCACATTTATTGCATACTTCCCAGCTTGATTCACAGACTATATCTGGTTGTTCGTTCATAATACACCTCTTTTTAAAATGAGTGAATTAAAAAAAAAATTATTGTTGTGGTTGCGCGAGTAATTGACTAGGATGTTCACTAATCGTTGGAGCGAGAATAGTCTTTCCTTCTTGGAGATTTGTAAAAGTTCTGATTGTGTGAACCATGTCATTAATAGTGTTAAGAACGGAAATGTATTTTTCATATGGACTGCCATGAGTGTTAAGTGAGTTTATACCAACAACTTCAGGAGTTGCTATTTTTCGCCATAAAGATAGTAATTGAGAATCATCTATTGTTTTGATGTGCGGATGAAGTTCTTGTAGTTCATCAAGAAGATGTTGTTGTAGATGTTGAATAGAGTCATCGAGATCCGCATAAGGTAGTAGGGGTTGAGTTTCTTTTGAAGTGCAAAGTAAGTTGTGTTCGTTTTCAGATAACCAGGATTTAAGACTGTTAGATTGTAATCGTTGTTGATATTCAAGCTCTTGATGAGGGAGTATTTCTGGGAGAGAACCATAATATGTTGTTGGCAATAGTGTTGTTTGATGGGATAAAAGTGATTTTTTTAAACGGTTTGCAAGTTTAGGATGATTTTTTTGAAGATGGTCTATAAAAGAACCCGTTATCCTGATATTATTCACTTCAGGTAAGGATTTAATTAATTTTGATACTCTTTCAGTAATTGTCATCGGATCATCTTTTGTTTGTAAATGTGACTTGTTGGTCCCAATATCTACTGCGTTAAATGGTTGGAGTTCGTGAGTGAATCCTATATTAAGTGCGTGTTTCATGTTAATTACCTTCAATAAGTTCTGTATATACTTGACGGCATTTTTTTGCAGGTACCGTCCAGTTGAGTTTGCTCACTTCTTTTTTTCCATTGTGTTTAAGAGTTGAATGCAATGCAGAATATTGTAGTAATGAAAGAACATAGGAAGCCATCTTTTTTACATCCCAATAATCTATTTTTAGACAATGGTTAAGCACTTCGCTCGCTCCAGATTGTTTTGTTAATATTACGGGAGTGTTTGAGTGCATAGCTTCAAAGGGAGTTATACCAAAAGGCTCCATGAGTGAAGGAAGAATAAACACATCAGATATGTCATACAGATAACTCCCTTCTTCTCGAGTATAAAAGCCGTGAAAGTAGAAATTGTCTCGAATACCAAGATCTTGAGCGAGTTGTATGCAATCTTTGAGTTGATCCCCCGTTCCAGCCATAACAAAAGTCACATCAGAACGTAGTCGAAGTACTTTTTTCGCCATCTGAACGAATTGTTTTGGACCCTTCATTTCGGTGATTCTTCCCATAAATGAGACAATAGGTCCTTGTTTGTTGAGAAAAGAAAGTTTTTTTGTTGTCTTTTTAAGCTCTGTAGGACCATTGTGAATAACAGTTATTTTATTTCCGTCAATATGGTATTTTTCAATGATTGTTTGTTTGATGACATTACTAACGGCAATAACCTTATCAGCTTGTTCAAATCCTTTTTTCTCAACAGCATAAACATCTGGATCGACACTTTTTCCTCCTGATTTGTTAAATTCAGTTATATGACAATGAATAACAAGAGGTTTTTGAGAAAGATGTTTCATTTCAATAGCCGCAGGTATTGTCGTCCAATCATGAGCATGAATAACATCAAAAGCAGATAAACGATCATATTTGTAAAGTAGTGAAGATTGATTTGCGAATCGTTGTATTTCATCAAACAAATCATCACCATAAAGTTTGAGAGTGTTATCTGAGGTCAATCCTGAATCTTTTGAAGTGTCAGCATTATCTACTGCTTCAATTAGTTGTTCGTATTCTTCCTTAGTTTGATATGCTGTCAGAAGTGTTTTTATCGTTCTTTTATGTATCAATGAAGAAAGTTCTTTTGAGTAAGGGAGAGATTGTTTTTTTGAATCAACAATGTTAAGAAATGAAGGATATTTATCGAGTGGAAATGAAGGCATAATATAATCTATAGAAGTTCCTTGTCCAGATAATTCTTGTGTTAATTCAAAGCAAACGATTCCAACGCCTCCGGCAAAATAAGGTGGGAATTCCCAACCAAACATTAATACTCGCACTCACTCACACCTCTTTTAAAACACTCAACCCAAGGATATAAATTCAACTTTAAAAAGCTTCTGTTTTTTATAGATTTTAAAAAAATGTTTGAAGGAAGGAGGGGAAAATTTAACTAAAAAGTAGTAAAATAATTGTATTTTTTATAAGAAAGAACATGAAAAAATAAAAAATAAAACATTAAAAATATATAATTTATTCTTTTATTGTGATGGCATCAACCGGACAGACGTTTTCACAAGCCCGACAGACAATACAATCATTTTTATTGACAGGATGCGCTTTATTATTATCATCAAGTTCGAATACACTTTGAGGACAAGTATTAATACAAGCCCCACACCCAATGCATTTTTCTTTATCAACTAATACCTCAACCATATTTATTCCTCCGTTTTATTATCTTCATTCAAGTGTAACTCTTGTCTTCGTTGCAACGCGTCTTGTTCAGCTTGTTTAAATAAGTTTCCTGCAATATCCGGATGAGTTATTTCAAGCGACTTATATCTTGTTTCGTTGAAAAGGTAGCTTTTGAATTCAACCGAAGGATCTTTAGAATCAACAATTAAAGGTTTTTTCCCTTCTTGTTCCCGTCGAGGATCATATCGGAATAATTGGAGATAGCCACTGTCCATAGCGAGTTTTCCTTCTTGAAGGTTTTTACTCATGTCAGTCCCGTGATTAATACAACTAGCGTATGCAATGACAAGTGAAGGACCAGGATAACTTTCTGCTTCAACAAGAGCTTTGAGAAGTTGTTGTTTGTTAGCACCCATTGAGACTTGAGCAACATAAATATTACCGTAATGGGTCATCATTAATCCCAAATTCTTTTTTGGAAGTGGTCTGCCAGCAATAGCAAATTTTGCTGTCGCTCCTCGAGGAGTTGATTTTGATGCTTGTCCTCCAGTGTTAGCGTATTGTTCATTATCAAGTACGAGCATATTAACATTTTTTCCTTGTGCGAGGACATGATCCACACCACCAAATCCTATGTCATATGCCCAACCATCACCACCGATAATCCATACGCTTTTATCGAGGAAATAATCTTTAAGATTATCAATCTGTTTAAGAATAGGTTTGCTTTCACCATACGATGTTTCTATTGCAGACGGTAAGAATTTATATATATCTTTAACCGCTTGTCTTGCAGGTTCGTCAGTTCTACCCCATGTTTTTATAACTTGTTGAAGTGCAGTTTTAAGTTCTTGCGTGGTTCCAGTTTGAAGTACTTTGTTGATGAGATTGTAAAGTGTTTCTCTGTTCTTATCGATTGCTAATCTCATCCCATAACCGTATTCGGCATTATCTTCAAATAGACTGTTTGCCCAGGCAGGACCTTTTCCGGATTTATCTTGACAATAAGGAGTTGTTGGAAATGTCCCCCCATAAATCGATGAGCATCCTGTTGCGTTTGCAATAACCATCCGATCACCAAATAGTTGTGTTACTAGTTTGATGACAGGAGTTTCACCACATCCTGCGCATGCTCCGGAGAATTCAAAGTATGTTGGTTTAAATTGGCTTCCTTTTAGTGATGTTGGACTTGCACCCTCTGTAATCCCTTCAGGAAGTGATTCGAAAAAGTGCTGATTTTCGTTTTCTCCTTGTTCTCGTGCTTTGACCAGATCGACCATCTTAAGAGCTCCTTTTTGTTTCATCGGACAGTTATTGACACATAAACCACAACCAACGCAATCTTCAGGATATACTTGTACTTTGAAGTGTAGATTTTTATCGTTTTTTGTCGATGAAGATAAGGTATCAAATTGTTTAGGCGCATTCTTTAATGATTCAGGAGGTATTTGTTTCATTCGTATTGCAGAATGAGGGCAGACTGCAGAACAAAGACCGCATTGGATACAAGCTGAAGAATTCCATTCAGGAACTTTTGTCGCCACACCTCTTTTTTCAAGTCGAGATGTTGATAACGGCACTGCACCATTGATCGGCATTTTTGAGACTGGAACAGTGTTTCCTTTAAGTTCAAGTATTGGTTTGATAACATCGAGGGCAAAGGAAT
Source organism: Nanobdellota archaeon (assembly GCA_051819745.1). Taxonomy (GTDB): domain Archaea; phylum Nanobdellota; class Nanobdellia; order Woesearchaeales; family SKGA01; genus SKGA01. The sequence continues at coordinate 2,198 of JBNJGO010000010.1, read as the reverse complement.
CTTTACTATCTTGGATAACTTGTATTGTTTGAGCATGTTTGTTAGTTGAATGTGTTGGCACGTTGTGAAGATTTTCTTGTACTAGATCGACTGCCATATGATTGCTTTCAACAATGGATTTTCCTTTTCGCTCAAATTGATGCGTTATGTGCTGTTTTATTGCTTTAACAGCTGTTTTCGAGTCAATTATTGAAGTGAGTTCAAAGAAGGCCGTTTGCATGATAGTGTTTATTTTTTTCTTAAGACCTGTTTGTTTTGCTATAGAAAATGCATCGATCGTATATACTGAAATATTTTTTTCTTTGATAGTTTCTTGCATTTCTTTTGTAAAATGCGACATCACTTCTTCTGGCTTCCACGGACTGTTGATGAGAAAAACACCGTCTTGTCTTATCCGTTCTAGAACATCATATCTCCCAATATATGATGGTTTGTGTAATGCAATAAAATCTGCTTCATATACTTCGTATTCTGCTTTGATGGGTTTTTTTCCGAATCGAAGGTGTGAAACAGTTACCCCTCCGGATTTTTTAGAGTCATACACAAAATGTCCTTGGACATTGAGATTGGTTTGTTCTCCAATTATTTTTATTGAATTCTTGTTTGCACTTACAGTCCCATCAGACCCATAACCCCAAAAGAGACATTGCATCAAATCGTGCGAGGGATGTTGTTCTTTGGGAACATCTATTGATTTGTGAGTAACATCATCGTGTATCCCGACTGTAAAATCGTGCGTGTTTTTTGTCTGAAGATGATTAAACACTCCTCGAACCATTGCAGGAGTGAATTCTTTTGAAGAAAGCCCGTAACGACCACCAATAACTGATGCTTTTGATAGAGCAGTTTCAGAAGACGATGTGGAAATTGCCTGCTTTACATCCAAGTATAACGGTTCTCCAGGAGCGCCGGGTTCTTTAGTTCTATCAAGAACTGCAATTCGCTTGACCGATGAAGGGAGTTCTCGTAAGAAATCTTCAGTGGAGAATGGTCGGTAAAGATGTACTCGTATCAGACCGACACACTTTCCTTCTTTATTCATCCGTTCTACTGTTTCTTCAATGGTTCCTGTAGCAGATCCCATCGCAACAATAACATCTTCGGATTGATCATCTCCACTGAACATAAATGGTTTGTAATAACGACCAGTGTGATCTCCAAAGCGTTTCATGTAAGAGGAAATGAGCGAAGGTAATTGTTCATAGTATTGATTGACTGTTTCTCTCCCTTGAAAGTAGACGTCAGGATTTTGAGCTCCGACCTTAACATACGGTCTTTCCGGACGTAATCCTTCATTTTTGAATTCTTTGACTTTATCGATATTAACTAATGATTTGAGAGTTTCTTGAGGTATCGATTCTATTTTTTGTATTTCATGACTTGTTCTAAATCCATCAAAGAAATGAAGGAATGGAACTTTTGATTCGATACTTGCAAGATGTGCAATTGCAGCCATATCATGAGCTTCTTGAACACTCGAAGAGGAAAGTAACGCGAATCCTGATTGTCTAACACCCATTACATCAGAATGATCAGCATAAATTGATAGTGATTGTATGGCAAGAGATCTTGCGGCGACATGAAATACTGCAGGCATGAGTTCACCTGCAATCTTATACATATTTGGTAACATAAGAAGTAATCCTTGAGATGCAGTGAATGTTGTTGTAAGAGCTCCCGCCGATAGAGAACCATGAATAGCTCCTGAAGCTCCTGCTTCGGATTGCATTTCTTGAACAGTGACTGTTTGGTCAAAGATATTTTTCTTTCCTTGAGAAGACCATAAATCAGCTAGTTCACCCATTGGTGAAGAAGGTGTTATCGGGAATATCGCGGCAACTTCGCTTAATGAATATGCTATCATCGTAGCAGCAGTATTTCCGTCGCAAGTAATTATCTCTTTTTTCATCATATCAGCTCCAAAGCAATAATACAGTAATTTTGAACATTAATTTTGAAGTATACTAATGTAATACTGCGGTAATGTAGTAATGTAATAATTTAAAAGTATGTATTACGTGAATACACCTCGCACTATTTAAAGATTTATGATTTCACCAGCGAAAAAAACATAATAACACACTATAATGAGACAATTCAAAGAAAGAATTTATATATCTTTTTAACACCACATCTTAAGTAATGGCTTCAACAACAATAAAAGGGTTTATTGTCACTTCAACATATTCTGTTTCTAA
>JBNJGO010000009.1:3008-34017 GCA_051819745.1 Nanobdellota archaeon | reverse complement strand
AAGCAAAAGAACAACACAAAGAAGCTGTTGTGAAAGCAAAAAGTGATGCTGCGGACTTTTTTGTCGACACGGGATTAAACATTGCTTCTGATATGTGGCAGATAGAAAAATTTGGTATGATTACTAGCTATGGACAGTGGGGTGCGAAAATCGGTGAATGGGCTTTTAAGAATCTTGATGCTGAATCATGGTCTGAAAAAGCATGTAGTTTGAAAGTTCAACGTAAAGATGATGTTGCAAATGAAGGTAGCATTATACAATGTGAAGAAGGGCTTTGCAAACCTGTATTGACAATGGCTGGAGAACGTTTCAAGCTTGATAATTCCACTGCCGAGCAATTTGGATCGGATTATGTTTATAGTGTTGTGTTTCACACCGGTCATCTTCAACCACCTGTAGGTGATGTTAGTCCCGAATTATCTTTCAAATTATATTTATCAGGAGAAAAAGACAGTTATTTTGAAAACGCTGAAGGTGGCGAGTGGATTTCTTTTGGTTATACTGAACTTTATCGATTTGAAGAATCCATTAAATCTAATGTTACTTATGATGAATTGTGCGTAAAATTCGAGAGAGGTTTTCCTCCTGGGAGATTTAATTCCGATAAGTTATTTTGCAGATCTTTAGTTAGTTCATCAACTGGTTCGAGCGCGTTTGATACTGGAAGTGTTGCCCCTCAAGATTATATGGATCCGGAAACATACGAAGGTGAAAATCCTGCAACCGATTATCAATTTAGAGAGTGAGCTGTTATTATGACTATGAATCAACAACGAAAAGGACAAGTGACTGTGTTTGTTATACTTGGTGCTGTCATCTTGATCAGCGTAGGGCTTTTTATCTTTCTCAATAAAGATATTCAAAGCGATAAACCTGCAGTTGATATTCCTGATGTCTCTTTAGAATCTCGTCCTGTTAATGAACTCATCACTCAATGTCTCGAACAGACTTCAAAAGAAGCTTTGTTCAAAGTGGGGATGCAGGGAGGATATGCTCGTCAGCTTGAAGCCACAACACCTTCCTATCGTGGCAAAGCCCTGGATTATACTCCATTTACAGTTCCGTTTTGGCGACACTTGACCGGCGAAGATTGTTCTAACCCTTCAGGTTGTTCTGCAACCGAGCAACCTCGTTTGTGCAGTGAGATTTCGGACACGTGCACGTATGTTTCTTCTTCCAGAACATCTTCTTCGAGTGTTGAAGAGAATCTCGAGCAATACGTCCTTGAGAATATTGATTCTTGTATTGATGGTTTTTCATCGCTTGAAGACCAATATGCCATCTCAACAACTGACCGGCCTGAAGTGAATGTTGTCCTTGCTAATGGTAAGACTGATTTCGTTTTGAACTATCCTATTGAGATTGAATCTCTCATTCAAGAAGGAAACTCTAAAGAGATTGAACGATTCAGAGCGAGCTTTGATGTTGATCTTGTTTCGATGTATGAACTTGCCGATCAGATAATGTCTTATGAGCGAGAGTATAATATTTACGAATATAAAACACTTGATCTTTTAAACACCTATGCGAGTCTTGAAAGTAAAATCCCCCCTACTTCAGAAATTAGTGTTCTACAATCAAATCATGGTCCTTGGATTCTTTCTGAAGTAAAACAACTGCTTGAAACTGAAGTTCTTCCTTATATGATGTTGATGTCTGTTGTAAACACTGATAATCCTATGTTTATCGATCGGGATAATGAATCTGACCCCTACAGCCAATACATTAGCGGGTACTACAAAGGATTCTCTTTTGCCACTTCACAAAAATTGTTCGATTTTGATGTTCGTCATAGTTACACATATTCTCCGATTCATTTGCTAATTGGTTCTGGTGGGGAATTAATAGAGGGTGAGGATTTTTCTGTTCCTGATGATTCAAAAGCAGGAATGGTTTCTACCATCATTTCTGATTTTATGAATATAGGTTTAACTGATTATAGATTCGCATATGATATTTCGTATCCTTTAGTAATAGAAATAGATGATTCTGATGCTTTTAATGGCGAAGGTTATACTTTTCAATTTGCAACTGAAGTTAACATAAGAAATAATGAACCTGGTTTTCAGAATTTTACCACTGTAACTCAACCTACGAGACTCAAAAGCAATCCTGGAGAATATCAATTTAGGCCTGAACAAAACATCACTGTCGAGGTATTTGATAAACGAACTGGTGAACCGATAGAATTAGCTTCTGTTGATTACGTGTGCGGTGATAAATATAGTGTGGGAACAACCACTCTTGTTGGTGATAAAGCTGTTGTTTCTAATCGATTCCCTTATTGTCAGTTTGGTGGTTCGATTGTTGTTGATGCTTTTAATTATTCAGGAACTTCCATTGATTTCAATAATGTGGATGGTGGTTCTAACGAGCAATTTTCTATAGGGTTATGGCCTATAAAAACTAAGGATGTTCGTGTCAAAGCAAGATCTCCTCGAGATATTATTACTTTAAACAACGACCCTCAAAATTTTCTTCTTAATTATCGTTCTTCTGCCCACAACTTGTCAGAATTTCAGCAAGCATATTTAACTATACAAAAAGAAAAAACAAGTCCTTACGATGAACAAATCCCTGCAGTTGGCTTCGCTCAGTTTAAAGGTAAGTCCTCGAGTTTGGCTCAACAACACTCTTCTTTGTCACAAACCGATATTGTTGATGAGTTAATGGAAGAAGCTGATATGTCATCTGCTGATTTAACTGATGAAGAACAAGTTGAAATAGGGTCTGCTCTTGATCAATATCAAGAAAATTCTTCCCTTCACTCTGATGAAAATGAAGAATCAGCTCTTACTCAAGAATTAGAACTCGTTCCTGGTAATTATTCCTTTGATATTTCTTTATTGTATTATAATGAGTTATCTTTTGAAAATTATTCTAAGGGTAAAGAAGAATATCCTGCTCTTAATTTGAGCACTTGGGCTCAAGGCATGAATAATTTTACATTTTCACTCTCTGAAGAAGAAGTGTATGGAAATACATCTATCACATTTTTTGTTCTTGAAACTCCTCTTCCTTTTACGTGGAAAGAAGAGCAGATGGCTGATTTATGTGATGATGAGAATTCATCGATCCATAGACATTATGATGCTTCAAATCCTAATGAGTTAATTTTATTTTATTCTGCTGAGTTTGGTGGTGTAGATCATCTTTTTGCAGATGATGGTCGCATTCTTATTAATGATTCATCTCATCCTCATTGTGATCTCCTCGCACTATATTCTCATGGTTTTATTACAACAATGACTCAGGTTATTTCTCCTGAAGATTATTCTGCAGGTATGGATGATTTTATCAAACCTCTTGTTGTTGAAGATGACTCTTAATATTGTTGATTGTCCCAACAGTAACTTTTTTATGTGGTGTGGTGTTGTCTCTTTTGGTGGTGTAATATATTATGAAACTTAATGGTAAAGAATTTGATACTGTTGATGGTAAGGAAAAAGAGTTATTTGAGTTCATGGACACTCTTGAAAAGAAAGTCCTTTCAAAAGATATCTCTTCAGATGGGATTCCTTCTTATGATCCTTTGAAAGAATGTCTTCTTATTGTTCACAATCATGCGATAGCTCTTCCAAAGATCGCTAAAGAGCGTTTTGAGTCTGAAGGGTGGATTCGATATCTTGATGACAAGTGATCTTCATAAAATTTTATAAATACAAGTAGCATAGTATGTTGTGGTGAGTCGTATAAACGTATCAAAAAAGTTCTGGAAGCGTCTGGCGATTATCGGAAGTAGTGTTGTAGTGTTATTTATGGCGTTGTACTTGCTTTTTGGCGTTAAGATGTATTTTGTTTTTAATGAAGAGATGGATCTTGATCTAACGCCTTTAGAACAATCCTTTTCTGTTGTTAATGGTGAAAAAATTCCTTTAAACATTTCATTTTCTGCCAATACTCCTCTCGTGTGTTCTGCACAGTGCACCTATGAATTCAAGGATTTATCGTTAAATGAAACTCTTGATAATGGCTCTATAACTGATCCCGAATCAATAGTAAAAGATTATGCTCTTGTAGCGCCCTTCACAGGGGCGGGTCAGAAAATGTATAGGTTTATGCTTTCCTGTCGTAGTAAACAAACAGATGTGTGTCGTTCATCAGAACGAACGTACACGAAATCTTCATTGATAACTCTCAATTATGATTTATCTGATTCTCTGAAGCAAGAACAACAATCTCTTAATAGTTCTTTATCTTCGCTGTTAGCAAACACTTCGCACTCAGCTTACAAGGAACACGTTGCCAATCACTTTCTTTCAGAACTTAACAAGCAAGTAACTGCGGATATTGTTGAAGAACAAACCCTTTCACAACAACTTTCATCACTTAAGACAACATTTTCTTCTTTTTCGTCAACTGTTGATGAACTTATTACTTTATGGGAGGGTGGTAATTTCACTGCTATTTCAAGTTCATCCCTAGATGTCGCTTCACTTACAAAAAAAGCAGTGGTGAATTCCTCGAATGAAGTGTATGTTGATGCTCTTCAATTGCAAGAAATGTGGAATGAAAGTATTGTTATTATTGATTCACTCTCTTTTTTAGAAACTAATTTTTCTCAGGCGATGAATTATGTTCATAGTGTTAATAATACTTCTGCTTTCAGTGAAGGTCTCTCTCTTAAAAACGATTCTCGTTCCCTTTCCTTACAACCTCTCCAGTCATCGAATATGTCTTTGGAACACTATCATGATAGACTTGTTGATATAGAGCACAATATTTCTTCATTCATTCAGTTTGCCAAACAGTCCGAGCAATCATTTCTCGAACATTTCAACCAATCACTTGATACTGCTCAGTCCTTCCTGTCCTTTCTAGGGTTTTCTTCTGTTTTCCAAAATACTGTTCTTTCATCCGAATCAGTTTGTGATGATTTTAATGCTGTTTCAACCAGTATTGAATCTCAACAATCATCTGCTCTTCAATTTAGACAGCAGAATTATTCCTTCTTAGACGGTGTTTCTGAAACTGAAGAAGTATGTTCTATTGTCGTCGATTCTTTTTACGATTCTTTTTCTGATTCGACTAGCTTATCCTCACAATCTATTGTTCCTGAAGAGTATGAAAATGTTTCAATTCAAGGGTATGGTTCGTTCAATTACTCCTCAATCCCTGTTTCCGATTATAAAAAATTATGTCCCGTCTCTCAAGAGGCCCTTTTTGATGATTCTCAAATTTCGTATTGTTCTTCCTCCTATAATGATTCTTCTGAACTCGTTTCTTCCTTCTCTCAATCAGAATTTACTCCTATTTCAAAACCTTCTTTTTCAGAAGTTACACCTTCATCGTTTTATTCTTTTCCTTCATCAATCCCCTCGTTTACTGAACAATGTTGTGTGTTTGGAAATTGTTCTCCTTGTTGCGGTGAATCCTCTGCATCGTGTTCTGAAAATTATCCTGTTGTCTTCGTTCACGGTCACGCGCTTAGTGAATCTAAAAGTCCCGAGTCTTCTCTTATCGCTTTTTCTCAGATGCAGACGTTTCTTGAGGATGAAAAATATGTTAATGCAGGTGAAATTACTGATGATACTCTGTTGTATTCGATTCCCGAAGGTGATTGGGGTAGGGTTGATGCTCCATTCAGCGTCAGAGTGAGTTATTATTATCTCACACACTATGGTGTTGGTGGTGCAGTCGTACTAACTCAAAAAGATGATAAGATTGAAAATTATGCTATTCGTCTTAAGGAATTGGTTGATTTAATTCTCTATCGTTCTCAAAGTGACAAGGTAATCTTAGTTTCTCATTCGATGGGTGGGTTGGTGTCTCGAGAATATCTTCGCCTTTTTGGTTCTGATAATGTTGATAAGCTCATCACTATCGGCACTCCCAATCACGGAATTGAAGGGTCTGTGAGAAAATATTGTGCTGTTACGGGTGCTAAGCGAGAATGTGAAGATATGGAGAAAGGAAGCGTGTTTTTGAATCGTCTTAATAGTGCCCAAGAAAATGGCATTCCTGGAATTGACACCTATACTATTCGTGCCGTTGGCTGTGAGATGGATGATGGTCGCCAGGGAGATGGTGTCATTATCGCAGACAGCGTCCCTCTTGATTTTGCCGTCAATTATCGTATTGAAGGTAATTGTTCTGATTCTCTTCTTGAAGATACTATGCATACTCGTCTTGTCAGACCAAAAGAATATCCTCAAGTGTATGATATTGTCACTGCAATTATTTCTGATTCGCCGTCTTCAGTTCAAGAATTTGTTTCTTAAGATGTTGTTCTTTTTTTTTTAGTGTGGTTGTATGTTTTTTTATCCTTGATTTATTGCAGTGATTAGTTTAATTCTCGCTTCTTTCAGTTTGGTTGTTTGTGTTTTTATCTGCTAAATTTATGTTAGTAACACCCCTTTCTTTCGTGTGGAAAATTCTATACTAGAATACTATTGAAGCGAAAAGTTTATAAATTATCTTTTTCAGTATTTTGTACACAATGAATAACGTACAGTATGATAATCTTCGAACAGAACAAGAACTTCTTAATTGTGGTTTGACACAGGACTCAGTCAATGCGATACGAGCGACATCCGTTGTGACTCATAATGGTTCTCAGCACGTTCTTCCAGAACACCAAGCGCAACAATTCGACTCGCAAGAAAAACCTGCTATGCAAGGTTCTTCTCATCAAGATACTGAGTTATCTTCATTATCGGCTCAATACGATGAACTAAAACGAATGTTTTGCCGATATAAAGAACAATCTCAAAATAAAATTTCTCGTTTAGAAAATGCGATGAATGAATTGATTAAAGAACACAATAACCTAGGACAAGAAGTTGAAACTCTAAAAAGTAATATGAAGGCGAGAAATGAAAGCAATACTTCATCGTCTTCAAACTCTTCACCTTCAACAAAAAAATCCGAGTCCAATACTGCTGAAAATAAAAACACCTCTTCAAGTACAAAAGATTTGAGTGTTGAAAGCGTTTTCTACTCAGGACAAAGGTAAATAATTTTTTCTTTTTATCTATTTTTTATTATTTTTTGGTGTCTTCACGTCCCGTTTTATTCTCATCTCATTCAGGTTGCATTCACTCGTTATCATGATGGTGCATTCGATAACTCATTCTATTAAGAACTCTCATTGTGTTGACTGTTGGACGATATTCATCAAATGTTGATCCTGTCCATGGCGAAAGAACATGAAATGGATAATATGTTATTTTTAGTGATGATTCATCTTGGAAACTAACAATGGGTCTTGTTCCTGTAAACATCTTCTCTTGACCATCTTGTGAATGATCGCTAGCCCATAATTGTTCTGCAATCCACACATTGCCATATCCTGTTTTTAAAGTAGAAAATGAAGGATCTGTGACGATGTCTTTATTGACTGATTTGATCATTTTTTTTGGCAGGGGATTTTTGAACTCTATAATGACCTTATTATTGTATTCACCAACACTTCGTTCGGTGTTTTTAAAAAATCCTTCTGAATTATCGTTGTATTTTCTTTTCCATAACTCGGAATCAGTGTACATTCGTTTTATGTAATGCGGAAGAAATTCTTCATTAACAGTATATGTTTTAATTCCTGTTTTCTCAATATTTTGCTCTACAAATTCATCAACGCGTAAACTATTCCTTTCTTTTGTCAGGATAGGAAATTCATCTGCAGTATCAAAAAGAGAAAATTGTTGCGGGCCTTCGGTAGGAAAAACGTTAGCAAGATTGAAAACAGCGAGAGGTAGTGTTCCTGGCACAATAATTTTATGTGCATTGTATTGGAGAATTGATTTCATATCTTCTTTCGAAATAGAGTCTCGCCTATTTATTTCTTTATTGATTTCGTGATTGTATTTTGCCCCTTGTTCAAAAAAATTGAGCAGTCCTTGGTCTTTATCCTCGAAAGGATTACCTACCTTACCACTCTGTTCGATCGAACTCAATGCTTGTGATTGCAAGTTGTATTCTTGTTGTAGTCTTATAAGAACTTCTCGAGATACGGCTGTGATTTTTCCTTCCTTCAAAGCGTTAAGGTATTCTCTGGTAAGACCTAATTTTTTTGTATCACCATTTCTTGGCAGTTCTTGTTCTATTAATTTTGAAAGAGGTTTTGCTGTCATTTTCAAATAGTTAATATATTCTCTTTTTTATATGTTCTGATTTTTTGAATTTTTGTTGTGCGGTTACGTTCGTACACAAATGAAAGATTTTATAAATATTAAATATTCATAGGGTGATGATGGATCATCCAAAGCAATTCAACAAGACATTTGCAACTATATTGCTTGTTCTTGTATTAGGATTTTTACTATACGCGCTATGGCCTTATGCGAAAGGACTTCTTGGTGCTATCATTCTTTTCGTTCTTTTCAAACCAGTTTATATCCACCTTTCAAAAAAGAAATGGTGTTCGAAAGGATTATCTGCAGGAATTATTATTCTTTTCACGATACTTATAATTATGATACCTTTGACGTTTGCTATTAAAGCAGTTGTCAATCAGGCGTCGAGTGTCGTGCAAAATCAGGAAATTGTCTTGCAAGCGACTCAAAAAATAGAATCTTATATCTCGAGTGTTGATCTGACCTCAAATGTGAAAGATTTCCTCTCAAAAACAGGAAATTTCATCAGCGATGCTTTGCTTTCAACAATAAGCAATATTACAAAAACGATCATCACTTGGATTATCATGTATTTCACATTATTTTATATGTTTCTCAACCACAAACTCATCACTCGAAAAGTTAAAGATTTCACTCCTTTTAACAAAAAAAATACTATGCGGTTATTTACTGAGTTTAAACGATTAACCACTTCAACAATAATTACAACTGGACTTATCGCTTTATTTCAAGGAATTTTATTAGGTGTTGGTTTTGCGATTTTTGGAATCAACGGTGCTTTGTTCTGGGGTTTTATCGGTTTCATATTCTCATTACTGCCTCTAGTTGGTATTGCTGTCGTTTGGGTTCCTGCGAGTCTGTATCAGTTATTCGCTGTCGGTGATTTAGTTTCTGGAATTGGACTTATTATTTGGGGTGTTCTTTTAGGACTTGGTGATTATTTTGCTCGACCGCAACTTCAGAAACGATTCGGAGAGATTCATCCTGTCGTAACATTAGTCGGGGTGTTCATAGGTCTTCCTCTTTTTGGAATTCTTGGTTTAATACTTGGTCCGCTCCTTCTTTCTTATGCTTCTTTACTGACGCAAATGTACCTTCAAGAATATGCTTCATAATATCGTATTTTGATGTTATATTCTTTTTTATCTTGCTTGCATCATCTATATGTTGTAATCTTTCTATTAGTATAGTTAGAAAATATTACCTTTAATTTTATAAATTATGGTGCTTTAACGCCGGGTTATTATGACTAAAAAAACAAAAATCGTTGCAACTATTTCCGATCTTCATTGTGAGGTATCTTTTATCAAACAACTGTATGATGAGGGTATGAATGTCGTTCGTCTCAATACTGCCCATCAATCAATTGATCAAGCTAAAAAGGTTATTTCTGCAGTCAAGAGAGTTTCTCCATCAATTGGTATTCTTCTTGATACTAAAGGTCCTGAAGTGAGAACTACAAAGTGCGAGGGACCTATTTCGTTAAAAAAAGGTGATTGTATCACTCTTAGTGGTCACTGTGATATTCCTTCAACTAAAGAACATTTGAATGTTTCATATCCTGATATTGTTAATGATGTTGCGATTGGAGATTCTATTCTCATTGATGATGGTGAGTTACAATTAACTGTTATTGATAAAAAAGAGGATGTTCTTGTTTGTGAAGTTAATAATACGATGATTTTAGATTCTAAAAAAAGCGTGAATATTCCTAACGCAGAATTATCTCTTGATGCGCTAACTGAAAAAGACAAACGTTTTATCAAATTTGCAGTATCTAGTGATGTTGATTTTATCGCTCATTCTTTTGTACGACATAAAAAAGATGTGCTTGCAGTACAACATATTCTTGACAAACACCATAGTCCTATCAAGATTATTGCAAAAATTGAGAATCAAGAAGGTGTCGATAATATTGATGAAATTCTCGACCATGCTTACGGTGTTATGATTGCAAGAGGCGATTTGGGCGTTGAAATGCGGGCTTCTCAAATTCCTATCGTTCAAAAAACCATTATCAATAAATGTTTAGAACGACGAAGACCAGTTATTGTAGCTACACAAATGATGCATTCTATGATAAAAAACCCTCGGCCAACTCGTGCTGAAGTGAGTGATGTCGCGACTGCTATTTATGATGGTGCTGATGCGGTAATGCTTAGTGGTGAAACTGCTTATGGTTCTCATCCAGTTGAAGCTGTTCGTGCAATGAGTGCTATTGCAAAAGATGTTGAATCAAACAAGTGTTTGATAAATGAACTTTCCGCTTCGAAAATAAATAATGAAATTTCGGCATACTTGGCAAAAGCTGTTATGAGAGCTACATTAAAACTTCCTATTAAAGCAATTGTTATTGATACGATGTCTGGAAGAACTGCTCGTTATCTCGCTGCTTATCGTGGAAAACATAGTATTCATGCTCAATGCTATAAATCGGAAGTTAGAAGCCAATTGTCCTTATCGTATGGTGTGAGTGCCGATCTCATCTCTCGCAAAAGTGGAGTTAGTGATTTTTTACGACATTCTATTCCAAGCTTGGTTAAAAGAGGTTGCTTCAAAGAAGATGATCTTATTGTTGTTACTGCTGGAAGTTTTGGTATTGCTCATGGTGCTTCATTCATGGAGATAAGTACTGCTAAAAATATGGCTCGACGAAATAACAATTGATTGTTTTATTTTTTTATGCTTTTTTTTTATTTACTCATAATATTTATATAGTTTTATCACATTAATGTTTTCATGTCAGATAAAATAACTATTTTTCTTTTTACTCGCGACCTTCGACTTCATGATAATTCTGGTCTTATCAATGCCATTGCCGATTCGAAAGTAATGCCTGTTTTTATCTTCAATCCAAAGCAGTATGATGATAATGACTATTTTAGTGCTAACGCATTTCAATTCATGTTAGATAGTCTTTTTGATCTTGATTTTCAGTTACAATCATATAATGCTCAACTCAATGTGTTTAATGATGATCCTCTTAAGGTTCTCAACCATCTTATTTCCACCCATGCTATTTCAAATGTCAGTATGAATAAAGACTACACTCCTTTTGCTCTTAAACGAGAACGAGATATTAAATCGTTTTGTGAACAAAAAGGTGTTGTATTCACGTCTTATCATGATCATCTTCTGTTTTTACCTGAAGAAACTGTCAAGAAGGATGGTGCTCCCTATAGTATATTCACTCCTTTTTACAAAAATCTTTTATCTCGTCCGATTCGAGAACCTCAAGCTCTACCTTTATCTGCCCAGTTCATTTTCTTCAAGAAATATGCTCTTCTAAATGAATTTACCACAAAAATTCTTCCTTCAAAGAATTCTTCTATAGCTAGTGAAGGTGGTCGTCGTAATGGTTTGAACATTCTTTCTTCAATCAAAAATTTTTCTTCATACAAAGACAAACGAGATATACCTTCTCTTGATTCTACCACTCGCCTTTCAGCCCATCATAAATTTGGAACTGTTTCTATACGAGAATCATATTATGCTATTGCTAAAAATTTAGGTGCTGAACATCCTCTTTCACGACAATTATATTGGAGAGACTTTTTTACAATGATCTCTTATTTTCATCCTTCTATTTTTAAACAATCATTTCAAAACATTGACGAAAGTAGGTTGTGGGATTATGACCTTATTCGTTTCAAAAAATGGTGTGAGGGTAAAACTGGATTTCCAATTGTTGATGCTGGTATGAGACAGTTAGTAATGACTGGTTACATGCACAATAGGGTTCGTATGATAACAGCAAGTTTTTTAACAAAAGATCTTCATATTGATTGGCGTTGGGGAGAACAATTTTTTGCAAAACATCTCATTGATTATGATCCGAGTGTTAATAATGGTAGTTGGCAATGGGCAGCAAGTACTGGTTGTGACGCGCAACCTTATTTTAGGATATTTAATCCTTGGCGACAACAAAAAAGATTCGATCCTCAAGCTGAGTATATTAAATATTGGGTTGATGAATTAAGTGATTGTTCTGCTAAACAAATTCACAATCTCGAGAACAGTACTTGTAAACAATATCCCTCACCCATTGTTGTTCATGCTGATGAAAGAAAAGAATCCTTGGCTCGATTTTCTAGTGCAAAACAATAGTGTTAGTCTTTATGATATGGTCTGTTTTGTAAAATGCTTGCTGATCGAAATAATTGTTCTGTAAGAAGAAGTCTTGCTATTTCGTGAGGAAATGTAAATGGTGATAATGATATTGTATGATTAAATTGTTCTTTGAATTCTCTGCTGAAACCTTCTGCAGGTCCGATTATAAAATAAATTTCTTTTGCTTTTTTTTCCTCTTGTTGTAGTCGTTTGCTGAATTCTTGCGAAGTCATTGTCGGTCCTCGCTCGTCAAGAAGAAATACTATTTTATCTCCTGGAGTGTTTGTTGCCTGGAGGATTGCTTGTTCTTGAGATCGAATAGTTTTTGCTTGTACTTCTTTAACAGCATATCTGACATGTAGATAGTGTAGTCTTGATTCATACAATTCAATCATCGATCGAAGTTGTTTGTTTTTTATCGTTCCGATGCAGACAAGCGTTATTTTCATTGGTTTTTCCCCTGTGTTGTCGTGGTTATGGGATTGGATTTGTCAAATATGTATCCTAAGACGCTTCCTTGGATGAAAGATATGATGATGGTAACGATAAGTAATGTGATAACAAATGTTGTTGAAAAATATACTAGCATTACTGGCAGGAGTTGTAATTTGATAGATCTATTATAGAGAAATATGGTGATGTTTTTCCAACTCATTCCTTTTTGTTGTAATTCTGCAAGAAGAGGATACCACATATAAATTGCCCCTGTTGAAATAATTCCTGCTCCGACTGAAAGTAGTGTTCCTTTCAATCCAGATTCCCTGCCCAATTGTTTTTTGACCTTCGGCCCTGATAAAAATATTCTTGAGAGTGTCATAATAACAATCACTAGAATAAAAATAGGAAGTAATGTTAGTAGTATATTTCCTGCTTTTTTCACAGTAGAGTGTCCTATATCTGGTGATAGGATTGTTGTTATTCCTATAATAATAAGAGTTATGAGTGGAAAAGCCCATTGTTTTAGGATGCGTAGTCCTTGTCGAGAATTATGTTTTTTCATAGTGCTCCCACCACCACAACAGTAATTATCGCGCTGAGTATAGAACATAAAAAAGATGTGATATTTCGATATAATGCGAATCGTTTACCGAGAATCTTTCTTTCTGCAGGATATTGTATTATTCCGACTGTCGTCCAGCTCACTATAAATGCAGTGACTGCGACGAGACTGACGCCATGTTCAAGAAGCTCACCGCTAATGATATAACTAGTGATGGGATTTCCTGCCATAACACTTCCAAGAGTGCTTCCTATAAGTGTGTTTGTGATGTAGTGTTGCGAAAATAGAGTGACGAGTGCCGATGATGGTATGATTGTTTTGAGAAAACTAAGAAGGAAAATTATTCCTATTATGACAGGCATTGCTTTATAAAATCCTTTCATGCTTTGTTTGAATGATTGTTTCCACTCTTCGAATTTTAATTTCATCGTATTTTTTCTTCCTATCTTGTTATTCTATGTTTAAATCAACCCGAGTATTTCAGTTCCAAGTGTCAATGTCAATGTAAATACGATAAGATATCTTAATGTTCTGGGAATAACAATGTATGTTATTATTTCTTTAAAGTTAAAACCGAACACTCCCGATAAATAAGGGATGTATGGTAATGGTGTGAGTGAGGAGAGAAACATCCACCCTCGCTCATATTTCTTTAACGACCTCATTTTTGTTATTTTCTTGGCTGCTTTTTTTGATAATAGGATATTAATGCCTTTTGCACCGACTTTTTTCCCTATAAAATAAGCTATAGTGAGAGAAATATATGATGCGGTGAGTACGAACAACAATACTGTGCTGTTTTGAAGATCGGGAAGAAGAAGTGCGAGTATGAGAGGAACATCTGCCCCTACTGGAAGAATAAGAAGATCTGTTAATATGGCGAAAAGAAACACTCCGATAATACCATGTTGGAGAACCATGTTCTTTGCCGTTTGCTCGACATTAAAAATGAAAAAGGATCCTATAATTATCATGAGAAAAATGAATATCCAAAAGCCCAATCCTGCTTCAACAGCTTTTCGGTGAATTTTATTTTTATATTGTTTTTTTTTATTCATCATCAACGCCTTATATTATGCTTCAAGAATAGTGCTTTATTCTTTTAAATCTTTGTTTCTTTCGTCTTTGTTCAAGATAATTGCAACTTATAATTAATTCGAAGTGTTTATCCAGTATAAGAAAAAGGTTGTTGTTTTTAAAAAAGTAGTAAAAAAATAAAAAATAGTCCTTTTATTACAGGACTGGTTGTCTCTACAGCAATTTTTTTTCTAGTGTAGTCGATTCTTGTTCGCTTTTTGAGTAGGGCGGACCTTTTCAGCTCCAACTCCTTTCTTTCGAAGTCCTCGACTTTTTTTACCGCTACTCGTTTTTCCTCTAAATACTCTGTTTCGTTCAAGAGATATCCAATTAATGTTATTATCATTAAGGATTGCAGGGTGTGTTCTATCTACAAGAATTACTTCATACCATGCGTTAGTTCCATCTTTTAGAAGAGGATATGAATTGAGAACTTCGCAGTTCTTATATTGTCGTGCAACTCTTTCTTCAGCAATACGCTGATATGATTTTCCAACCACTTTTTTTCGCGAGTTAGCTTTTGGTCGTCGTCCAGCTTTGATTTTCTCTCGAGTATGACCTCCTCGAAGAACTCGTTGTCTGACAACAACATATCCTGTTTTTGCTTTATATCCTAAAGATCGCGCCCTATCAAGACGAGTTGGTCTTTTCAGACGAACAGTTGCTGGTTCTCGTCGAAATTCGTAAAGTCGTTTCGAACGCTCTTCTCTAAGAGTTTCTTTAGGTTTATTCCATGCTTTTCGTATGTGTTTGTACATGCTCATGTATTTGGCCTCCAATATATTTTTTTCTTTTTTGTTTCTTTTTCCGTTCAGGTAAGCCATCACCCACATTCAGAAAAAGGCATTATCCTGTCGAAAACAATTATTTATTTATAAAAGCTATGGTTTTTTTGCTTTTTTCAACTGTTTTCACTGTTTCTGATTATTCTTTTATAATATGTGTGTTTGTTTTTAGTAACATTTAAAAAGATTGTTTTCTATGGTTAGTATTAGCTTAGAGCTGAAGTGTGGGATTGAAATGATAGAATTAGGCGGAAATATTACACTGGTTGGTTTCAAAGAACTCGATTATGGTGAGTTTGTTGTGGTGAAGAAACTTGTTGGAAATTACGCTCGTAAATTTTCTGAGCGGGATAATATGCAAGGTCTTACTGTGACTCTCAAGCCAATTCATAAGACTGAGGATGTTCCTTCGAAATTTGAGTTAAAATCAAAACTTGAGATTGATGGATCCTTTTATAATGCTGATGTCGTTGATTTCAACCTATTTGTTGGTTTGGATAAGGTCTTGAAGAAGTTATCTGAGCAAGTCTTTGATTAAATGATCTCTCGCATTATTTTTTTTGCTTTCTATTTGTTATGATTTGTTATGTTTAGGTGTAATTGTTTCTAGTTGATATGTTTTCATTCGTTCTTTTGAATAGGTGTTTTCAAGTGTTTTAACAATACATTCTTCCGGCTTAAGATATTTTCTTTTTACTTTAGCATAATACCTGTCATCTTTGATTGTTGTACTGGTGTGAACATTTTTGAATCGTTCCACATCTTCTTTTTTTTGTGTTGGAGGTCCTTGCCGGTAAACATATTGTGATAATGTTTCATTTTTTGTCGTGAGTGAAATGATTGTTTCTTTTTGATCAAACCACCATTCATCATGCTCTATTTTGAAGTCATTTCGCTTCAGCTCTGCTTTAAGATAATTGAATATTTTGAGTATCTGCGCGCCAACAACATCTTTTTTTCCTTCAAGAGGTGTTATTCTCAC
Source organism: Nanobdellota archaeon (assembly GCA_051819745.1). Classification (GTDB taxonomy): domain Archaea; phylum Nanobdellota; class Nanobdellia; order Woesearchaeales; family SKGA01; genus SKGA01. The sequence goes on along the minus strand of JBNJGO010000009.1, from coordinate 17,988 downwards.
AATAAAACTGATGCTTTCTTTTGTGGTTCGTTTAATAACATTTTCTTTACTAAATTGAGGTATATCAAAGAATTTTTCTTGTGGTTGTGATAAGAATGCCTTTACCTGTTGTTTGCACAATTCATATTTCTCCTTGGAAAGTGCTGCAGCTGCATTTCGGCTTGAGTCAATAGGGTCGATGAGAATGAGTGGTGATTCTTTTTTCGCTCTACTTAAGTTTTCGAGAGGATTTTCGCTGTCATGCATATCAATGATTGTTTTCTCCTTCCATTCGCTTATTCCTTTGAGAAAGGAGTTAAAACCCTGGTAGTAGATGATGAGTATGTCTAATACGTGTCCTGAAAATCCTTTGATATAGCTTTCAGCACCGTAAAGTCCGTTCGCTTTGAAAAATTGTTTCGCAAGTCGAATATCGTCCTGAAGTTCTTTTGTTGTTCGTTTTGCCACCCATTTCACATGTAATGGTGACATATCTGTTATATTTTGCGCATCTTCTTTTTGTTGGACGTATTTGACAGGAACTATTTCAAAAACATAGTTTTCGTGCGTGAATGTGAAGTAATCTCTTGAACCGTGCACTCTTTCGATAGTAAATCCGTACTGCTTACTTATTGGTTTTAGCATAGACTCTAGTTTTGCAGAAAGATCTGTTGTTGATTGTTTGAAACGTACGAAAATATCGATGTCGAAATCTCCTGTGAGAAACGTTCCTTTGGCGGTGCTTCCTCCTGGCGAAACCTCAATTTGTTCTCCGATGTGCTGTGCTTCTTGTTTGAGTTCTGAACAGAGAGTTGTTATTTGATCATTCAATTGTTGCTTTTCTTCAACAGAGGGTTTTATTCGTTTGAGAATAGTATCGTAATTGACCTTCATCAGTATTTGGGTTGTTTGGCTCGTTTAAATACTTGACGGCATAAGTGTTTATTTGGTTTTTTTCACGAGTATTTTTTAAGAGCAACATTTATATATTTCTTCTTATTAACCGCACGCTAGGTAGAGAAAAAAACTATGAAAAGAGATCGGTTTACTTCTACCGCAGATACAAATAAGATCTCTTGAGAGATAATATATATTTCGTGCCTTGGAGATAAACGGTACGACTACATCAAAACACTTTATCCTTCAGACATTTCGTCAAAAGGTATTGGCAGAAATTTGCTTGATAGCTAATTTTTGTCCTCAAGCGCAATAGTCTGTATGTGAGGTAAGCGTTCGAGTGATTGAATGCGCTTTTTTATCGATTATGTTGTTGTGTTAAGTGTTTTTTGATATGATGGTGGCTGTATGTTACAAACAAAACCTTTGAAACCGGCTCATCGTGAACGAACACGATATATTGTGTATGAGGTTGAGTTTTTTGGTCAAACAATGTCTTTTGGTAAGGTTCAACGACTTGTAATTAGTGAACTTTCGCGATTGTTAGGTTTGTTTGATTTAGCAGTTTCAGGTTTAAAACCAATCAAATATGATTCCAAGTCAAACAGAGGGATTATTATGGTCCATCATACTATGGTTGATAAGGTAAAATCCTGTTTTGTACTGATTTCAAAGCTCGATGGGGTTTCGGTGAGAATTTCCTCTGTAGCAGTCTCTGGAATATTACAAGGCGTAAAAGAAAAATATATTAATACTGGATCGTCATAGCTTCAAAGTATTATATTTTGAAGATGTCACTTTCGTTAACATAAACGATTGTAAAAACAAATGAGGTTAGAAAAAGAATGCAACCAATGCAACACCAAGCGATGGGTTATGATAGGGCTATAACAATGTTTAGTCCTGATGGTAGACTCTTACAAGTAGAGTATGCAATGAAGACAGTTCGAATAGGAAATACTGCTATGGGACTTGTCTGTAAAGATGGTTTGTTGCTTGTCACTGATAAGCGAATCAACGATTCTCTCGTTGTCGCATCATCTATCGAGAAGATTTTCATGATCGATGATCATGTCATGGCGACAGCTGCAGGAATCATCTCTGACGCGCGAGTTCTTGTTGAGCGGGCGCAGACGAAAGCTCAGGAGAATAAATTAATATATGATGTTCCTATTGATTCGTTGACGATCGTTAAAGACATGTGTAGTCTTAAGCAATTATGTACTCAATCCGGAGGTCTCAGGCCATTTGGAGTTTCTCTTCTCGTTGCAGGAGCTGACGAAAATGGTCTTCGACTCTACAAGACAGATCCTAATGGTTCTTATTATGAGTACAAGGCAGTTGTTATCGGTGAAGGTGAAACTGAAGTCCAAGAAGTCCTTCACAAAGAGTACAAGGATTCTTTGACTATCGAACAAGGTCTTTCCCTTGCAACAAAAGCTCTCAAGAAATTTTTGGGTGATGATTTTGATAGTAAGCGAATTGATGCTGCTGTTATCAGTAAAGATACTAAGACGATGAGAAAGCTTGATTCTGCTGAAATCAACAAATCAATAAAATAAGATAGTAAAATAAATTAATATAAAAGTAACATAAGGTAAAAATAAAGTAAAATAAGTAAAATAAATATGTGGTAAAAATAAGAATGTATTGCAAGATTCAAGATACAATAAGGGTTCAAAAAGGTTGAATATATGAAAGGAGATAAGCTCATCGATGATCGTGTCCAAATTTCGATTAATGTTGTTAAATATAAAAGCCATGGTCGACAATTTGAAGCTGTTATCGATCCAGATAAAGCAGTATCTTACAAAGAAGGTTCTTTGTTGTCAACTGATGAGATTTTCAAAGCAGATAATGTTTTCTCTGATGCGAGAAAAGGATTGTTTGCCGGTGATGATGATCTGATGACTGTTTTTGGAACGACTAATCAAGATAGTATTAAAAAAACTCTTCTTGAAAAAGGTGAAATTCAATTCACTCAAAAGTATCGTGACGATCTTCGAAAACGAAGAGAGCGTCATGTTCTTCACGAACTCCACCGAAATACTGTCGATCCTAAAACAGGACTTCCACACCCTCAGACTCGTCTGAAAGCGGCGCTTGATGAAGCGAAGGTTCGAATAGATCCTCTTCAAAGAGCTCACGATCAGATAAAAGATATTGTCAGAAAATTATCTCCGATCATTCCAATTTCTTACGAGAGGTTGGTTCTTGAAGTTGTCGTTCCACCTTCTTATGCTCCTCGCGTGCAAGGGAAAATAAGAGAATTTGGTACTATTCGCCGAGAAGAATGGGCTTCTGATGGTTCATTAATTGCGGCTATAGAACTTCCTGCTGGTTTGAAACAAGATTGTATTGACTCGCTTAATTCTTTAAGCAAAGGATCTTGCACTATAAAAAAATCTCAACGATTCAAAACATGAGTTTTTGTTATGGATACAGTGTTTTTAGTAACGCTGTTTTTCGTTGAATAAAAAATAATGTTACATTAAAAATATGGATGTGAAAACAATGAGTAAATTATTGATAGAACAACGAGAAGTTGTCGTGCCGGGCCAAGTGCTCGCTGAAGGTATGGAATACTTACCTAGTCACGGAACGTATCGTAAAGATGAACAGATACTCGCTAACCGTCTAGGAGTGAGTTTTATGGATGGTAAAGTTATCAAGACGATTCCTTTATCAGGACGATATCTTCCTAAAAAGAATGATGTTGTTATCGGAAAAGTGAACAATGTTTTGAGTATGGGTTGGAGAGTAGAACTCAACAGTCCTTATACTGGTTTGATTCCGATAAAAGATGGTGCTAATGAATTCATCCCTCGAGGGGCTGATTTAAGCAAGTACCATGACATAGGAGATTTCTTTGTTGGTAAAATAACAAATGTTTCCGGTCAGAACTTAATTGATGTTACTATCAAAGGTCCTGGTTTACACAAATTACACGGTGGTCGTATTATCACAGTAAATACTAATAAAGTGCCTCGTGTCATTGGTAAGAAAGGATCAATGGTTTCCATGATAAAAAAAGCTACTGATTGTAAAATAACAGTCGGTCAAAACGGTCTTGTATGGCTAAATGGCGAACCTAAAATGGAAAATCTTGCTGTTAAGACAATCAAAAAGATTGAGCGAGAATCCCATAATTCAGGATTAACTGATGAGATTAAAGAGTTTCTCGAAAAAGAAACTGGTCGTCAAATAGATGTTGACAATGATGATCAAAACACAACAGGTGATCAATAATGAGTTACGATAAACGATTTGATGGACGTTCTTTCGCAGAGTCTCGTCCGATTGAAGCAAAAGCAGGTGTTATCAAGAATGCTGATGGCTCTGCACTTTTTAAAATAGGTGACACGTGGGCTTACGCTGCAGTATATGGTCCTCGAGATGTCTATCCTCGATTCTTGCAAAACCCAAAAAGAGGATTACTTCGTGTCAATTACAATATGATGCCTTTTTCAGGAATGGGTGATCGCGTCAGACCAGGTCCTAACCGTCGAGCAAAAGAAATCAGCATGGTTTCTGAAAAAGCTCTATTGAGTGTTGTGGATCTTGAAAAATTCCCTAATGCTGGTGTTGAAGTTTATATTGAATTACCTCAAACTGATGCTGGAAGTCGATGTGCAGGTATTTGCGCTGCTTCAATTGCACTTGCAGATGCAGGTATTGTTATGAAAGATATGGTTTCAGCAGTTGCTGTAGGTATGGTTGATGATACTCCTGTAGTTGATCTTGATTACATGGAAGAAAATCCTGATGGTATGGAAGCAGTTGATATTCCTGTTGCTATGGTCCCAAGCACTGGCGAAATAACCCTTCTTCAAATGGATGGTATCGTTACTAAAGACAATTTGAATAAAGCAATGGATATGGCTGGTCCTGCTTGTAAAGCTATTGCTGAAAAACAACGTTCAGCTCTTGTTGAAAAATACGAGCAAGATGCTAAAGTTGTTGATGAAATGGACTCATCACAAGAGTCTGGAACTGATGAGGTGCAATAATTATGTCATTTAACAAAAATGTAACTAAAAATGTTCCAAACAGTAAGGAACACTTTATCGAATCTGTAAAAGAAGGCGTGCGATATGATAGTCGTTCAGCTCTTGACTTTAGAGATATATCGATAGAAACAGAACAATTTTCCACTGCAGAAGGTTCTGCAAAAGTGACTTGTGGAAACACAACGCTTCTTGTTGGTATAAAACTTTCTCTTGGCGAACCATTCCCTGATCGTCCTGATGAGGGTGTGTTGATGGTGGGATGTGAATTACTTCCTATTGCTCATGAAGATATTGAAATGGGTCCTCCAAGTATTGATGCTATCGAAATAGGTCGAGTTATCGATCGGGGTATCCGTGAAAGTGGTGCTGTTGACGTCAAGAAATTATGTCTTGAGAAAGGTTCTAAAGTCTGGAAGATAAGTGTTGATATCGTTCCGCTTAATCATGATGGTAATATTATCGATCTTGGCGGTCTAGGTGCTATCGCAGCTTTAAAATCGATGAAACTTCCTGAAGTGGTTGATGGTGCTATCGATTACAAAAATAAAACCGATAAAGGGGTTGAACTTGAAGAACTTCCGGTTCCAATCACAGTCTGTAAAGTTGGTGATCAATTCTTTGTTGATCCTACTAAAACAGAAGAATCTCTTATCGATGCTCGTTTGACAGTTACCGGTCTTGATGAGAGCAGAATTTGTTCTCTTCAGAAAGGCGGTGATGTTGGTATGACTCTTGATGACATTCACAAAGCATTTGATATTGCTCTTGAGAAGTCACAAGAACTTCGAAAACACCTCGATTAATTTTTTTTTATTTTATTTTTTTCTTCCATGTTTTGTTTTGGTTTTAGACTTCTTTCTATGTTTTTTCCCTATCTTGACATGATGGTTTACTGTTTCATACTATTTAACAAACAAAAAATTTTATAAAGAGAAGATAGTTTCTCATCGCCTGTAATCGTTATTGCTTACGTATCTCACGGTACGACTGGATCGTCATCGTGGCTGGAATGCTTAATTGGTGCGGAAGAAAATTGTGGAAGCGGTACTTGTATCCTTGCTGATTGCTTTTTCTTCTGTATTCATTGTATTTCAATTATTCGTCGATATGTACAAAGCATACACTACGTCTTGAATCCGTTGAGCGTAGAAGATTACTGAGGTAATATATATGGCTGTAAACAAAAAACAGATGGAAAGTTTACTTAAAGACTTACGTGAAAAAAGTCCTAAAAGAAATTTCACGCAATCAATCGAATTATTTGTTAATCTTAAGGATTTAAATCTTAAAAAACCTGAAGAGCAAGTTGAGTTTTTCACTCAATCACCTCAACCATTCGCTAAAAAAAAGGTTTGTGCGATTGTTGGTCCTGAAACTGAAAAGCAAGCTAAAGAAGTGTGTGATAAAGTTATTCTTCAAACTGAACTTGCAGAGTATAAAAAGGACAAAAAAGCCTCTAAAAAGCTTGCAGATGAATATGATTTTTTCATAGCTCAAGCTAACTTAATGGGTCAGATTGCAGGAACCTTTGGTCGTATTTTTGGTCCTCGAGGAAAAATGCCAAACCCTAAAGCAGGGTGTGTTGTAGCTCCAGGTTCTTCCTTGAAAGCTCTCGTTCAACGTCTTCAATCAACTGTGAAAGTCAGTGCTAAGAAATTTCCTGTTATCCACGTGACTGTTGGAAAAGAAGATATGGATGATTCTGCTATCATTGAAAATATCTTATATTTCTATGATCAGATAGAACATCACCTTCCACGAGAAAATCACAACATAAAGAACGCTCTTGTCAAGATGACGATGAGTACTCCTGTAAAATTTACATAATTGCGCGTTATAATATAAGATAAAAGGTATGAAAAAATGGCTCACGTTTCAACTGCAAAGAAAAAGGTGGTTTCCGAATTCAGTAGTCTTATCGACAAGTATGATGTGGTCGGTACTGTTAATATGGAAAACCTTCCTGCTAAAGAATTAAGTACAATGAGGGAAAAACTTCGAGATTCTGTTGTTATCAAGATGACAAAGCAACGACTCTTGAATGTTGCCTTGGAGAAATCAAAAAAAGAAGGTGTTTCTAATCTCAAAGAGAAGATGAAAGGAATGCCTGCAATGATTTTTACCAATTCAAGTCCTTTCACGCTTTTTAAGATTCTTAAGAAAAATAAATCTACTACTGCAATAAAAGCAGGTCAAATAGCTCCTAATGATATTGTTGTTCCTGCAGGTCCTACGGGTTTCGCTCCAGGTCCTGTTATTGGTGAATTAGGGCAACTCGGTATCAAAGCAGGTATTGATGGTGGTAAGGTTGCTATAAAGCAAGATACTGTTGTCGCGAAAGAAGGCGATGAAGTAAGTGCTGATTTAGCTGGAATCCTTTCTCGTCTCGGTATTGAACCAATGGAAATCGGTCTTGATCTGGTAGCTGTTTGTGAAAATGGTGATATAATCACAAAAGAAATTCTCGATGTTGATGAAGAACAGTACATAGCTGATATTCAAGCATGTTCTGCTCAAGCATTCAACTTATCAGTTAATGCGGGAATACCTACTGCTGATACTATCGAGACATTACTATCTAAAGCTGTTACTGAAGGTAAAAACCTTGCTCTTAATGAAAATATTTTGACAGATGAAACTGCGGGAGATACTCTCTTGAAAGTTCATGGTCAAATGCTTTCGCTTGCAAGTCAATTATCTTCTGATGCTTTGGATGATGAGTTGTCTGCAGAGCTACAATCTGCTCCTGCAGTTGCGTCCGCTTCATCTTCTTCTGATGATTCGTCCTCAACAGAGGCGACTGAGTCACCAAAAGATGATGATAAGAAAGATGATGATAACGATGATAATGCTTCAAATCCTGCAGAAGGATTGGGGGCTTTATTTGGCTAGTTATTTCTAGCTATTAGCCATTACGGTTATGAGAGTTATTGATGTTTAACATCGATGCTCTAAAGTTTGAAAAAAACAAAAAACAAAACAATTGAGGAATTGAAAATGGAATATATTTATAGTGCAATGCTTTTACATAAAGCAGGAAAGGACATTACTGAAGATGCTGTTAAGAAAGTTTTACAAGCAGCTGGTCTCGATGTTGATGAAAGTCGTGTTAAGGCAATGATTGCAGCGCTTGATGGTGTTGATATTGAAGATGCTATCTCTAAAGCTGCTGTTGCTGCTCCGGCTGCAGCTCCATCCGCCCCGTCATCTGACGATTCTTCTGATAAGAGTGATGATAAAGAAGATAAGAAAGATGAGAAGAAAGAAGAGAAAAAAGATGATTCTGAAGCGGCTGCTGGACTCGGCGCATTATTCGGTTAATTTTTTTATTTTTATTTTTTCCTTAACTTTTTTTTGGTTAAGGTAATTGATTAGAATTAAGAAATCATTGGAATATTCAATGGTAATAAATATTGAACAGATATTGGTGGTTGAAGCTACATGGAATCAAGCGATGTTGAGAAGTTAAAGCAACGACTTAAAGAATTACGAACCCAGTCGGGAAGTATTAAGAAAGAGCTAAATGCTATGAACAAAGAGAAAGAATCATGGTTCTCTAAACGTTCAGCTCTTAATAGAAAGATATCTCATCTTATTTCTGATGTTAAGGAATCTAAAGAAGAGAGAAATGAGATAACAAGCAGTGTTAAAGAAATAAAGGACGAACGTGATACTCTCAACGATGAAATTTCCAAAAAGCGAGCTGAATTAAAAGAGCTTCGCAAAGAGTATGATGCCGTTGTCGATAAGCTCAAGATTAAAGAAGATCCTTCTGAAATTAAGAAACAGATAGATAAGATTGATTATATCATGCAGACTCAACCTATGAGTTTTCAAAAAGAACAGAAGATGATGAAAGAACTCAAGGATCTCAAGAAGCAATATAAGCAATTGCAATCAGTTGGTGTTGATTGGGGTAAGATTTCTACTCTCTCCAAAGAGTTATCTCAATTGATCAAAAAGTCTAACAAGCTTCATCGTGATGTTAAGAAAACCGCTTCTTCCTCTCAAAATAAGCATAAGGATGTTCTTTCTCGTTCTGAAAACATTGACGCTCTCAAGAAAGAAGAGCAAGAAGTCTTTGAGAAATTTAAAGAAGCAAAAGAACGCTTCAAGGAAAAGAACAAAGAGCTTAAAGAAATTGAATCTCAAATGGATGCTGTTCGTGATGAACTCAAAGAGCATGATGTTGAGATTGAAGAAGATAAGAAGCGAGCTCAGCAAAGAGAGATGAAAACTAAAGCTGCTGAAGTTTCTAAGAAAATTAAAGATGGTGAAAAACTCACTACTGAAGATCTTCTTGTTTTCCAGAAAGCTGGTATGAACAAATAATTTTTTTTTACTTCTTCTTTTTTTCAATATTATTTTATCTTAATTAATCTATTTTTTTTCTAAACATTTATTAATTATCTCTCTTCCCATAATAAACATGACTCTTTATCTCATTGGTTTAGGATTGTTTGATCATAAAGATGTTACTATTAGAGGTCTTGAAATAATCAAGAATTGTGATGTCGTTTATCTCGAACATTATACTTCAATTCTTAATTGTTCTCTTCAGGAACTCAAAGGTTTTTATGGTCGCGATGTTATTTTCGCTTCTCGTGATCTTGTTGAAAAATCTGCTGAAGAAAAACTCATCAAGCCTGCAAAAGAAAAAGATGTTGCTCTTTTAGTTGTTGGTGATGTTTTTGGCGCGACAACTCACACTGATTTACTGCTTCGTGCAAAAAAAGAAGGTGTTACTGTCGTTCCTGTATATAATGCTTCAGTCTTGAATGCTATTGGTGTTGTTGGTCTTGAACTATATAAGTATGGTAAGACAACAAGCATTGTTTACCCTGATAATAATTGGCTTCCACACACACCTTATGATGTTATTAAACAAAACAAACAAGCAGGTCTTCATACGCTTTGTCTTCTTGATATAAAAGTTGCTGAGAGTTCTCCTGAAGACATCAAGCGAGGAATCGATCGTCCTCAACAACCACGGTATATGACTGTCAAGGAAGGTCTTGAAGTGCTTGGGCGCATCGAGCGTGATCGTGGAGAAAATGTTATTTCGGATGATACTCTTGTCGTAGGTATTGCTCGTTTAGGTCATCCTGATATGAAAATTTTATCAGGTACTTTTTCTGAATTGAAACAAATTGATTTCAAAGGACCTTTACATAGTATTGTCATTCCTGGAAAACTACATCATATAGAAAAATCCTCGCTTGATTCTTATAAATAATTTTCTTGTTAATATTTTTTATCAGTATTTTATTATTGTGTATTTGGTCTTTACGGTGATTATATTGGTTAGAACTGACAGAATTTTTTTTTAGCACTTACCTGATTTGTGGCCCCATGACCTGTCTTTTTTGAAGAATGCTTGGTAGATTGATACTGCCCACCAATAACCATACAATACCCAGTATGCTAAAAAGAAATATACATATGAAACGAATTTTTTAGCTTTTTCTTTTGCCAGTCGTTTTGCAAAAATGATAAATCCGAGTGTTACAAAAAGTCCTATTGTTCCTAGAATAACATATGGTTCTGTATTAACAAAGAACATTTTAAAATTAAATAACTTCATTTGTGATAAGTCGAAATTGATTGCCATCAGGTTGGTAATTCCATGTATTGCTTCTTTGCTAAGTGAGATGAGTGCGTAAATTACAGATGTGATTAATAATACAACTGATATGATTGATATTGGTAGGATGAAAACACCTAGGTTTCCTTGTTTCGGGCTGAAAAGATGTTTGTAATCCATCATGTTCTTGAGAAAACCGAAATACCATCTTGTTCGTTGTTTCTTGAGAGCTTTGAAATTATTTTCTCCAAGCGTGAAGACATATCCGTCAAGAGCATTTTCTATAATTCCTCCTTTTGATTGTATTCGAAGTGATAGTTCAATATCTTCTGTCAGGTGTCCTTTGGTATATCCTCCGTGTTCGTCAAAAAATGATTTTCGAAAGAAACTAAACGGTCCTGGTGTTACGTGAATGCTTCCCATTAAAGCGAATACTTTTCTAAGAAGCACTCCTAAATAAAATTCTACAGCTTGAATCTTTTGCAGTGCTGATTTTGGTTCTCCGATCATCATCGCGGGAGTTACTGCTGTTACTTTGCTGTTTTCAAAATATTTTGTGATACGCTTAAGTGATTTTGGGCTGACATACGAATCCGCATCGAGTGCTCCAAAAAATTCTCCCCTACACACTTCTAACGCGAGATTCAATGCCGTGTATTTTCCACCATTTTCTTTTTGAAGAACTTTGATATCTGTATCTGTTTGTTTGTCTGCAAATTCTTTTGCTATTGCATATGTGTTATCGGTGCTCCCATCATCAACAACAATAATCTCTAATTTATCCTTGTCGTACTCTAGCTCGGAGAGTGATTTGAGTGTCCTGAGAACAGTGTTTTCCTCGTTAAAGCAAGGTACGCACACTGTTACTGGCTTGCATTCTTTAGGGTCTCCTTTCCACCATTCGTTTTTTTCTTGAAATAATGTGAATAGAAAATAGATAGTGGTAAACAGTCCAAAAAAGCTTGTCACATAAATGAGTGTGCTTCCGAAATCCATAGTTATCAGTGTCTACTGTATGTTGGTGTTGTTTTCTTTATAAAAGTGTTGTTTGATCGAGTACTTATTACACATCTATCCTTATTTTTCCATTTATTCATATCTTTTGATAACAACCAATAACAAACTTTATAAATGCTTTTTTTTCCTTTTTGCTATATGCTTTCAATAATCATACCTACTTTTAATGAACGAGATATTATTCTTCAAACGATTTCTTCTATTCAAGATGCAATTGATAATAATTTCCCATATGAAATTATTGTTGCTGATGATGACTCTCCAGATAAGACGTGGAAACTTGTCGATACTGCTTCAAAAAAAGATTCTCATATACGCTTTCTTCGTCGAAAAGGAAAACAAAAAGGTTTGAGTCGTTCTGTTGTTGATGGTTTTGACCATGCGAAAGGAGATTATTTTCTGGTTATTGATGCTGACGGCCAGCACGATGAAAAAATAATACCTCGAATGTATGATAAAGCAAAATCTTCAGATGTTGTTGTGGCGAGTCGTTTTATTAAAGGTGGTGGGGTGAGTGATTGGTCGAAATCTAGGCTTCTTATCAGTCGAAGTTTTTCATTATTATCTCGTCCGCTTCTTAAAGCTAAGACTTCCGATCCCATGTCGGGATTTTTTTTGGTTAAAAAAACAGTGTATGAAAAAGTAAAAAATGATTTGGATTTAAGTGGATATAAAATACTTCTAGCTCTTCTTTTTGCAAGTCAAAAATACAAAAAACCAAAAGTAAAAGAAGTTCCTTACATGTTTAGACCTCGAGAACTTGGTGAAAGCAAAGCGAGTTTGAAAGTAGCTTTTCAATATATTGGGATGTTGTTTAAACAAGCTTATTGTAGTAATCGGAAATTTCTTAAGTTCGCAGTCGTCGGCACATCTGGTGTCCTTGTCAATTATGCCGTTCTTATTTTGTTCAAAGAAATTGTTGGTTTGTATCTTTTGTTCGCTTCAGCTATCGCTGTTGAGACCTCCATTATCACAAACTTCCTGCTCAACAACTTTTGGACGTGGAAAAGTAATCGGCATACAAATTCATTCGCAGGTCGCTTTTTGAGATTTAATCTTGTTTCTCTAATTGCTCTTGCCTTGAATGTGTCAATACTTTTTGTGTTAACAGAATATGTTGGTATGTGGTATATAATTGCTAATGCTTTTGGAATTCTCGTTGGAATGCTTGTGAATTTTAGTATGAATGATAAGTGGACATTCAAGAAAAATGTGGCTTGATATTGATGGTTGTGTCAAAAAAAATGTTGTTAAAACATCGTTCTCTTATTGGTTGTATCTTAATTATGCTTATTGTTGCGGTGTTATTATTTACTTTGGCCGAAAATTCTCAAGTTCTTTATTGGGATGAACCTGTTTATTTAGCTAATGCACAATCTCATATTTCTGATTCTCATTTTACTGAAGATTTTCGCTTCCCTTATTTAGAATTGGTGATAGCAGGCGTTTGGTCTGTTACGGGTCAGTCTGTTTTTGTGGCGAAATCAGTCATGATTTTGTTTTCACTTTTAGCCATCGCTGCTTTTTATCTTATAGTTAGGGAATTTTCTGATCAATGGTGGATTCATCTTCTTGCTACAGGGTTGTTTTCGTTATCTTCTGTTTTTTTGACTTGGGGTTTTCGCATTTATACTGATATTCCTTCGCTTGCTTTTTTACTAGTTTCACTGTTTTTGTTACTGCGAGGATTTTCTTCTCGCTCTTTTTCTTCTTTTTTCTTTTTTTTATCAGGGATATTTATTTCTTTTTCTTTTCTTTTTCGTTTTTCAACAATCTTGACAATAATTCCATTTCTCGCTATTTTTATTATTCGAAAACGTTATCGTTCTTTGTTGTTTTTGGTTATTGGAAGTGTCGTTGCTTTGCTTCCATGGATGATATACAATTATATTGTTTATGGTAATCCTTTATGGGATTTTCTCGCTCAAGCATCGGCCATAGCTTCATATACTAGCTTCCAATCACCACTGATTTTTTTACAAGATATGCTTGCTGTCTTTTCTATTCCTGGGATTGTTCTTCTTGGTATTGGTGTGTTTGGTGTGGTATTTTCATCTTGGAAAAAAAGTTCTTGGAGATTTTTATTGCTTTTTTCTTTTGTTTTGAATCTGTTATTTTATTGTTTTGTCGTCAAGCTCAAACTTACCAGATATATTTTGATGATATTGCCTTTGGTTGTACTTTTAGAAGTTTTTGGTATTACTCGTATTCGTTCTTTACTTAATAAATTTGGAGTTAAGAGATTACTTCGAAGTATTGTTATCGCTTGTGTTGTATTTGTCTTGATTATGTTCTCTTTTATTTCAACATATACTACTATAGAATCTCTTTCAAACAGTATTACTTGTCAAAATGATGGTGCTGTCAAAAATTCTATTGATTATATTCAAGAAACAGTTCCTGAAGGAAAACGTATTGTTTCAAATAGTTGGCCTTGGTATGGGTATTATGGTAATCACCAGGTTTCAAGTTTTTGGATGGGTGCTGATGGTCTTTTTGGTGAGGATGCTGTGATGATTAATGATTCTTGTTCTCTAGTTTCCTTTCTCGAACCTGAAAAGATCGTTCTTGTCCTCGAAAGTGGATTGCCTGACCAATATGAGAGGATGAAAACCTATGATGGTTCGGCCATTCATTTGGATAAAGTGTTTGTTGATGATTGTAATCGGAAAGTTGTCATATATGATGTTAATAAGACTCTCTTCAATGATTTTGATTGTCGCTAAATAACTTATCAATCATCCTTATGTTCTTCGATGATTTGTTCCATCTTTGCTATTTTTTGATAACCAGTGTATTTTGTTCCATCAACAACGACTATAGGCAAGTCTTCTTCTCCAGTGACATTATATATTTCCTTGACTGTTTCAACAGCAGGGTTTTCTGTGTTAATATCAAAGTGGTAGACTGTAAAATTACCTTCGTTTTTTTGTTGCAAGTGAGTGAGTACTGTTCCTTGTTCTTCGCATTTAGGGCAATCTCCTTTGTTGGAATAAAAGTATAATGCCCAAATCTTATCTCGACCGCATGTTTCTATTTCTTTTTTTGTCAGCCACCAGTGTCTGAGTTCAAGAATAAAGAATTTTTCTTTTGTTTGCCAGACAGTCGGATCATCCCACCCGTAAGCATTTTCAAGAAAGGATACTTTTCTCGCTACTTCTTGCACTTCTTTGTTGAGAACGTTGTTTTTTGAGAGACTGCAGATATCATCTTCTAAGATCATGCTTTGTACGTCGATGCTTAGCATTTGTACTCTGATATTTTCATATTCGTCAGTGAGTGTTTCGAATTTTTTTTCTGTTGTAACGTTTCCTATGAGGATGCCAATAACAAAAATGAATGCTGTTAATAAAGCAACCGTGAATAATAATTTTTTATCGACTTTTTTTCGTTCGTCTATTTTTCTAACCATATTAATCGCCAATTAAAGCTTTTTTCTTCCTTCGAAAATTCTTATTTCTTATTAAATCTTTGTGTTTGGTCTTGTGTGTTT
>JBNJGO010000009.1:0-2908 GCA_051819745.1 Nanobdellota archaeon | reverse complement strand
ATTCTTGCTATTTACAGTAACTAGTTAGGAGATGATTGTGTGGGTGCGTTGTTTGTGTGTTTTTATTCTTTGTTTATCATCGACTATATAACCATAATATATATAAATTTCTTATAGATAGTCAAGTCTCATTTCAACAACAAATTGTTTTTCAATTACTGCTGTTGGAAAAAAAATTAATGGGTGTATAGACTGATGAAACATGTATATTTTTTTGGAAATGATCAAACAGAAGGCTCTAAGAGTATGAAAGAACTTTTAGGTGGCAAAGGAGCTAATCTTGCTGAAATGGCTTCTATTGGAGTTCCTGTTCCTCCAGGATTCACTATTTCTACTGAAACTTGTCAGGAATTCAATGAAAATGATAATTCTCTTCCTGAATCTACTCAAGATGAAATTCTCAAGCATCTTTCCAAGCTCGAATCTGCAATGTCTGCTGAGTTGGGGAGTAAGTCAGAACCGCTATTATTATCTGTTCGAAGTGGTGCTGCGCAATCAATGCCTGGTATGATGGATACTATTCTCAATCTCGGTCTCAATGATGTTGTTGTTGAGGGATTGTCCGAAAAATCTGGTAATCCTCGTTTTGCGTGGGATTCATATCGTCGATTGATGCAAATGTTTGGTGATGTTGTTCTTGGTGTTCATTCTGGCAAATTTGAAAAAATCCTTGAGCAAGTAAAAGAAACAAAAGGTGTGGAGTATGATAAAGACCTTGTTGTAGACGATCTTAAGATTTTGGTTGATAAGTATAAGGAATTAATCAATACCGAAACTGGAGAGCCATTCCCTCAAGATGCTAAGACACAACTTTTCAAAGCGATTGACGCGGTCTTCGGTTCGTGGAATAATGATCGAGCGATTGCTTACAGACAACTTAATAATATTGTTGGACTCAAAGGAACTGCTGTTAATGTTCAAGCAATGGTCTTTGGTAATATGAGTGATACGAGTGGAACTGGTGTTGCGTTCACGAGAGATCCTTCTACTGGAGAAAATGTCTTTTACGGCGAATATCTTATGAATGCCCAAGGGGAAGATGTGGTTGCAGGAATTCGAACTCCAAAACCCATTTCCGCACTTGATGATACTATGCCTGAAGTGTACAAGCAATTAGTTGATATTTACAAGAAACTGGAAAGCCATTACAAGGACATGCAAGATATGGAATTCACTATTCAAGAAGGTGAGCTTTTCATGCTTCAAACTCGAAATGGTAAGCGAACAGCGCATGCTGCAGTAAAAATCGCAGCTGACATGGTTGATGAAGGTCTTATTGATGAAAAAACTGCTGTATTGCGTGTTGATGCGAAATCTCTTGACCAGCTTTTACACAAGCAACTCGACAAGGTTGCTAAAGATAAGCATGATGTTCTTGGAAAAGGTCTTCCTGCAAGTCCCGGTGCGGCGGTTGGTAAGATTGCATTTTCTAATGATTCTGCTGTCAGCATGAAAGAAAATGGCGAAGATGTTGTTCTTGTCAGAAACGATACTAGTCCTGAAGATCTCATGGGGATGGATGCTGCAAAAGGAATTCTCACTGCAAAAGGTGGTATGACTAGTCACGCAGCGGTTGTTGCTCGTGGTATGGGAAAATGTTGTATCTCTGGTTGTGGTGATGCTAAGATTGATGAACATAGCAAAACATTGGTTTTTGGAGAAAAGACGTTTAACGAAGGCGATTTTATCAGTCTTGATGGTGGTGAAGGTGTTATTTTTGAAGGAAAAATGCCAACTGTTGATCCTGATCTTTCCGGTTCCTTCTCTAAAATAATGGCTTGGGCTGACAAGCATCGTTCGATGAATGTGAGAACAAATGCTGAAACTCCTCGTGATGCGAAAAAAGCTGTCGAGTTTGGAGCTGAGGGTATTGGTCTTTGCAGGACAGAGCATATGTTCTTTGAAGGTGATCGTATCAAAGCAGTTAGGGAAATGATTTTGTCCGAAACTGTTGAAGCTCGAAAGAAAGCTCTTGATAAGATCAAACCGTTCCAGAAGGATGATTTCAAGCAACTCTTTGAAATTATGGATGGTAAACCTATAACAATTCGATTGTTAGATCCTCCGCTTCACGAGTTCATGCCTAAAGAGGATAAAGATATTGAGCAGATGGCACACGAGCAGGGAGTGAGTGTTTCTCATGTTAAAGAACTTATTGAAAAGTTGGGCGAGGTTAATCCTATGCTTGGTCATCGTGGTTGTCGTTTAGGTATTACTTATCCTGAGATTACGCAAATGCAGTCCTCTGCGATTTTTGAAGCTGCAAAAGACGTCGTTTCTACTGGTAAACAGGTTGAAGTTGAAGTGATGATTCCTCTTATCGGCAATGTTAATGAATTTGACAATCAAAAAGCTGTTGTTAAAGAAACTGCAGAAAATATTCTTGGTGATAACAGTGAAGTGTCATATAAAATTGGTACTATGATTGAAGTTCCTCGTGCTGCGCTTACTGCTGATAAAGTTGCTGGATCTGCGGAGTTTTTCAGTTTTGGAACAAACGATCTTACACAAATGGCACTTGGCTTTTCTCGTGATGACGTTGGTAAATTTGTTCCTGAATATCGTAAGAAAGGAATTCTTGACACTGACCCTTTTCAAGTCCTCGATCAGACTGGTGTCGGTCAGCTCGTTGAGATGGGTGTGCAGAAGGGTCGAAGCGTCAATGGCAAGCTAAAACTCGGTATTTGTGGAGAACACGGTGGAGAACCTTCCAGTGTAGAGTTCTGCCACCGCACTGGTCTTGACTATGTGAGCTGCTCACCTTACAGGGTTCCGATAGCAAGACTCGCGGCAGCGCA
This sequence comes from Nanobdellota archaeon, assembly GCA_051819745.1. GTDB lineage: Archaea > Nanobdellota > Nanobdellia > Woesearchaeales > SKGA01 > SKGA01. Next base: position 110 of record JBNJGO010000009.1, on the reverse strand, counting down.
TGCGAAACTCAAGGAAGAATAATTAGTGCTACCAAGCGTAGCGCCGGTGCACACACGACGCCAAACGTAAGTTGGCGTTGAAAGAAGACTGACGTCTTCTTATTTTTTTT
>JBNJGO010000008.1:10350-35478 GCA_051819745.1 Nanobdellota archaeon | reverse complement strand
AATCTATTTTTCTAAAAGATGAAACATACCTGATTTGTAAGCATTATCAACAGTAGCACCAAGAGAATCGACTACAGTTTTTTGCTTATCCATGTAAGAAGAAGTTATTAGATTAGCAGAGGGATTAAATTCAATTCCAGTTAACTCTTTTAAAGAGGCATTTAATGCACTTTTATCTTGAAATAAACCTAAACCGACAGCGTTAACGATAGGATCGTGAGAAATACCAACATAAACTACACCTTGTTTTTTAGATGATTGTTGATCCATAAATAAAGCTCCTCCAACAGCATGTTCAGCAATCCAGCTATAAGCACCATTAATTGATTTTGTAAGAAAATCATCTCCTGACACATTCATAATCTTTTGTTTTGTATCAGCATCAATACCAAAATGCAAAAAAGGAGCATATATATTATTTTCAGGCGTCAATCCTGCTCCTTCCATAATAAGTTTTCCAGTCTCTTTAGCGCGAGAAATTTGAGATGAATATGCGATTATTTTAATTCCATGGTAATGATCTGCAAGTTCTTTTCCTTTTTCAAAAGCAGCTTCTTTACCTTTTTCACTTAAATTTCCATCATCATTTTTGTATGAATGTCGTAATAATTGTACAATAGCCATGAAAACACCATTTATTAGAAAAATAAAGTTATTTATTAATTTTTTCATTTGTCACTATTAATTAATACTAAAATTACTTAAATGTAGTGTATGAAGAAGACACAGTATACTGTTTTTCTAATAAAGAAACAAGATCCAAACCAATTTCTTTTTGTTCAGTTAAATAATCTGCTTTAAACAATCCAGCCTCTCTATCGTAAGAAACACCTGAAAGAGCAGGCGTTGGTGTTTTAAGAATATTCTCTTGTTGAAAAACACCGTATGCAAGACCGGAAACAATAGGATCTTCAGAAACACCTACTGTAAGCATATTATTAGAAAACAAAGATGCATGTCTCATAAAAATACTTGCCAAGAGAATCTTATCGCGAACCCAGGAAGAACCACTATTTAATGATTTTTCTAAAACAGTACCCCCAACAGAAGAACGAATTTTATTCAAAAGGGATTTTTCGACATCCAATTCTAAAAAAAGATCAACATAATCCGAAGAAAAAGATGAAGCTGACTCACCAACACCCTCAGATAATAATTGCGCCGTTTCTTGAGCAATAGGATTGTCGGAAGAATAAAACGCAATATGAGAATCAGGATATTGTCGTGCCAAATCTATACCTTTTTGAAAGGCAGAAACTCTTCCTTCCGGACTCAATGTAAAATTATCTTCCGTATATGATTGATGTAATACTTTAACTATGCTAGCCATATTATTTCCACATACATAAACTGAAAGAAATATATAAATATTACTGTTCAATAATAACAATAAAAACTCATCATCACATAATTTCACTTTCATGATTTTTCTTCTCGACACGAACAAGATTATCTGCTAAACTCTCAAGTTTTTGCTCATGACTGACAATAATAAGTTGTTCAACACCGGATTGTTGTAAAACATCACGCAAGGTATCTAGTTGTTGTGTTGAAAAACCATCTGTTGGCTCATCAAGAATAAGCAGACCAGTTGTCTTAAGAGCACTGTAATGGTCATTAAGAACTTTATTAAGTGCGAGACGATATGCGAGAGCAACGCTAGTTCTTTCACCGCCAGACAAGTTCTCAACAGAAGTGTCAAAACCATTTTGTTCAATAATAGGAGTAAATTCTTCATCAAGTCGTGCTGAAAGAAGGTCATCTTCGACGAGTTGAGAGAACCAATCCATGAAGAAACTGTTAAATTCATTATATACTGTGAGAAGAAGTTTTTTCTCAATAGTTTTTGTGAGTGGAATAAAAAGTTCTTGAAACCAATTCTTAAGAGAACTTTTTTCTTTGATGCGTTCAGCAATTTCTTTTTTCTCTTTAATCGCTTTAGAAAGTGTTTCAAGCATTCGCTGACTTGTGTTAAGATTGCTTTTGATATCTTGTAATTCGAGGTCTTTCGTTCTCTCTTCTCGCCTTGCAATCTCAAGGGCAGATTTTTCTTTTACATCAGATATTTTTTCAACAGACTCATACTCTTTTTTTGCTTGTTCATACTCTTTTTCAAGATTGTGAAGAGAATCAGTCACTTCTTTGATTGAAGAATCCAATTGATGTAGTTGTTTTTTATCTTGCTCTTGACGTTTTTGTTGTGATTTGAATAAAGCGAATTGTTGTTGTTTTTCAAGGAGTTGTTCTTTTTTGTCAATAAGAGAGGATTCCTTATCATCAAGGATCTGTTTCGATTCATTTATTTTATCAAGTTTTTTTTCGATAACAGATATGTTTGATTGGTGTTCATCTTCAATAGTTTTTTTATGAGCATCACCAACATCTTGTTTACAGGTCGGACATGTATCGAGTGTCGAGATTTTTGAAATAATCTGTTGCGATTGAGAAAGCATCCCTTTGAGTTCTCCGAATCGCTTGTCAAATTCTGCTTTTCTAGTTCGAATGGCAACTATTTTTTTATTTATATCATCAAGTTCGCTTTTGTCAAAAGAAGGTTCTTTTTGAATAGAAAATTCTTCAAGGTTTTTTTCAAGTTGTTCTTTTTGACGAGTATAGAGGCGAAGTGTTTTGTTGTTATTCTCAATCTGTTCAGATAAGTATTGAATTTTTTGATAGCGTTTGGTCACTTCTTCTTTTTGTTTACGTTTTTCTTCAAGCTCTTGTTCTCGCTGTATGCGAACTTGTTTTGCCTGATTAAGATGTTGTTTTGCTACAGGTAATTGTTTTTCAAGAACAACATGTTGTTTTTGTTGAGAATCATATTGCTCTCTGAGCGTTTGCATATCATCAGTTCGCCCTTGAAGTCGAGAAATATCTTCTCGAAGAGAAGTGAGATACATATTAATATTGGAAGTGACATTTTGATACGAATCAAGAGAAAAAATTTTTCTGATAATATCTTTTCGATCATCACCTGATTCAAAGAGAATTGATTTTACTTGTTCTTGAGGAGTATATACTGTATATCTGAATAGATTCACCGATCTGGAAAGTAAACTATCAGGATAACCTAGAAGAGAAAGAACTTTCGCTTTTATTTCAGTGGCAGTAAGAGTTTCTTTTTGACCATCAATGATAATATCCCCTGCTTGTTGTGTGATTGTATCGCCTGATTTCTTAAGCACACGTTTTACTTCAACAGTTTTGTTATCAACAGAAAATACTAGCGAAACACTCCCTTGAGTGGTACCATGACGAAGGATTTCAGCAGGAGATGTTTTTCCTCGAAGAATACCAAAAAGTGCAAATTCTAAAGCTAATAGTATTGTTGTCTTACCACTACCAATATCTCCTGAGAGAATGGTCGAGCCAGTCTCAAAGGAAATTGTTTGATCGATATAACTACGAATATTTGAAAGGTGAAGTGAATGAATACGCATCGTAATCAAGAAATAGAATCATCTTTTTAAATGTAGCGAGAAAGAAAGCGAAAAAAAAAAGAAAGAAAGAAAAAAAAAGGACTTAGTTCTTATTTATTCCAAGCAAGAAGTCCCCATAGGACCAACATCCATAGTTGACCAACAACAGGAACGATGATCAAAATCGCAATCCAGCCAGGCATTTTTCTCGCTTCGCAAATCTTCCACAACCAATAGATGTAGAATACACCGAATGCAATTCCTAAAAGCGTTCCAAGAACAGGAACCCATGAAAATATTATCGCACCGACAAGCAACAATACAGGCCACCAATGCATTTTCACCATTTTAGGTAGTAACGCATTTCTTGCGATTGGAATCCAAGCCAACCATTCAGGTTGTGTTTTTAGTCTTCTCGCAGTATACATCATCGCGATAGATGTGTATATGTAAATAACAAGCCATCCAATAACCATCATAAAACCGACAGCAGCGATAGCACCAAGTAATCCAGTAGATCCTGCAACTTCAGCTATAGGTATATTTGTAGGTATAGTATTTAAAGCCATTTTTAAAAAACCTCCACACAATATGTGTATCTAAGTTAATCTGGTGATAAGTATTTATAAAATTTTGTTTTTTAACTAGAAATATTTATAAAAAAAGCCGAAGATATGTTGGATTAAAGACTAGCCAGGTGACATATTTATGAATAATATAAGCAAGGATAAACACATATTAGATGATGAATTCAAGAAGATTTTTGAAATTGAAGAACAAAAACGAAAGCAAGAATTTGAAAATGAATTCTTAAGGACTGCAACAGTTGGATTACATCGAGTAATTGGAAGACATATTGAGTCATCTAACGAATTGGTTCAATTCTTACAAGATGCGAGTGGAAGAATACAACATTCCAATAGCCACGATGAAGATTTTAAATATAAAGAATTAGGTGTAGCTACAGGTATTTGTATAGGTGTTTTAGAACAAATGGTAAAACGAGATTGGAATGAAGACGCACTAAAAACGTTCTATCATTGGTTTGGAGTTATAAAACAATCAATAGAAAAACAAGAACACAAAGTGAGCACAGAACCAATCAAAAAAAGAACCCTAAAAATAATCAAAGAGCACGGCAATTTAAGTTCTAAGCATAAGACAACGCTTAAAAAAATAGCAACATTATTTTAAAAAACACTCAACATACCATTTTTATTTATTTTATTTTTTATTTATTATTGTAAGAAATTATCTTACTTCTCCATTCTCAAGACGATCAGCAAAAACGTTTTCGCCATCAAGAACTTTCAGAGGATTGTCATCAGCGTAAACTACACCATCCTTCAGGGCAAAAGAAACATTCATAAAATCATCAAAAGTCACTTGTTTCTTTGGAGGAAGAGGATTATCTGAAGTAATTATTCGCTTACCACAAGAAGACTTGTCGGCAAGAATTAAACCAACAGTACCAGTTGAAGAATCTTGCGCAGCTAATACCATACCATTAGACCACTCGCCACGAAGTTTTGCTGGCTTGAGATTTGTCACAACAACCACTGTTTTTCCAAGAAGTTCATCGGAAGTATAATGAGGAACAAGCCCAGATACGATTTGAGTAGTCTTACCATCACCAAAATCAACTTCTTCAATATAGAGCTTATCTGCTTTAGGATGTTTTTTCACATCAACAATATTCCCTGCTTTAAGTTCTAGATTATCAATGAAGGAGGAGTTTGAATCCGTATTTTGAGATGATTTTTTTTCTTGAGGTTTTTGTTGAGGTTCATTCGAAATATTTTCTTGAGAATTGTTTCCGCTAAATCTATCTTGAAGTTCTTTAATTCTTGGAGAATCAATTTTTTCAAACAATAAAGAAGGAACACCAATAGTATGATCAGAAACAGATAGCACCCCCACATCAGAAAGATCTCTTGGAGAAATACCTAATTGCTTGTATATTGATTGTGAAGTTTCAGGCATGAAAGGTTTTGAAAGAATAGCTAAATCCTTAACAATATTAGCAAGAATGAATAAATCCTTTCGAGCCACATCTGGAGTTTCTTTTATTGTTTTCCAAGGTTTTGACTCTTGGAAGAAATGGTTACCAAGAGAAGATATTTTCATCAATTGAACGACAGATTCTCGAATACGAACTGATTCCATCAGCATATTATAATGAGCGATTTCTTTCTTATATTCTCGTAGAAAATCAATTGTTTGAGAAGATAATGAAGACTCGTCGATATCAGCAATAACACCATCACAATATTTTGATATAAAGGTCATTGTCCTATTAACAAGATTTCCGAAATTAGCAACCAACTCATTATTGAGTCTTTCTTGAAGTCCTTTCCACGTAAACTGAGTGTCAGAAGATTCGGGACGATTATATAATAAGACATAACGAAAAACATCTGCAGGAATTCCAGAATCTTTAGCAGTATCACCAAAAATACCAACACCTTTACTCTTTGAAAATTTACCATGTTCATAATTTATGTATTCAGTGGCATTTAGATGAGAAACAGTAACGATATCAAGATCTGATGGGTTCCACTTGTCTAGAACTGCCGATGATGAAAGTTGAGATGCTATTTGTGTCGCTGGAAAAATAATTGAATGAAAAGGAATATTATCTTTTCCCATGAATTGATATAACGAAACGGTTTCTGGATCATACCACCATTCTTTCCATTCATCAGTTAATTGTTGTGTTAAAGAAATATAGCCGATTGGCGCGTCAAACCAGACATAAAATACTTTATCTTCAAATCCTTCATACGGAATAGGAATTCCCCACTTGAGATCACGAGAGATAGCTCTTGAATGCAGTCCTTTCTTAAACCAAGATCGAGTATTTCGAATGGAATTATCTGTCCAACCACCTTCTTTTGAAGTTTGTTCGAACCATTTTTTCAAAAACGGCTCAAGAGTATCTAATCTTAAAAACAAATGTTCGGTCGATTTGAATTCAGGCGTTGCACCATCTTGTTTGCACACTGGTTTGATAAGCTCTTTTGGAGTGAGTAATTTACCACACGAATCACATTGGTCCCCTTTTGCTTCCTCATAACCACAATGAGGACAAGTTCCTATGATAAAACGATCGGCAAGAAAGGCATTACAAGTATGACAGTACGGTTGTTGCACGCTTTTTTTCTCGATAAAACCATTTTCATTGACTTTTTTGAATAATTCTTGAGTAATTTCATGATGATTTTCAGCACTAGTCCTTCCAAAAATATCGAATGAAATATTAAACCATTCATAAATTTCTTTGTGAATAGCATAATACTTATCACATAATTGCTTTGGAGATAAACCTTCTTGACGAGCTTTTGTTTCAGTAGCAGTCCCGTGCTCATCAGAACCACATACAAACAAGGTTTCTTTCCCTCTTAATCTAGCATATCGTGCGAAAACATCAGCTGAAAGAACACAACCTATAATCGTTCCCAAGTGAGGAATATTATTTACATAAGGAAGCGCACTAGTTACAAGTATTTTTTCTCTCGAAAAGGAATCATTCATACTACCACAACACAATTGGGAGCTTGTTCTTCTTAAAAAAGTTACTGTAAAAAAAAACTCCAAACAGAATTAATTTAATAAACTTTATAAATAAGGGTGTTCGAAAAGTGTTTGGATGATGACATCAAAAGAAGATGAAACAACTACAACACAGCAAAAACCACTTCACATCGCAATGATAATGGACGGTAACCGACGATTTGCAAAGCGGTTAATGAAAGAACCATGGAAAGGACACGAATACGGTGCCCAAAAAGTGAAAGACGTTATGAAATGGTGCAAGCGAGCAGATATACATACATTAACATTATTTGCGTTTTCCCTTCAGAATTTCAACAGGCCTAAAAAAGAATTTGATTATCTTATGGAACTATTCAAATCATTTTTTTCAGAACTAAAATCATCCAATAAAGACATTACTAAATCAGGAGTAAAAATTACCTTTCTTGGAAAACGAGAACTCTTTGATAAGGAAATACAACACATTATTGCTGACCTTGAAGAACAAACAAAAAACAACACCGCATACAATCTGCAAATCTGTTTCGGATATGGTGGTCGAGAAGAAATTGTTCGAGCAGTACAATCAGCAACAGAAGATGTCAAACAAGGAAAATTAGATCCAAAAAACATTACCGAAGATGTTCTTGACACATATATGTATTCTGACAGCAAACCAGACATTATCATTAGAACGGGCGGAGACCACAGAACAAGCAATTTCTTATCATGGCAAAGTGCCTACAGCGAATGGTTTTTTATCGATACTAAATGGCCTGAATTTTCAAAAGAAGAATTTGAAGATATAATCGAGGATTTTAAACAGCGAGATCGTCGATTTGGAAAATAATTAGTTCAAGCAGTGTTTTCCTGCTGTTTTAAACGCTCTACCAACACCACCCGGACCGAGTTTTACCCTTCCAAAGATTCTTGCAACAACTAAAATATGTGATTTGTACTCGTCGTGTTCTAGAAGAGATAATAATTGTTTTCCGGGTTGACCAACCTCACCATCATTCTTGAAAGAAACTTCGCTGTCAACAACAGCACCATAGCACACATGACACGCTTTCTTATGAACTCGTTTCACTTCACTCACAACACTGTCGATATCCTCAAAACTATCGATATGATATAAATAACCAAAAAACTTTGATTTTTTCTGAACATATTTTGACTGTGTAAGACGTTCCAATCATATCACCTGCTTTTTAGGACCCTTATCTTATTGCAATATCGCTCAATAGGACATGTTGAACAATGAGGTGAAACTGGGGTGCACGTGTGCTGACCAAAAGCAACAAGATAGGTATTAACTGTTTTCCAATAAGAAATAGGAAGTTTCTTTCGAAGAGTCATTTCGGTTTCAAAAGGAGTTGATGTTGAGACATAACCCAAACGATTTGAGATGCGATGAACGTGAATATCAACACAGATAGCGGGCTTGTCAAATGCTGATGCAACGACAAGATTTGCAGTTTTTCGACCGACACCAGGAAGTTTGGTGAGCTCATCAACAGTAGAGGGAATGATACCACCATATTCTTTTTCAAGAACCTCAGGTAATCGTTTAAGAAATTTTGCTTTATTCTTATAAAATCCAACAGGATAAATGAGTTTTTCAATTTTTTGTTGAGATAATAGTTTAAGATCTTGACTTGAAGAAACTTCTTTGAATAATTTTTTTATGACCAAAGCAGTTGTTGTGTCTTTCGTTCGTGCAGAAAGAAGGGTTGTTATTAAAATTTTAAAAGGATCTTTAGTTTGTTGTGCAGTTAATTCAACAAGAGGAGTTTCAAATGCACCAACATACGATTTCAATATAGAAAGTATTTTTTCTAGGGGAATATTTGTTATTTTTTGATTGGACATTACATCACCTTGTTGATTGTTCAAGACACCGGGACTTATTATAATAAACGAAACGATCTTTTTGTGGACAATCATCAACCACTAAAGGAGTTTCAGGTAATTCAGAACACAACGATGGATTTCTTGTGGAGATTGCTTCAAGTTCAAGAGAACGAAATCGTGTCTCGTTTTTTGTGAATATATCACAACAATGCGGTTTGAGGGAGCAAAGATTATCATTCAAATGCTCATAATTTGTTTTTGAAGAATTATCCTCAGCAACTAATTGTTGATCAGAAAGATGAGAATACACTTGAGAACTCCCTGAAGAACAGGATGTCAAAAAAACAACCAGCAGTAAAAATGAAGAAAAAACCAATATCGCTCGTTTCATTGTATATCACCAAGGTGTAATTCAACAGGACAATGATCCGAACCATAAATGTCATTTCGGATAAGAGCATCCTGGACAGAAGACAAGAGATTTTTTGGGACTAAAATATAATCGAGACGCCAACCAATATTTCTCGCCCGTGCATTAAAACGATAACTCCACCACGAATATCGTACTGTATCCGGATAAAAATATCGGAATGTATCAATAAATCCTTTATCAAGCAAGTCGGAAAAATGTTCTCGCTCTTCAATATAAAATCCAGGATTCATCTGATTAGCTTTAGGATTAGTAATGTCAATCTCATTGTGAGCAACGTTAAAATCACCGCAAACAATAACTGGTTTTGATTTTTCAAGGTCTTTCAAAAATGATTTGAAGACTTCATTGAATCGTTTTCTAAAGTCAAGTCGTTTCAGACCATGCTGAGAGTTCGGAACATAAACTGAACAGACAAAAAATTGTTCGAGTTCGACAGTCACCACCCTCCCTTCATCATCAAAATCATCATCGCCAACACCATTTAGGACAGCAAGAGGTTCTTGTTTTGTGTATATGCCAACTCCAGAATATCCTTTTTTCTTAGCAAAGGAGAAAAAAGACTTATATGAATCAATAGTTCTCATCGAATCAGTGAGTTGATGATCTTGAAGTTTCGTTTCCTGAACACACAAGACATCAGGAGATTCTCGTTTCAATATATCTGCAAAACCTTTTCTTGCAACCGCTCGAAGACCATTTACGTTCCAAGATTGAATTTTAAAAACCATACTGACAATAATACAACCCATTATTAATAAATCTTTAGAAAAATAAAGGAACTCAAGAACGACAAAGAAGTTCGCAGACGTTCGAATCCGACAAAGAGAACAAAACAAAATGAAAAAAGCGCACGCCCGGAGCCGAGCAAAACAACAGTTTGCTGTCCAGTCGTACCCTTAATTTCTTCGAAATTAAGCGCACGCCCGGATTCACAGAAACGCGAAAGCGTTGATGTGGGCGAGAACAAAGTGACCGCACGAACCGGAGGTTCGAAGAAGAAATTGCTTTTCAGAAAAAAGCGCACGCCCGGATTCGAACCGGGGATCCGAGGGCTGCAACCTCGTGCCTTACCACTTGGCCACGTGCGCGAGAGAGAAAAACACGTAAAGATAATACTCAAAGGATGATATTAGCGTTACACAACGATATTTAAATTTATCGAAATATAAAAACTCGACATTTAACTTAAAAGAGCAATAGTATATCGCAAGTGTTAAAAATAAGAGAATATTACAGAAGCATATAATGGTATTCCACCTCTATAATTCGATGACTAACAAGGTTGAAGAGTTCAAAAGTGTCAAGAAAAATCACGTTCGAATGTACAATTGTGGCCCTACAGTGTATGGTTTTGCATCTATAGGTAATTTTCGGACCTTTGTAGTGTGTGACTTGTTACGTCGATTTCTCGAATATAAAGGATATAAGGTTACCCAAGTCATGAATATTACCGATGTCGGGCATCTTACTGACGACGGCGATGATGGAGAGGATAAACTAGAAGTTTCTGCACGAAAAGAGAAAAAGCACCCTCTTGAGATTGCACAATTCTATACTGATGCGTTTCTTAAGGATTGGAAGACATTGAATATGAAAGAGCCAGAATATCGGCCAAGAGCTACCGAAGTTGTTGAAGAAATTATTGCAATGATTAAAGTGCTTCTTGAAAAAGGTCATGCGTATGAAAGTGGCGGAAATATCTATTATGATATCACTACATTTGAAGAATACGGCACGTTATCAGGAAATTCTCTTGATCAGCTCACACAAAGCAGGGTAGAACAAGATCCGAATAAGAAAAATGCCCACGATTTCGTGTTGTGGTTTGGCAATTCTAAATACAAAAATCATATTCTCAAATGGGATTCTCCATGGGGAGAAGGATATCCGGGGTGGCACATGGAATGTTCTGTGATGAGTGCAAAGCATTTAAGCAGTGCTTTCAATAACGAATTATTTGATGCGAATAAATTTGAAACGATCGATATTCACACAGGGGGAGAAGATAATAAGTTTCCTCATCATGAGTGCGAAATTGCACAAACAGAGGGTTCAACAGATAAAAAATATGTGAATTACTGGCTTCATGTTTCATTCTTAATATCTGAAGGACAAAAGATGAGTAAATCGCTAGGGAACGTGTATTATGTTTTTGATCTCGTCAAAGAAGGATTTTCGCCAAGAGCAATTAGGTACTTATTATTATCAACACATTATAGGATAAAATTCAATTTTACAAAAGAAGGTCTCAGATCCGCTGAAAAATCACTTTCAAGAATTGACCATATGCTTGAAAAACTCGATGCGCTTCGAGGAGAACAACAATATGATGAGATGACAGCGATGGCAGTTAACAAGATGTTAATTGGTATCGAGAATGAGATGGATAATGATTTGAATATAAGCGGGGCTCTTGGAGCATTATTTGAAGGAGTGAAAGAAATCAATAAAAGTTTATCTAAAGGCCTTATCGGTCCTAAACAAGGCGAGGAGATAATCGATAAGTTCTTCCAGGCAGATAAAATATTTGGTGTTCTTGACAAAAGTATTTTTGAATCAGAGGATATCCCTGTAGAAATTACTGATTTGCTCACTAAACGAGCAGAAGCAAGAGAGAAAAAAGAGTGGTCTGAAAGCGATCGTCTTCGAAATATCATACGAGAAAAAGGATATATTGTTAAAGACACGCCACAAGGTCAAGAGTGTGAGAAAATCTGACTATATTCTATACTAATAAAAGACTCGCTAAGCCCAAAAATACAAAGAATCCAAAAACATCAGTTGCAGTTGTAATGAAAATTGATGCTGAAGTTGCTGGATCCTTTCCTAAGCGTTGAAGAATTAAAGGAAATACTGTTCCAAACAATCCCGCAACCAATAAATTAATGATCATCGAAAGACCCACTACAAGACCTAAAAGAGGACTTTGATTAAATACAATCGCTACACCTGCAACTAGAACACCGATTATCAAACCATTTATAGCACCTGCAATTACTTCATTAACAACCACTTTCTTACATTCTTTCAATGAAATTTCATTAAGAGTCAAACCTCTAATAACAATAGCAAGCGTTTGTGTTCCAGCATTACCTCCCATTCCTGCGATAATAGGCATATACACTGCTAGTAAAACAACCGCCGAGATAACATCTTGGAACAAAGCCACGATTGAGGAAGCTAAAAAGGCAGTCAATAAATTAAGAATGAGCCAACCATAACGATTTTTCACTTTGATATGTACTGGATCAAGAGGATCTTCTTGTTCCTTGATACCTGCAAATCGTTGGATTGAGTTTGCAGAATTTTTATGAAGAAGAGAGAGAATATCATCAGAGAATATAACCCCTAAAACACTTAGATCTTCATCAAGAACAATAATTTTATCGTGAGGATTTTTTTTGAAAATAGATAATACCTTGGAATGACCAGCATCATAATGAACAGTCGGAATTTTTTGGATATCTTTTGATTGGATGACCTTATCCTCTGTTGAAGCAAGAATAAAGATTGGAATTTGACCGACGAGTTTCCCTTTCTTCAAGACAAGAATAACAGGGACCTTACCAGTCCTTGATTCGTGTTTTTTTATTAATTCAGACACAGTAGAAAAAGAATCACCTTCTTGGACGATAACATAATCAAGCGACATCATTCCAGCTGCAGTCCTCGGATCGAATTGAAGAAGAAATTCTACTTTTTTTCTAATATCCTTGTGGAGTTTGTTGATAATAGTATGCCTTCTTACTGAAGAAAGAGATTGAATAATATCAGTGGTCTCATCAGGATCCAAATAATGAAGAAAAGAACAAATCTCAGCATCTTTAAGCGAAGAAAGTAATTTTCGTTGAGTTTTTTTTGTTGTTTTTAAAATAAGAAAACCTTGTTCTTGAATCGCTTGCTCCTTGAATAAACGAAGGGCAGTCTTTGAACTAGAAACATTAAGAAGAGAAACTATTGAAGATACTGATCGCTCACCCATTAAAAGCACCGTAGTGAAACTACTCTAATAATTTTCGATTGTTCATCAAAACTTTGATCGGTCCAAAATGTTTTTGTTGTTGAAGATCTACTTTCCGTTGATTTTCTAGATGAAGAAGAGGTAAAAAAGTATATACTATTTCTTTGCCATTGTTTGAAGTTAATAAATCATTGAAAAAAACAGTTGTTGTTTTCTTGAGAAATAACTTTTTAAGATTTTTTTGCATCGAATCCATCGCTTCGTTAATGTCAAAGGATTTAGCTCGATTATCAAAAGAGGGTTCGTTGTTTTGTTGGCTTAACACTCTTTTTTTTCTACTAACATCTGATTCTAATGCTTGCTCAAGAGCAGATACCAAATCAAATACAGAAACTTTTCGTTCACGAGGTTGTGGTGTTCGCGGAACCAATTTTTTCTCATCATTAAGAAATTGATTGAGACCACTTTGTTCAAATTCAAATCCCGAATCATCTTCTAAAATATCTTCTTGTTCATCTTGAGGTTCTTGAAGTAATTTATCGAGATTTTGAATATCTTCTAAGAGAAGACGATCGCTTTTTATTTTGAGAAGAAGGCTGGAAGCAAGAACCATTTTTCCACCGATTCTAAAATCTGCTTCTTTTAATGTTTCGAGCATCTGAAGAAACCGCGTAGATAGTTTAGAGACATCAATATCCCAAGGGTTCATCCCTTCTTCTTGGACCAAACGATATATCACATCCTTCCAATCAATAGAATCTTGCTCAAAAATAAGGTTTACAAGCTTATCTTGAGAGTTCGTTTGTGAGGAGACTGTCGTTGGTTGTTGCGAAATCATAGATATAACACTTTATTGTCGGTTCTAGTATATAAATGTAGTGGTCTGATATACTATTTCGTATACTATAAAACCCCTTTTCAAATGAAAATTACCACTAACAGAAAATTCAACCTATTTAAAAAATCATCGAAATACAATATAGCGACTTGACAGTTGATAATCAGTTATAATCGACAATAAAGCTCACAAGTTTTTTAAAGAAACAAGTATTGACAATATGTCAAGAAGCTAAAAATACAGAAGTGATATATATGCATGCAAAACGAATGGAAATTGAAGGAAACAGTCTCATCGGATTATACATCATCCCCCTAAAAGAAAAAGTCATTGTAGGAACCGAATTAACCGAACAGCAAATGAAAGATATTGAAGAAATCTTTGATGCTAAAGCAGTAGTTACAACCTTTGCAGGAACACCTCTTGTAGGTGTTTTTGGAGCGAGTAACGGAGAGAAAATAGTCGTACCACACATCTTATTTGACCATGAGAAAGAAATATTAAAAAAAGAAGGAATCGAATTCAAAGTTGTTAAAAGCGATCTCACATGTCATGGAAATAACATTGTAGCAACAACAAAAGGTCTGGTTGTTAATCCAGAATACGATGAAAAAGCTATTAAAGAATTTGAAGCATTCTTTTCGACAACCGCACAACCATTCACGTTTGAAAAAATACCCTCTATAGGAAGTTTTGTCGTCTGTAATTCCACACATGGCATTTCAACACATAATTTTTCAGAAAAAACACTCCAAAAATTAAGTGATATTTTAGGTGTTGTTATTACCACAAGCACAGTCAATATGGGTTCGACACAAGTAAAAAGCGGTATTGCAGTCAACGATTCAGGTTTTATTATCGGAGAACACTCGGGAGGACCAGAAGTTGTTTCAGCAGATGAAGCATTAGGTTTTCTTGAAGACGAATAAGAGAATACAAAAAACAAATACTTAAATTAAACAAACAATAATTGCGAGGAATAGGTATGCAAACAAAAGATAATTCATTAAACGAAAAATATATTGAACTTGAAATGGTCAAACAACGACTCGATGAACTCAATAAAGCATTAGATCAGATAGAAAATCATATTGAACATTCGCAAGTTGCGATGACAACCCTCAAAGAAATATCTTCGAATAAAGATTCTGAAAAAGAATCAAAAGAACTTCTCATTCCGCTCGGATCACAAACCTTTTTGAAAGTTTCAGCAGAGAACGTTGCTTCAGTACACCAAGCAGTAGGCGCAGGAGTTGTTGTTGAAAAGAAAACACAAGAAGCAATTGATAACTTGAAAACAAATATTGGCGAATTACAAGAGCAAAAAAAACAATACACTCAAGTATATGAGCAAGTTATTGCTAAATCGGAAGAATTGCAAAAATCCATTGAGAGCCAATTCGGATCTTCAAAACATTAAGGAGTGAAAAAAGATGTTCAAGTTTCTCAAGAAAAAAATAAAAGAAGGAGTCTCGTCACTTAGTAACGAGATTGAAGAAGAATCAAAAACCGTTTCTGAAGAAGAACTTTCAGCCGAAGAAAAAGAGAAACTTGGACAATCAACATCAAACGAAACTATTGAAGATACTCAAAAGGAAAAAGAAAATAATGGTGACTGGGATGAAACTATACAAGCAAAAAAAATTGAAAAGGATGGAAAGCAAACCGAGAACAAGCAAGATTCAAAAGATAGGGAACATCCTTTTGCGTCTTCTGAAGAAACGATGGTTTCAAAGGATAGTAATCAGGATAATTCGAAGGATAATCAAGAAAAAGATGAAAAAGAGAATGAAAAAACAGAATCAAAATCGTTTCTAAAAAGAGTATTCAAAAGAAAACAAAAAGAAGATAATAGTACGCAAGAAGAACAAGAAGAGAAAGAACAGCAAGAACAAGACGAAACAAAACGAAAAAAAGAAAATATAGTTAGTGAAGAACAAGAAAAGAAAGACGAGAAAGAACAAAAGGATGATGAAGATAAAAAAGAAAGTGGCGAAGATAAAGAAGATACTGAATTTCAAAAAGAAAACGAAGAAGAAAAAAAACAAAATATGACAGAAACTAGCGCCAAACAACAAGAAGTAATTGAAGAAGAAAAAATACCAACAAAACCTTCTAAAAAATCTCAAAAAAATTCTAAAGACAAAAAAATAATAGAAACCGATAAGGAACAAGAAACTTCAACAATAGATACTTCGAGCAAAGAAGCAGTTCATGAAGATTTATTCTCACAAGAAACAACTGATAGCACTCAAAAGAAAAAAAATGTTTTTTCAAAAATAACAAGAGGAATAAAAAAATTCAAATTAACCGATGAAAAATTTGAAGAAGTATTTTGGGAATTTGAAATGGCATTATTGGAAAATAATGTTGCAATGGATGTTATTGAAAAAATAAAACAGGATTTGAAAGAAAAACTCACCTCGGAAAATATTTCTCGACGAGGAATAGATAAAATTATCTTAAGTTCGCTCAAAGAATCATTTGAAGATATCCTCGATGTAGAACCAGTCGATATTATTTCGCGAGTCAAAAGCAAAAAACCATTTGTTATCACAATCGTTGGTGTCAATGGAAGCGGAAAGACAACAACCATTGGAAAATTAATACGATTACTTCAAAAAAACAATCTCAGTGTTGTCGTTGCAGCCGCCGATACGTTCAGAGCAGCAGCAATACAGCAACTTGAAGAACACACTACAGCACTTGGAGTGACACTTATCAAACACGACTATAATTCGGATGCAGCTGCAGTTGGTTTTGATGCAATACAACACGCAAAAGCAAAAGATAAAGATGTTGTTTTGATAGATACTGCTGGAAGGCTCCAATCAAACAAAAACTTAATGGACGAGCTTTCCAAGGTCGTTCGAGTAAACAAACCAGATTTTAATATTTTTATTGGAGAATCAATTACGGGAAATGATTGTATCCAACAAGCAGTTGATTTCAACAAAGCAGTAGGAATAGATGGAGTAATACTTTCAAAAGCAGATGTTGATGAAAAAGGAGGTACTGCTTTAAGCGTAAGTTATGTCACGAAAAAACCAATAATATATTTAGGTACAGGGCAAGGATATGATGATCTTAAACCATTTGACAAAAAGGATATTTTAAAACATCTGGGTCTTGAAGAATAAAATAAAAAACTTAAAGGATAAATGATGAAAACCATTAAAACAACAATCGCAAAAGAACTCGAAAAGATCACTTCAATTTCACGAGAGCGCATACTTGATGTTTTTGAAACACCAAAAGACACTTCGCATGGAGACATAGCACTCCCTTGTTTCATATTTGCTAAACAATTACAACAAAACCCTGTAATGATTGCAAAAGAATTTAAAAAAACACTGACGGAATCTCAAAACGACAACGATGTTAACATCAATGCTATCGGACCTTATTTGAATATTCATATTTCACCATCAAAAACCGCAAAAGATATTATTCCAAAACTTCTTGACAACTCAACGCTCATAGAACAAGAATCCAATCCTCAAACAATCCTTGTTGAGTCACCAGGGCCAAACACCAACAAACCACTTCATCTCGGCCATTTAAGAAATATGCTTCTTGGAAGCAGTATCACTAACATCCTAAAACGAAAAGGCCATGATGCTAAAATTGTTAATGTTGTCAACGACAGAGGAATTCATATTTGTAAATCAATGCTCGCCTACAAGAAATG
The DNA here is from genome assembly GCA_051819745.1 of Nanobdellota archaeon. Lineage (GTDB taxonomy): Archaea > Nanobdellota > Nanobdellia > Woesearchaeales > SKGA01 > SKGA01. The sequence goes on along the minus strand of JBNJGO010000008.1, from coordinate 17,748 downwards.
GGGAGAAAATAAAACACCAAAAAATACAGGAATGAAACCAGATCATTTTGTGGGAAGTTTTTATGTTAAGTTCGCTCAAAAAGCAAGCAAATCAAAAGAGAATAAAAAACAACTTGAAAAGAAAGCTTGCGAACTACTTCGATTATGGGAATCTGGCGATGCTGAGACGATGAAACTGTGGAAACAAATGAATGAATGGGTATATCAAGGATTTGAAACAACATATAATACTCTTAATTTCAAAATTGAAAAAAATTATTATGAAAGCGAAACATACACTGGAGGACGAGATCTAGTTAAAGAAGGATTGGAAAAAGGCGTGTTTGAAAAAGATGAAACAGGCGCCATAATTTATGATCTTGAAGATAAAAAACTAGGGAGAAAAGTACTTCTTCGAAATGATGGAACGACAGTATATATAACCCAAGATATGAACATGGCACGATTACGATATGAAGACTTTTCTTTTGACAGTATGATTTATGTTGTCGCTAACGAACAAGAATATCACTTCAATGTCCTTTTCAACATATTTGAAGCTCTCAATTTTCCATTTGCAAATAATTGCAGACATTTTTCCTATGGAATGGTCGAATTACCATCTGGAAAAATGAAATCACGAGAAGGAACAGTTATTGATACTGATGATCTGATACAAGAGATGGAAGAACTCGCACAAGAAGAAGTCAAATCACGTTACGATAATCTTGATACAACAGAAATAAAAACTCGATCAAAAGAAATAGCATTAAGCGCTATCAGATTCTTTTTTCTCAAACACGATCCTCTCAAAAACTTTGTGTTCGACAAACAAGAAAGCCTTTCTTTTGAGGGAGAAACAGGACCTTACGTACAATACACGCATGCAAGAATTTGTTCTATTCTAAAAAAATCAGGTATGAAAGCAAACATCAAACAATTTGATTTACTTAAAGAACAAGATGAAAAAAGATTGATATTATTACTTGAAAAATATAATAGCACGATTGAACAAGCGAGAAGACAATTAAAACCAAGCAGTCTTTGTCATTATCTGATTAAAGTGTGTCAGGCGTTCAACACCTATTATGCAAAACATAAGATAATACAAGAAAACAAAGATCTTGAACAGGCGAGAATCAACTTAATATCAGCAGTAAAAAAAGTCATCGCAGACGGCCTTGAGATTCTTGACATTACGGCTTTAGAAGAGATGTAAATTTCTAGAGAAGAAATTACAAAAAAAATTCTTATTAAAATTGTTCAGAATAAAAAATAAAATCAAAAAGAAAAAGTATTCTATTCATCAATATCAGGTGAAGTTGCCCCACCAGTACCACGATAGATTTCTGCAAAATGAGGAGTTATAACAATATAATCTTCGCCAAAACCAGCGATATCTCCTTCAATAGCTTCACAAGTCTTTTTTAGTTTGTTTATAGCTCTTTTTAATTCAAGAAGATCTTTTTCTTTAAGTGGTTTGATGTTGATTAACGCAATAGTGTATGATTCCCTTAAGACATCAAGTATAGGTTTGACATCTGCAAAATCATCTATAACAAAAGGTCGAACAAGCATTTTCTGTTCGGGATCTTTTGTTGAACCAGTATTTAACTCAACATAATCTTGAGATTCTAATTGATCTTCTTGATCAAAATCGTCTTTTTTCCTTGAAAAGAAGTTTTTTACCATCTAACACCCTCCATAGATTCATATATATTCGCTGTAGCATCAATTATTGTTATCGCAACAGCCACAATAACCATTGGACACACGTATACTGACAAAAGTATTATTTATAAATGTTTGGATTCAAACCACTACTAAATTGTAAAATAAAAACAACATTATAAATTGTTGAGCTTGTCAAATTGCTTTTTAATTTCTTCAACCTTCTCTTTAATATTTTGATAAAATAAGGAGAAACTATGTGCCTTGGAAATATCTGATTCGGAAATTGTTCGAGACAAGCTTCGTCCAGATAATTCCGTTTTATACGTATTTTCGAGCAATTCTGATTTTTTCTTATATAACTCATGTAAACGAGATAAGACTGATTCAAGAAGAGTAACTTCGGACTTTGAGACTTTAGAATCATCAGAAATCCCTGATAATCGGTTAGCATCATTGAGTAAATGTCTTGAAAGAGAGTCAGTAGGACTTGTAGCACCAACAATTGTCTTGATGACATTAGCAACACCTTTTATTTCTTTAGTTATTTTCTTGTTGATTTTATCCTTCTCATCACCAGCAACATGACTTTCTACAGTCACTAAATGTTTTATTTGATGCATAACTTCTCGTTCATGCTTTTCGATGAAACTGAATAATCGTTTTAGTTCTTGCTCTTCATCATGAAGTTCAGAGAATAATTGTCGTTGATGTTGTATAGTATATCGAAGATTATCGAGTTTTGAATGTGCAGTCTTGAAATCATTATCGGCAATAGCATTTCTAGTTTCTTCAGCCAAGGAATGTTTTTTCTTGATGTCATGCTCGTCAAATTTCTTTTTGTGTTCATCAAGACGATGTTCTAAGTGCCGTGCTTTTTGAAGACCATTATGTATTTCTCGAAGATTGTCTTTTATTCCAGTAATATCTGATTTGAATTTAGAAAGGTCTTTTCGAAGCTTTCCACCACCATGAAGATGATTATAATAATTATATACTTTTTGTAATTGTTTTGTTTCATCTTCTTCGTCTTTTTCATCTTTACCCCACCGTCTTGTTATTCGTTGAACATCACTAAGAAGGTGATCGAGTCGATGAAGATGCTTGTGCTCATGATTCATTTTTGTCGTGAGACCAGCAATTCCTGCGTTGAGAGTTTTAGCATACTTGTGGATCTTATCTCCAGATCCTTCAGCAACTGCACTGTGCGCTCTAGTGACTAAATCGATGAGTCTGTCTACAGCTTTAAGCTCATCAGAACCAAGTTTTTTCATGTCTTTGAGATCAGCATCGAGTTTTGCAAGTTCACTTTTGGTTTTTGTGTAGTATTTCTTATCTTTTTCAAGATCATCTTTTGCAGACTTCATTGCCTTTGTTGATTCAATTTCTGCTTTTTTAGCATCATTAGTTTCCTTGAGCACATCATAATGATTTCGTCGAGAGATATTGATATACATTATTGCCATCATAACGATTAAGAATATGAAGGCGAGAATGAGAAAGGTCCTGCTCATACCTAAAACAACATTATATACTGCTTGTTGAACTATTCCAATAAGAGCAATACCTACAGCAACCATCTTCGCATATTTTGACTGATCATCTTTTCTAAAGACGGTAATTCTTGTGAGAAAAAAGGTTAAACCAAAAACAATCATGAACAGACCTATTAAGGGAAGAAGTCCGATAAGCCCATCAACAAAGGCGTTCGTATTTCCATGAAATAAGGAAGAAATACCTTGAACGAATTGATTCAAATCACCCGCAACGCTATGCTCAAGAGCAAAAACAGAAGGGATAGATAATATAAGGGCGAAGATATAAAGCAATGATCGTTTCATATAGATAACCTCACAACACAGTATTACACATACTACTTTTTATATCAAAACACTCCTTTTTAAATGTTTGTATTAAAACACGTCAGAATCGTAAATAAAGCAATAAAATAAATGCAACACGATATGTTAAAAACATAAATATTTATAAACAAAATAATTTTCACCTCATCACAATGACAAAAATAATTTCTGAACTATCACAAGAACAAGATCATATAAATTATAGTTCAATAGCCATTATCGAAGATGACGACCTTGTCAGAATGTACGTAAAAAAAATGGTTCAAAAACAACAACCCTCTGCAGACATCAAAACATACGAAGCTCCAAAAAAGTTCAAAGAATACGCGAACAAAGAAAACAAGATGCCTGGAGTAATCATTTCGGATATGAAATTTGGAACTAAAGACCATCCGAAAGCAGCACAACACCTTTACCGATTCATTGAAGAAAAATACAAACAAACAGTAAAACAAAAAGTAAAAGATACATTCTGCAAAGAAGGCATGGATAGAACAAATATAACATTTTCTCTTGCAAAAAAACAATTAGAAGAAGCAAAAAAAGAAACAGACATAAGTACTCTTGTATACATGACAGGAACAATCAGTCCTGACGATGAAGAAATTATTAAACATACGGGACGGCAAACATTCGAAAAAAAAGGAAATTATGTTGCAAAAATTCTAGAATACACCTATAATCAACAACATACATCATAAAAGTAAAATAATCATTTTATGTTCAAATACAGACGAGTCTCATCGGAAGAAACACCCAGTTCTTTTGCAAATGAATTCAGTTTATTTTGTCGTCTAGATAATTCTTTAAGAAAATATCCTTTGACTCCTGAAGACGTTTCAAGAACAGAATATATATCCTCAGGATTCGTATTACCTTCTCCAAAACGATTCAATAAATCTTCACCATAACCTAAAGGAGAAGATAATGAAACAAGCGCGTCAGCATAAACCAATGATTTTGATCGTGAAAGATTCGCAAGCATAACATAACCACTAGCATCCAAGGTAGAATCTTTTTTTCTGAATATTCCTAAAGGAACAATACTATAATTATCAATATGAGGTTCGAAAAATGGAACTGAAGGATAACAGTCATAAAACGCGACATTCTCTTCTAAATTACGTAAGACATTTTTGAGTCGTGGAAGACCTCCATTTACTTTTCGAAGATTAAAGTTTGATGAAAAACTGACAAATTTCTTGAAAGTGAAACCAACATCATATGAATAATTACGAAACGAAGAGACATCTTCAGAAGAATAATTTGAATCAGACTGGACAAGAAACTGCAGGGATGGAAAAGATACTTCTTTTTGGTTGATGTCGTCAGGGAAAACAATCCGATCATGAGATTGAGAAAGGGAAAAATGATCTCCTAAAAGAACAGTATTCGCTTGGCCTTGGTTGATTTTTTGTTGTATTTCTTTTTTTAACTCTTTAGATAAAGAAGTATTTTTTTTCTGTTTGGGAAAAATTCGAGACACCATCAGTACCACCAAATAAACTACAAAACAGTAGATAAAATATTTATTTATAAATCTTTTCTTTTTCGAATCAATACAAAGAAGAAAAAATGTGTAAAAAAGATTAAAAACCACAAAATTTATATAGTAGTGTATCTTATGTTGATTTGAAGTCAACAAAGTTTAAATAAAAACAACGAGGTGGAAATATATGAGAACATTATGGGATGAATTTGAAAGAATGCACAAAGAAATGGATGAGTTATTCTCATCAATAACTGATCCAACAAACAGAACACCACTTCTTGAAGGAAATACAAACACGCCAACAAAAATTTCGACAAGACGACCACTGACAGACATGTGGGAAGAAAATAATACGATTCGGGCGCAAGTTGAATTACCAGGTGTAAACAAAAAAGACATCAACATCAACGTTAACGATAATGGTGTTGAAGTAAGTGTAGAAAAAGAAAATAAAAAGGAAGAAGATAAGAAAGGATACTACCGTTGCGAACGAAGTTATAGTGGATATTACAGACAATTCCCACTACCACAAAACGCAGACACCGATAACATCGATGCAAGCTATAAAGACGGCGTCCTTGAGATGACAATTCCAAAAAAAGAAGTGGATGAAAACACGAAACGAATTGAAGTAAAATAAAAAACAAACTAGATTTTTTATTTTTATTATTTTACTATATTTTTTAGTATTCCAACATATAATATACGGGTGAGGTGAACAGATGATAAAAACAACAACTAACTTTGATTTAGATACTTCTAAGTACAATCCAAACGACTTAAAAGAATATAAGAAAACAATCTATGACGAGCAATTCGTCCAAGAACTACTTGAAGACGATGAACTCAGCGCTGACGAAGCTTTATTCATGCAAGGATACACTCGAGAAAATTAAAGGAGAAAGAAGAAAAAAATCACCTGCTTTTTGATTGAGATAAAGTATAGTTATCTTCTTTATTATCGCTTTGTATACCGGACGATAAAGGAGGTTCTTTTCTTGACACATACCAAATAGCAGTAAATAATCCTAAAACCATAACAACACCCAAAGCAAACAAGATAATCAATCCGATAAAAATAGCTCCAGAAACAATAATAGGAAGTAAAGCCACAATAATACTCGCGATTAGTCCAAGAAGAATAAAAAAAATCGCCAAACCAAAGACAAAACGCAAAAGAGTAGAATCCTTCACTTTCCGAAACAGATGTTGTAATTTCATGTTTTTCAAGTTCACGATTTTTTAGGAATGTAAGGAGTTATCTTTCGAGCAAACACTGGAAACGGCATGCTTTGAAGCCACACCTTACCAGGACCGGTAAGCGTTGCTAGAAAAAGACCTTCACCACCAAAAAAAATATTCTTAATACCTTTCACACGACCAATGGAATAAGAAACACCTTCTTCAAAAGCACCAATATAACCCGGATCAACTTTTAGAGATTGACCTTCTTTAAGATCATACTCAGTAATTTCACCAGGAAGTTCTAAAAAAGCCTTGCCAGAACCTTCAATTTTTTGAAGGAAAAAACCTTCACCACCAAAAAAACCAGCTCCGAGGCGTTTGGTAAAATGAGTTGATAGCTTAACAGTATCTTCAGCAACCATGAACGCGTCACGCTGACAAATAATAGGCACGTCTCGCTTGTTAAAATCGAATTCCACAATACGACCAGGAGATTCCATACAAAAACTCACAGCACCTTTTCCTTTTTTACAAGCATAATTTACCATAAAAAGAGATTCTCCTGAAAACATTCGAGCGATACCTTTACCAAGACCACCACGAACATTTGAATCCATAGAAATATTCGGACTCATCCAAGCCATACCACCAGCTTCAGTAAAAACACTTTCATCTTTGGAAAGTTCAACATCTAAGATAGGCATATCTTTTCCCCGGATTTTAAATTTAACCATAATAGTTCACCTTAAAATACAATACATATAATTACAGTTATTCAGAAAGAGATATATTATAAATTTTTGTATTAAAACGTGCTCCAAATAGTATTTTAATCATAAATCAAAATTCCAAAACCCTAATTTCCCTTTTACAGGAATCAATTTTTCAAATCTCACAGGATTTTTTAGAATAAAACCATACTTACCATAATCGCTTGTTGCCAAATGTTTAATTCGATCATTCTTAAAATCAGATTCATCTACATATTTTTTTACACCAACCAAAGTTACCTTTCCAATAATCACACCAGTTTCTAAATCTGAAAAACCATTTCTTTTCATTGCTGTCATAACAGGATTTTTTGAAACATGAAGTAAAAATTCTCCTCTAAACGTAGTGTTCCAGGATCTAATTTCAATTGACTTCTTTCCTGAAACAATCAATTCGGCAAATGGTTGTTTTACAGACAATACTTTCATGATAAAAAAA
>JBNJGO010000008.1:5076-10250 GCA_051819745.1 Nanobdellota archaeon | reverse complement strand
AAAATGAGCCCAGGAGGATTCGAACCCCCGACCTGCCGGTCACTCCCCGAACTTTAATTTCAAAAACTCTTTTTCTTCGAGCTTTTTTATAAAAAGGTCGGTCCGAAGCCGGCCGCTCTATCCAGGCTAAGCCATGGGCCCACGAGCAAGAAAAGAAAGCAAGGAGTCGTTTATAAAACTTTCTTTAACAATACCATCTAATAAAAAAATCACTTAATATAACGACCATTATTTCGTTGATGAGTACGCAATTCATCCATGTGACTTAGTTTTGTACTTATCAATTTGTCAAGATCGGTGGAAATATCCTCAAGTAAAACGCTTGCGTGCTGACCACCGAGAAGATGAGGAAGAATCACATAATCAGCGCCCGCAGAATAAAGCGAGAGAGCAGACTCAACTTCATAAGAAGTGACAATGACCTTAGCATACTTATTCAAATGCCGTAGCTTTTTTATCAACAACAAGGAATCATGATGGGAAGGAATAGTAGAAACAAAAATCTTCACGTTCTTCAAATGCAGTGAATTCAATAATTCATCATCACCAACATCACCATACACACAAGGAACATTTTTTTTCATGAGAGAAAATACTACATCAGGATTGAAATCGACGATGAGAACATCATTATGAAGTTTTTTGAGCGTGGAATATATTGAAGAGCCAATACGATCATAACCAACGAGAACAACATCATGAGGTTTATGCGATTCGTGATGGCTGACAATCTTGTTTGTTGCAGAAAGTTTATCGAATCGTTTCAGGAAAGGAAGCAATTTATGATAAATAACGTCTTCAAATTTCATGAAATAAGCCGTGGCAATAATGGAAGCAAGAGTGGTGAGTATAACTATAGAAAGAAAACCTTCAGTAATAAGTTGATTACGAAGCCCTTGATGAACGGCAATCAAAGCGAATTCTGAAACTTGAGAAAGAGAAATTGCAGATAGAAATGCAGTTCTCCGATTATAACCGAAAGCAGTGACTGTGACAAATGTGATGAAGGGAATAATAAAAACTGTGAGAAGAAGCAAAATAATAGTCGGAAGGGCAACACCTGAAAGTGAAGTGAAAGATAATTTCAAACCCATAGAAACAAAAAAAAGTATTGCAAAAAAATCACGAAGACTTTTCACTTTACTTATAATTTCAACATTATAAGGGAGGTTACCAAGCATCAAACCCGCGACGAACGAACCGATAGCGATCGAAAAACCGATGGAAGCAAACGCAAGAGAAAATGCAAAACAGATCGCGAGACTTAGAACAAAAAACAATTCTTGATTCTTTGCAGCGAATTTGAAGAGTTTTGGAAATATAAATTTTGAAAACAAAAAGGCAACACCAATCAATAACACTGCTTGAAAAACAGAAAAACCGATTTGAACAATAGAAGAAGACCCTGCAGAAAGAAAGGAAAGTATGATAACAGCAACAACGTCTTGCATCAAAAGAGAACCAATAACAATACGACCATGAAGGGTGTCTAGTTGTTGTTTATCTGATAATAATTTAATAACAACCATTGTTGATGAAAATAATAACACAATACCTGCAAAAATAGACTCCATTGTTGAAAAACCAAAGAGACTGAATATTCCAAAACCAAGAACAAATGAAGCTGACATTTGAAACAACGTGCCTAATGATGCGACAGGACCAATGTCTTTTAATTTGCTGAAATCAAATTCTAAGCCAACGATAAAAAGAAGGAAAGCAATACCTATTTCTGAAAGAACATCAATGACAGCCATATCAGTAACTAAACCAAGTACAGGACCTAAAACCACCCCCATAATAATATACGATGAGATGAGAGGTTGTTTTAGTAAACGAGCTAGAAAACCACCTACTGCAGCTGCAATAACAATAATTCCTATATCTAAAAAAATATTCACTGTACCCAACCTTCTTTTTTATTAATTAAATAAAAAACAACCTCTTTATAAATTTTTATCAACACTCCCCACAGTCCATTTATCTATACATTACTTATTAATTTTTTTCTTGACAATAACAAACCAAAATACATTGATGAAAATCAAAGCAAAAACAAGAAGTATTACAATTGATGATAAACTTAATGAATCATCGGAAGAACTATCATCAACAACATTACCTGAAACCCCTTCTTTCGATAATTCTATGGAGTTAGCATTTACTAGAGCATCAAAATAATATCTGGAAACAATATCATCATAGAATAATTTAACAACAACATCATACGTTCCGATATCAATTCCTGAAGTATCCCAATAGGCCTTCAACTGTGCAGAATCGTGTGCCTTAACCGAAACAGGATTTGTTTCTACCATATCAACAACAGAACCTTCTTCATTCAAAATAGAGACTTTAGCATAGACATCATCTACAATATCATTCCATCTATTATCAATTAAAATACGAAGGAGAGCGATTTCTCCCAAATCAAAAGAATCAACATTCATATCAGAAGCAATTACTTCTTTGTTTCCAACCATAAATTGTTTTGATAAAGTGAATTGTTTCGAACCATAATTAATGTATGCGTTTGCAGAATATACACCATCATTTTCAAAAGAATAATCAGTAGTTATTTTTTTTGCACTGAGAGAAGAAAGCAACGTTTTTGGAATGGGAAAACGAGCAACTTCTTCATTAAGAGCTGTCTTAACAACAATACTTCCAGACACGGTTGAAGAAACGGAACCTTTATTTTTCAAATGCAGGGAAAAATCAACTGGTTTATCAAGAGTTGATGATGAAATGAAAAAATCACCCTCAATATACTGGCGAGGATAAGGTGATAAAATAGTAATAGTTTGTTTAACACCAACATTAGCAGTCACTTTTGATTCACCAGAAACAGAATGTCCAGACACATCTATGATTTCAATAGCTCCAGTGTTAGAACCCGGTTTTAGCTCTTCGGGAAGATCTATAGTGTAAAAAACAATAGCTTCAGAATCGGAAGGAGAAAGCGAGACCATGTTTTTTTCAAGAGAAATATAATCAGCGATATCACCGGTTGGTTTGAGTTCTAAAAATAATTCTTCATCATGGGTGTTGAGAATCCTTACTTTAAATTCTGAAATGTCTTTTTCATCACCCTCATTAAAAGAGTATCTTGAAGGAGCAATTCCAAATGCTGATGAAACGACAGCAAATAAAGAAAATAGTATTAGAACTAGAAACATAAACGACACAATCCTTATTCCAGCATTATATTTCATGATTCCTCCCACATAAAGGTTAATGAAGTGCTTTTTGATCCAGGGGGTTCATCGCTAGGAACAGTCAGTTTCAAATCAACATAAGATTCGTCGGCACTATCTGAATAATCCAATTCGGAAATAATATCTTGTGATTCTGTCATTAGATTAAACCAATCTGTTAGTGATGAAGCAGTGTTAAAAGAGCCAGACTCACTAGCGAGTTCTCTTGATTTTAACTGCATATAGTCAGAACCTAAAGACCCGAGAGAGCTAACCCAGATACTGCTTGGCGCAGTAACATTTGTCAAATCGACAACTACATTACTATCACTTCTGAAATGGAACGGTGCAGGGGATCCGCTCGTTGTTGAATCAGAATCAAGTATATCCATTATTCCAAAATCAACAGAATCAGTAACCATTTCTATATCGATGTATGGCTCGAGAATGAATGTCCAATTTGCATGCCAAGAACTACAATCACCCCATTCATCGCACACTTTTACAGTCCACTCATACCAATCGAGAGCTGAAGGACATAATTCTGAAGAAGGCGTGAATGAAGTTGAAGAAAGTGTCTGTTGACTAACATCTTGACAGCCAACTATTGTTGAAAGATTGAAGTAATAGGTGAGGGTGTCACTTTCAGCATCACTTGCAGTCTCCCATGTGAATGTCGGAGTAAGATCGTGAACAGTGTCATTACCATTTGTTGGTGTGAGAAGACTATTCATCGTAGGTGCTTGATTTGGATAGGTATTGCTTGTTGTCGGTGTTGAGACACATTGACTGAACTCATCACATATTGTAATACTCACACTGTCTGACGTGTAAGGTGTTCCCGTGCACTTGTACGTGACATTAAAATAATTTCCCGAGACCGTACTATCATAAAAAGAGCAAGCAGGATTGTCGATTGAATAGTCATTATCAATTCCAGTCCCTCCAGCTTCATAATACGCTCCTGCTGTAACAAAGAAAGCATGTTCTGTCGTACTATTCTCAAATGTATTATTATACACCAATTCGGGATAAGGTGATGAGATGGTGATATCATTAGAGAGAACCGAGGTGCCGTCTTCAAAAGCGTCGTTTGGAGTGACATCAACAGTCCATATGTCAAGATAAGATGTTTCACTCGAATCCATAGTTTCAACACTGTGCCCTGCAAGACCAGCATTATATATGTTAGATATTTGTTCTGAAGATAATGCTCTGTCAAATATTTGGACTTCGTCTATTTTTCCATCAAAACTTTTTGCATAAGTATAACTAGTAGTACCAGTTGACCTTGCTATACTACCAAAACTAAAATATTCTGTATCGGGATAATCTCCACTAGATAAATCTCCCGTATAAAACAATTCTCCATTTTGATACCATCTTACTGGCCTATCAGGTTCATTTTCGGCAAATACTATTGCAAAATGGCTCCAAGTGCCTCTTACATCATAGGGAAAATTGCCTGTTCCAAAACTATATCCATTTTGTTTGGCAGCCTCTGTTCTAAATTTTTTAGATTCAGTATAAATCTCTATATGTCTTATTGTAGAAGATCCTCTGAATAAACTCATCCTATCTACGGCATCAGTATCTGCATTTAACCAAACACTATAAGTAGTTCCTTTCGGATTATTTGCAGTATTAGTAATACTTTCAGGAATTTCTATATTATCCCCATAAACTGTTCCATTTATTGTACCGCTACCATCAAACTCATAAGCTCCTCCCACTTTTCCTTCAGAGGTCCAAGTAGGAACATAACTTAAAGTTCCACCGCCGAGCGTTCCGTCGTTATCGTATGTGGAGTAATCGTTGACAGCGCCTGTCGAGGTCGAGGTGATGTTTGTGTTAAACGGCATGTTAAGACTTGCGATACTCGTGCCGTCAATCCTCCAATCAGTAATCCCTATGACTGGATCGCTGTCAGGATCTGAGGTTGAGAAGGCGACATCAAGATCATCAGAAGTGAGATTG
>JBNJGO010000008.1:0-4976 GCA_051819745.1 Nanobdellota archaeon | reverse complement strand
CTCGTGCCGTCAATCCTCCAATCAGTAATCCCTATGACTGGATCGCTGTCAGGATCTGAGGTTGAGAAGGCGACATCAAGATCATCAGAAGTGAGATTGTTTCCACTAGTCGAAGATAAGCTAACGCTATTGACAGTTGGATCGTTGTTCTCAGTGAAATTCCACGGAGTGGTCACGGTTTGATTTTCATACCCGTCACTTGCAACGATATTCCAATAATAAGTAGTCCCATCAGTTGTCGAACATGACGTTGAGGAAAGGGTTGTTGTTGAACCAGAGCAAGTGTATGGTTCTGCAGGCGTAGAGTCAGTGTCGATCCTCCAATAATAAGTAATAGTATCACTTTCAGCATCAGTTCCACCAGCAGTCCAAGAGAGCGTTTGACTGTTACCGACTGTTCGTTGTCCATCAGTTGGAGTTAAGTGTGTAGGAGCAGGTGGTTTCGTATTCTCGACAAAAGATCGTTCTGTTTCATTACCGATTGTTCCAACAGTGTTATTAGCATAAACTTGGAACGTGTTTGTACTGCCATCAACAGTTGTTTTTGTCGCATCACAGGTGACGCTTGCTCCAGATCCTGTTTTTGTCATGGTCTCATTAGTTCCGTTCCACTCGAGCGTGCAAGTATCAACGTCTGAAGTCGAATCAACGGAGACTGAGATGTTTACCGTGTTATCGATCTGTCGAGAGCTATCAGCAGGAGTCGGAATTTGATAGGAAACAATTGGAGCTCCCACGTCAATGCTGAAACTGCGACTGTCAGTAGCGTTATTACCAGCAACATCAGTAGCACGAGATTCTACAGCGCATTTATCAGCACCATCAGTAGTACAATATGCGGAGATGTCAATAGTAGCACCAGAACCACAGGTTCGACTCGTCCAACCAAGGGATTGAACACCGTTATCAAGAATACGATACTCACAAACATCAAGACCACTATCAGCATCACTATCACTAATATCAACAGCAAAATCACCCGACTGCCAAGTACCAGCAGTTGGACTGTCGATGGAAGTGACAGGTAATTTCTTATCAATATTAAATGTGTTACTAGTCTTTGTCGATTCAATGTTACTATGAGTATCATCACTATAATAACACACTTCAACTTGACAAACACTACCAGGGGAACAATCAACACTACCTGAAACTGTTGGAGAACCACTGTTAGAAAAAGACCCTTGAGATGGACAACTTGCAGTGCTCGCCACTTCTTGCCAGTATGTCGTGTCACAACCACTTCCAGCATCACTACAACTAATATCATATGACTGATCAGTATTTTGCCAAGAAACACCATCAGGAGTTATTGTTGAAGTTGGAGCGCTAGTATCAACAGTTGTTGACGCGTCAGCACCTGCAGGATAGGATTCAACATTACCAGCAACATCTTTTGCTCTTGACCGGAAGGCGAACGTGTCACCATCAGATACTGATGGAGCTGGAGAACAACCACTTGGAAAAGATTGATAGGAACCAAGAGTATAATCAACAACACAATCAGTCCAAGACCCACCATTTTTCTGATACTGTAAATCATAGCTATCAATACCACTATGACTGTCACTGCCAGTCCAAGAAACCGTCCAAAAAGTAGAACCAGTATAAGAAGGTAAAGAATCGACAGAAGAAGCGGGATCAACCAAGTCAATGTTGTAGTCACCATCACAAGTTGTACTTCCTATATGAAGTTGATTATCTAAAGCACGATGACACAAGGTCCAACTGCCAGTACTAGATTGTGTCACGGTCGTACTATTACCAGTTACACTAGTACTTGGAGTACAACTAGCACTTGTCGTCCAACAATACTCGATACTATCAACGCCACTGCCACCGTCACTTGCCGTGATATCAACACTTATGCTGGTGTTATCCCACGATCTATTTGTAGGGTTTGCGGTTGTTGTCGGAGCAGAATAATCTATGGAGAAGGTTCTTGTCACATCAGTTGTTATACCAACATTATCAACAGCTCTTAATTGTACTTTACATTCATCAGAACCTTCTACGCTACACTCTCCTGAAGGACCCACTGTTTGAGTGAATGATGAACCACACGTTCTTGATTGCCAAGTCGTATCATAGGTTCCATCATTACCATCATCAACACGATATGAACAAGATGAAAGACCTGATCGTGAATCACTATCAGAGGTTGAAATGGAAAAATCACCATCATGCCAACTACTTATAGCTGGCGAGGAGAAACTTGTCGATGGAGCACTATTATCTATTTTTACCCAAACACCCAAATCAGTATATCCTAGTCCGTTAAAAACAGCATCATGATGGTAAGTGTGAAGCTTATAATCCCAGTCACTTGCCGTCCCTGCAATATCTGAATTCCAACGAAGAGTCATATCATCATCAGCACAATTACTATCCGCATCAACACAAGAGGATCCAGTAATATCAATATATGTATCATCTTCTAGCCAATCGTTGAATGAAGAACCATAATTATTGTATGATTTTATCTCATCAGGAGCACCCCCACAACCATTAGGACTGCAATCATCATGGTTAAAGCCAAAGTACTGTCTGTTCACACCAGAGTGAACGTCTGAGTGAGATATATCGATAGTGAACGTATCACCACCAGTAACCCAATATACTGTCGAGGATTCATCATAAGAGTATCCTGAAATTCCCGAATAACCATCATATACTGGAGAGGTAGTATCAATATCAAAAAGAACAGTGTTAGTATCATTTGTACTTGCAGAATTATTAACGAATGTATCAACTCGACACTCATCTTGACCATTAGTAGAACAAACTCCAGGTACGGGAACAGTAAATCCCCCATCAGGACAAGTTCTTGACGTCCAAGAAGTCTCGAAAGTACCATCATTACCATCATCAACACGATATAAACAGGTGTCGAGTGGAGAACCACTATTATTAGAATCGTTGACAGAAACGGAAATATCATCTCCATACCATGTTCCTGAAGTCAAGATGTCGGTTGAAGGATTTCCAGTATCAATAGAGAAAAAAGTGCTATCACTATAAAAGACGTTACCAGCAACATCATGAACCGTTGAAGCAATTTGACATGTGTCCACACCATCTGTTGTACAATACTGGCTGACATCAATAGTTATATTATCATTACAAGGTCTACTCTCCTGATTTAAAGATATAACATTATTATCCAAAATCTTGTAAAAGCAAGAATCCAAACCAGAATCAGCATCCGAATCTGAAAAAGTAACATTAAAATCCTCGCTGTGCCAGCTACCATTTGCAGGGGAAACAATTGAAGAAATAGGATCTACCATATCAATATTAAATGTGTTACTAGTCTTTGTCGATTCGGTTCGAGAGACAGCATCTTCACTATAATAACATATTTTAGAATGACAAACAGTCCCTGAAGCACAAGTGACTGAATCAGAAACGGTTGGAGAACCACTGTTAGAAAAAGACCCTTGAGACGGACAACTTGCAGTGCTCGCCACTTCTTGCCAGTATGTCGTGTCACAACCACTTCCAGCATCACTACAACTAATATCATATGGTTGATCGCTACTCTCCCACGTTACACCGTTAGGATTTATGGATGAACTTGGAGGATTAAGATCTACAGTTGTTGACGCGTCAGCACCTGCAGGATATGATTCGACATTAGCCACATAATCTTGCGCTCTTGACCGGAAGGCGAACGTGTCACCATCAGATACTGATGGAGCTGGAGAACAACCACTTGGAAATGTAATACTTGTAGAAGTCACTCCCGTAAGACAATCAGTCCAAGACCCACCATTTTTTTGGTATTGAATATCATACGCTTTCAAACCAGACAAGCCGTCAGTTCCAGACCAGTCAATAGTCCAACTAGAAGACATTTGATACTGTGAAAGTCCCGAAACAGAAGAAGTCGGAGGTGTTAAATCAACACCTACTTCAATCTCATCATAAGCCGAATTACCATATTCATCAAAAGCGTAAATCCGTACACCACATTCATTGGCGCCCTCCACAGAACAATCAGCAGAAGATCCAACATCGATTGTTGTTGAAGAAACACCACAAGCCACAGTACCCAGGGAAGTGTAGGATGCGGTCGAACCATCACGAACATGTTTTTCACAATAATGAATGTTTGTCTCATCAGTAGCAGTATATTCGAGTTCAATATCATCAGAACTAATATCACCCGCCCAATTATCAGATGGGCTGATTGTATCGTAACTAGTTATTGTCACTTCAGGATCATCACCATCATACCACCCGTTAGCAGAACACACTTCAAGATATGTATCACCATCAACATCAACAGTCTGACCATTAGTATAACAGGTTGCATCGTACACACAATCATTTGACTGGTCACAACAAGCCCAATCATTAGTATTTACAGGACAAATCCCTGAAGAGCAATCACGAGATATCGTATACTCATTTGAATCATCACCACAACAATCACCATATCCTGATTCGAATTGCACACTCGTACTATAATCAAAACCAGCCACATCACAATAGGTTTGGCTGTCATCAGGGAGTTGCCATTTTGAATCATAACACAATTCTACATCTGTCCCATCACCACCACCAGTGTCAGTCGTGCTTCCATGAGTGAAACACTGGCCATCATCAACGCAGTCAGAACTAGAGTCACAACATCCTTGTGAGGTTGAACCATCTGCTCCAATACCATCTTCTACGAGAGGATAATCAATACAGCAAGAGCCAGTCGAATCACCAGTCCAACCGCCAGCAGACCACGGATCAAGATTATATGAACCCACTGAACATGTTCCCGGTGAAGAGCTGTTTACAGTACCACATTCCTTACAATAACACGCCGACTGCGAAGCAGAATAGGACGTGTACGAACAACCAGAACTACACTCTCCATTAGTAGCGCACGTTGAAGGAAGTATCTCATCACACGACGAATCAGCCCCACAACCGGACTCGCAACTAGCATCAACTTTCGAAGAAGAATCAAAATTACCAGT
>JBNJGO010000007.1:21822-35568 GCA_051819745.1 Nanobdellota archaeon | reverse complement strand
TGCATTGATACTGCTAATTCTTATCAAGTAATGTCTTTTGAAGCACCGCAAGGTTATGAACATCTTGTTTCAACACAATACTGTCACCACGCAGGTTATAACTCGACTGATCTGGGCGATGTTACTAATTGCTCTTCGGCCTGTGAAGAGTATTGTGGTACTAAAAACGAAGGTGTGCTTGTTGGCGAAGAAGATTTATACCATGTCGTTTCTGGTTATGTCTTTAACGCAAGCGATGAGCCGATGGAAAATGTCTCTGTTTTCGCACTCGATCAAGGAGAGGATGTGATTGTTGAAACAACAACTAACAATCATGGTTTTTACAATTTGAGCTCTGTACCTGGCGTTGAGAATGGTTTGAACTTGTTTGTCGCGATGACATTATCAGACCACCCTCTCGATTGTCAAGATGTCTTTAAAGAACAACAACTCGCAGGAAATACTCAGCTGAATTTCACACTCGATAATTGTGTTGATAATACTGACTTCTGCCAGCCAGAATGGGAGGAGGGAGAATGGAGCGAATGCAGGCCGTATGTAGGAAACGGTTTTACTGGCGAGATGGTTCGAACACGAACTGTGACCGATCTTAACGCGTGTAACACCACTCAAAACAAACCCGCGACATTCGAACTATGTGAGGATGATGTTACTCTTGCGAATTGTGGAAACGGCGAGCTTGAAGACGGAGAATTCTGTGATGTGGGGTCTGAACAAGAGGATATTTTTCTTCTCTCAAACGGCACGCAAAGCAAAACGGCTCCAACATGCAAGAGTTATTTCGGCGATGAGTATAAAGGTGACAAACTGACTTGTACTGATTACTGTACGTATAATTACACACAATGCCAGTCAACCTGTGGGAATTATTGCGACCGTGTAGAAGAATGCGATGATTGTCCTGATCTTTGTGATGGTGCTCCGCTTTGCGAACAAACCTGTGAAGGGGAAGCGCCGATATTCCTACCTGTTAACGAAACATCCAATTTTGACTTTGGCTCGACAAGAAATGTGTTCGATCTTTACGAACAAGGCGTACTGCCTGAAAGCCATGCTCCCGGACTACAATTTTTTGATCAATCAGGCGATGTTCAATTATGGTGGGGTTTTAACAATTCCTGTCATCAAGATGTTCTCTCCTACGAGATATCTTACTGTCAAGAACATGAAGATAATGATAATTCTTGTGATGGTGAAACAAGAGAAACAGAAACAGTGCCTGCAGGAACACACACTCATATTCTTGGAGATATTCTCAAACCGGAAACATCCTTTTGCTTTAACATCTGCTCGATAACCGTTGATGGTGAAGAAGAATGCGCTTATGAAGAAGGAAATCTTCCTTGTTTTGAAAGTGGAAAAGAACGTTGTATGAAACCGCACGATCCAGGTTATGATTGTGTTGATAACGGTGACGGCGAGTATGTTCCAACAGGATGTTTATTTAGAGAATTCACGTTTTCAAATGGTAACACGATGCAGTTAACAAACCACAGTTTTGATGTTTCAGATCAAGATTGTGATGGAAAAACATGTGTTGAAACAGTTTACGACCCTGACATTGATAAACTAGGGGCAGTCTGTAAAAACCCTCTCAATTGCAGTGGTTGTAACGGTGTTTTTGGACTATTCTCTCAACAAGAATATAGTATTGAATATGAGAATAAGAATGTTGATTGTACTGAATTTAACGAGATTTCACCAGCAGATTATGAGTTAATGTCTGCAAGTGAATCACTCTATACTGCAGAAGATAATATTGGAGGATTATGCTATTTTGATACTTCCCTAACAAACCACGATTATTACCGAACATGCTCGGGCGTATCCTCTTGTTATGATTATAATTCCAAAGAAACCTGCTCGAATGATCCTTGTAACATAAACAATGTCAATTGCGAATGGAGTTCATACTCTCAAGAAACAGGTGTTGGAGTGTGCAGGCCACAAAACACCACAAAACACGAATGCGGACGATGTGACACTGATTCTCCACTAGGATTTTGCACTGAAACATTATGTGAAAACAACTATGGCGATTGCTATTACCGAGAACCAGGAGCAAACAATGTCATAGAGGACACTCTTGAAAAAAACGTTTTTCAAAAACTACTTACAAATTATAATGACAGAGAAGATGATGAGTTAGTGCCAACCTGCATCGCGATTGAAGATATGTCCTGCGCACTGTATGATTCTAAAGAAGACTGCATTGGAAACACATCTTCTCAACCCCAAAACGTAAGTGTTGATGTGGTTTATGATAACTCTTCTGAAATTCCGCTAGGATTATATGGGACTAATGAAAAAATAGAATCTCACGATCGTTTCGGATTTGGAGGGTGTGTGTGGTCAACAGAAGATGACGACGAAAAATACCATGGTTGTCATAAAAACACCGATAATTATCATCCAATAAAAGACGGGGAAATAAAATACAAAGATGACTGTCAATCTAGTCCAAACCAATCAATCTGCGTCCAAGACACGACAGCGCCAAACACCACCTTACTACTACGAGAACCTCCTGTGCGCGATGTTTACCAAAATCTTCCAACATACGGAATTGATGAAGTCGAAGAAATATCCTTCTCAGTTAAAGATGACACGTACGGTGCTGATGATTCAAAAACATTCTTTTCAATACTATCAAAAGAAGACTGTCAGGATGTTAATGGTGTTAATTGTTATGATTTCTCCCAAAATAATAATTATGACGATGATGATGCAAGAACATGTCGAGAACATAATTGCACGGTATACCCCACAACAACACAACAACAGATGAGTCAAGACTATAAAAACAACACGATCGGATACGGCGTTCACAAACTATTATTTTACACAAGAGACCCTGCAAAAAACCTCGAGCCAGTCAAAGAAGAAGAAATATTCATTGACAGCATAGCACCCGGAATCATATTTGACAAAACGGAAGACATACAAATCGATTCATTCAAACTCAACTCGCTATACCGAAGCAATGTTTCACTAGCATTTAAAACTGAAGAAGAAGGTCATTGTAAGTACGACGTGACATATACGAATCAAGGGGTATCCACCTATCTTCACGGAAAAGAATTCGAACGAATAGGTGGTGGCGACGACGAACCATTCCAAGCACAATACACTTATGTTCCTGATGGTAGTTATACCTTCAACATAGAATGTGAAGACGAATACAACAATATTGAAACAAGAGAAGTGGACTTCAGAGTAGAAGGCGATGTCTCAATATCACAAGTCCAACCACAAGGAGAAATATACAATGCCTCGCAAGTGCAAGATATTGTCTTCTCGCTTGAAACAATAGATACTGCCGAGTGCAGATTCGATCCAGAATACGACACGTTCGAACAAGCAAGATACGAGTTTAACAGTGATGATTCGATAACACACACTAAAGATTTCAACACTATCATCTCATCCTTGCAACCATCCTCGCAACAATCAACACAGGCAACAGACCTTGAAGGACTATACGCCTACTACACGGCATGCAACTACACTAACAGAACAGTAACTGAAGGACTTCCTTCAGACATGATATCTTTCTCGATTGATGTGACAGGACCACAATCCACCCTACTATACTTTGATGAGAATGAAAATGATTACATTCCTTTCAAAGAAACAGGTGATAATGCAACACCCCGTTCACAAGAGCGACCTATCAGAATAACGTGCGAAGACCCTGGCGAGATACCTTATGCGGTATTTGGTTGCGACACTATCAACTACTGCTATAGTTACAACTCTTCAATTAGGGACATGGCAGAATTTACTCCCGATATTTGTATTGATGACACGATGAAACAACATCATGTTACTTCACAAGAACCCTATTATGAAATAACCTTGGAACATCCTAATGATGATGGCTTAACACTATACTATTACAGTGTTGATAAGGGAGGTAATGTTGGAACTGTTCACCGTGCAAACCTCAAGATTGCAGACACGACATTCCTCGATCCAACTATTACAATATCATAATAGCATCGTATACTATCTTGGTGAAAATTAATCGTTTGACTATTGTGTTTTGACAGTTGACAGGGCAGTAAATGACAAAAAAAGGTGAGAGTATAATTTCATTTCAAAAAAAACACGCTACATTGCTTTATGCATTACTATTTTTACTCTTAGTCGGAACTGCGCAGGCAAATATAGATTTTGATGGTGTGGATTTTGAAGAGATAACAAACCCTCGACCGACATTCAACATAGAATTCGACAATTCTGATGCTCCAGTAAATATCACATCGCATTCTCTTGTGAACGAATACGGTTATAGTGTACCTACGATAATAACTTCTGACGACGAACAACAAGAATTCACTGTTTCACTTGACGTGCAAGGTTCTCTTTTCGGAAGATATGTTTTACAACTAATAGCTAAAGATGTCGACGGAAATATTAAACGAAAATATAAAGGGATTGATGTCATTCCACTACCAATGAACATATGGGTTGAAAACCCAACCAACGATTTTATCGAAAGCAGTTCTACAAACGAAACGCTCCTTGCTGTCGGAAACACTCTTCCTTTTAATCTCACACTACGCTCTGAAACAGTATCGTTATGTCGACTTGTTAAACGAAATGAAATTACCGAAACATTCACTCTTGAACAACTATACAATCAAGGAAAACAATTTAACGACAACAACCAATCACTTACAAAACAACATACTATTCCTATATTATCGCAAGATGCTAGTGATAAAACAGTTCTTGAAGGAGAATTTTTTGACTATTCATCTTATCAAACGAGCAATGCTTATATGATAATCTGCCGACAAGGTTTGGTGGGTTCTTCAAGCAACTATGAATACCGGCAAAAAGAACTCTATTTAGGTTATGATCTTTCACCCCCTGACTTCACACTTAACACCACACCACAAACTGTTTTTGACGAAGCAAATCTGAAAACGACCACTCGCGTAAATACCGAAACAGACAAGGTCTTATGCTCATATAACATGACACAAAACACTAATCCTTTCATAACACCAACAACCAAACTATTCACCTACCCCATACAATCAATTAGCGATTACACGCGAAACACCTCATACCTGTTTGATTTAACATCCCAAATCGATCTCTATGATTACACTAGCTCATATCCTTACGAATTTGATGTCACCTGCACCAATCCTGCAGGATTATCGACCACACAACACTCTTCCTTTGAAGTACAATTACAATCCACCTTTGATATACTCTACAAAGATTCCGGCTATTACGACACTCAAAATCCTGAACTACATTTTCAAACAGAAAAACAAGCAGTGTGCGAATATCGATTTGACAGCGAAGAATTATTGGATAGCGAAACTGGTGAAAACCAAAAAAGCCACACTATACATTTACAATCACTTGAAGAAGGAAATTATACGATAACTCTACGATGTGAAGGTGTTGCTGATATAACAAGAAACAATTTTGATTTCACAATAGACCTTACACCGCCCGAACAACCAACAACCATTTCATCACAACACAACTGCAAACCATACTGGGAACTAATTCTCGATGAACCGTCTGAAGAAGTAATCTACAACATCACTCTGGATGATGACGCTTCTGATAACAGCACGCTATTTGAAACAACAACAGAGTATACTGATTCGATGGAAGTGATAACCGCACCGCAAACAGTAGATATGGAAGCAAACATGACACTAACATGGACTGTAATAGCTAAAGACAGAAGCGGACAACAATCCTCGCCACTCTCATTTACGATGACGGCCCGAGACCCTTCTGATTTGAGATGCGACAGGACACCACCACAATCATCATTATCATATGAACCAACTACCGATGGTTTTCTTGTTGATGTTACCTGTGAAGACACTGAGAGTGGCTGTGAAGAAACTTATTTGACAACACAACAACAACTTGGAACGAACTGCTCGCAAGCACCATATTCTACACCACAATCCTATAATGAATCGCTGTTTGTACCAGCACAAACACTACTCTGTTATCAAGTATCCGATGTTGCAGGAAACACTGTAAACGCATCACAGATGTTCACTTCAGACATTAATATTACAGTACAACAACCTTCTAACGGACTTGCGACAACAACATCCTTCTCGCTTGAAGCTTCGACAAACAGAAAAGCAGTATGTAAACACGGTCCTGCAGATATCACTGGTAATTCAACAGAGCAACAATTTGAACAACTAACCACGCTCTCTGCAACGCCTTCAACCGCACATAAAAAAACGGTCGTCACCTCTGACTATGACATATTCGATTCTGAATCGGGAGATCAAACACATCCTTGGATTATTATCTGTCAGGAAAACAACGACACTTACCACGAAAAAACATTCGACCTCGGTTATGATACCACGCCGGCAGTCTTAGATATACATGCAGATCCAAATCCTATAACGAGCCCGACATCCCAAGCAACAACACTCCATGTTAATACAGACGATCCTACCATATGCACCTACCTTGATACTCAAGGAACCTCGCGAGGATTTTCTAACTATAATCCCTCAGATATAACATCATTTACAACAAGACACCAAACAACAATTGATTATTGGGGGTGGACTCGAGACTCGTTCAAACAAAACATTGTATGTCGGAACAAAGCAGGAAAAGTATCTTCAAAAGAATATGATATTGACTTTTCACTCGTCGACGATATTGGGATACAATCACACACTACACAATTCTCTGACGATAATCGAGTTGAACTTTCTTTAACCACCGACACCTCTGCACAGTGTTATTACCAACGATCACCACAATCAAAAGAATACGATTTTCAAATCACAGGAGAACAAAACCACACCTCATACACTACACTGGATGAAGGAACACACAGTATACGATATTATTGCATCAACGAAAAAACATCTGAAGAAGGTGTATTATTTGAAGAACTAACTGTTGACACAACACCTCCTCTTGTCGAGATAGCTATGGCCGAACAAACCTGCTCGCTAGAATCAATACAAGGAACTATTGTCGCTAGCGGAACAGGATCGCCGATACAATCAATATCCTACTCAATCACTTCAAACGCAACAGAACTCGTGAGCTCAACAACATCATCAGGACTGTTTCGAGAAGAACTTTCTTTAGTGCAAGGGCAAGATTATACTGTCAGTGCAGAGGTGACTGACAAAACAGGAAATACTAACACGATATCTGCACAAACGACAGCAACACCTTATGATTCAACAACATGCGATACAACTGCACCGCAAGGTACTGTCGATATTTCAAAAACATACTTATCAAATCAACTCACGGTCCACTGTGACGATGATGAAAGTGGGTGTACTTCATTTTTTTCATCACAACAAACACAAAATAACTGCGACAAACCATTCGAACTCAACTACTACGATCAACAACCATTAAACGCGAGCAAAACAACAACCTTTTGCTATGAAGTGTATGATATGGCAGGAAATTCTGCTGATGACTCTTTGAAAGTAACTTTTCACAAACAATGCCGTAACGGTATAGAGGATCCTAACGAAGAGGGTGTTGACTGTGGAGGACCGTGTGTGGCTCAATGCGGAACATGCTCGAACGGAAAACAAGATCCTTTCGAACAAGGCGTTGACTGTGGATGGATATGTTCTCAAGAATGTCAAACGTCCGAACCAGAACCAGAACCTGAATGCACGACCGATGATGATTGCGAGACAGGCGATGTTTGTTCATCACAAGGAGACTGTATACCTCAACCAACAAATGATTCGACACAACAACCAACAACAGACTACGAGCAAGATTCACCTCTAGGTCTGTTACTTATTATTATAGGAGTATTATTATTTTTCGGTGGAGCAGGTTATATTGCTTATTATAGATACAATCGTTATGAACAACAACGACAACAACAGCTTCACCATCAGCAACAACAACTCACGCAATCACAACAAGAACAACAAAGAAAACAACAAGAATTACGACAACGAAAACTCAAAGAAATACAACAAAAAAAACAAGCTCAAGAAAAAAAATGGTCTGATCAGGTTTCAAAACGACACGAGAACCGAAACCAATTATTCGATGAATTCGAACAACAGCAAACAACACCGCGCCCGACAAAAGAAAATTCTTCCACCCGAAACCACTCTTTATCATCTAAACAACAACGAGACGCCTCAAAAGCTACAGCAACCACCACTGCTAAACATACTTCTCTTTCAAACAATAACGCTAAGAACAAATCAGAACGCCTCAAAGAAAAGGTACAACACGAAAAGAAACAGGAAGCGATGGGAGAATACAAAAACATCCTCGACCTTAAAGGTGAACACTCCAAACAAGATGTATTTAACGACCTTGAAACAGTTTCCTCATCCAAACAAGAAACTGCGCAAACGCCTCAAAAACCAAAGGATACAACGCCAAAAAATAGTTCGGTCGACAAGCTTTCAGAAGATATCGCTCAACCCGAACAACATACTTCTTTTAACGATCTTGATGATCTCATCGGATCACCACATGATTCGCTGGTGGGATTTCTCGAATCAACACCTGAACACTTGAGAATAAAACATCTTGAAAAATACTTTGAAGACAAAGCAAACCATTCTATTTTCAATGAAACAACAGCAAGCAAATCACTCCACTCTCTTCTAGAACATAATATTATAACACAAGAACAACTCTCAGAACTCGTATCAACACTAGAAAAACAACGTCTTATCACTGCAGACCAAGCTAACGTTCTCAAGAGAGCAGGTGATAACAATTGATGCCTTCAACAGCACA
The DNA here is from genome assembly GCA_051819745.1 of Nanobdellota archaeon. Taxonomy (GTDB): domain Archaea; phylum Nanobdellota; class Nanobdellia; order Woesearchaeales; family SKGA01; genus SKGA01. The sequence goes on along the minus strand of JBNJGO010000007.1, from coordinate 26,799 downwards.
AATTAATCACGTATTCACATTTCTTATCACTATTTTTATTATCGGAGCAGTAGCTCTCATTGGAGCATCATCCCTTTTTAATATCTTAGGACAAAAAGAACAAATTGATTATATTTCATTTAAAGAAACGATCCTGAATGAAATAGACCAGAACAATATTTATGGAACCATAACAAAACGTTCTTTTAGCGCTCCCGCAAAAACAAATCGGCTATGCATACTTTCATCAACAGTCATCGAAGAATCAAGTTCGGAGCTTTCATTTCCTGAGGAATTAACACCCTCGCAAGAATTTATTCTCAAAGATAGTGTTGGTGATGGTATTCAAACCAATGTCTTTCTCACAACAGAAGATATTATCATCCCAATAGGTTACTCTAAAAAAGCCGTAGTCGAAGACGGCGTTTCTTGTTTTAACTCAACAAATGGTAAGTTCGATCTGGTCTTCAAAGGACAAGGGAGAACAACTCATATAACTTCATAGGTGCTTTTTATGGCTCTTCACTCCTCTCGCGGACAACTACACCTCCAATTCAATTGGATTTTTGTCATTATCGTTGGTGCAATACTACTTGGATTTCTATTCTCACTGACTTCAACACAAACCTCGAGTGCACAAAAAGCAATCACAGCATCAACGGCCAGGCAACTCAATACCATCATAACATCAACCGCACAACAACCAGGAACGTTCAAAACATTTTCTAAAGTTCCCGAGCGAGAACTAGCATTTTATTGCAATGAACAACAAGGACTTTCTCATTACGAAATTGATTCTGTAAGAGCTGGAACCACGACTCACGATGTTATATTCACGCCACGACAATTTATTCCGGAGACAATTTATACTTGGACTCTTGACTGGACAATACCTTACCATGTTTCAGTATTCACTTATATTTCAGATGAAGACAGAGCATTCATTTTTTATAATAATGATTCGGATGGAGGATCATATTTTGATGAGTTTTACGCTCGATTTCCAAAAAACATGACACACATCGTGTATAACGAGTCATCAATACAATATTTTGATCCTGTTTCTCTAGGTTATGATCATTACACTTACATCTTTTTCGACCCTCAGAATATTCCTGTTCAATTTGAAGATCGGATGGGCGAACCAGAACCTAACGAGTTATTCATTAACATCTCGCCTTCAAGCGACACTCATTCGGTTTTTTCCTATGGTGAGGTTTCTTTCAAACTACGACCAAGTGCGCACGAAGCACGTTTATTATACCATTCAAGAGACTATTACAATCAATGGAACACCGCTTCCTATTTTGGTTCGGCAAGTCTATACGGGGCAGTGTTTTCGGGCTCGAAAGAAATTTTCGAATGCACGATGTCAAAAGCATACGATTATTTCGAACTCTACACCCAATTACAATTACGACGAGTACAACAATTACTTCCCGATGTTTCGTCGCGGTGTAACCGATTATTAGGAGGAGGTATTGATGATGGTATTCCTAGAGCGCAACAATTACTCAACAACACTCTTATCACACTCAACGAGTCAGCAGAAGAGATTGATGTCGAGGATTTATATGAGTACACTACTTCGCTTGAAGATATCAATTACAAGCTCGCCATGGAGGGCGATTGTCCTCTCGTTTACTAAAGTTTTTTTTGTGATAGTATGAGAAAAGGCCAACTACAAATAGGAGAATCAATCTTTATAGTCATATTCATATTACTCATCATTGTTTTCGGAATAGTATTTTATTCAGGAGCGCACCAAGAAGCAGTTGTTGAAGAACAACAACGACTCGCCGAACTCGAATCGATAGAGCTAGCGCAAATAGCAACAGCCATACCTGAAATCCAATGCTCTTTGACAAATGTTCAAGAACCTTCCTGTTTTGAAATTCAAAAGATGAATTCCTTTACCAATGTATCGCGACGATCGGATTATGCCAGACAACATCTCGTTTCCAAACTAGGGGATGCGCAATTAGTCGTTGAAGAAGTCTATCCTGGAAACAAAACATGGGTACTTTATAATAACACCAAAGAAAACAATATGTTCAAACAATCACTTCCTGCCATCGTTCCAGTATCTCTTCATGACGCTGTTAGTGACAGGTATGGTTTTGGAACATTATACATACGATTATATACTTAGAAGTTGATGTTTATGAAACAAGGACAATCAGAAATCATAGGTCTTGTCATTATAGTTTTAATAGTTTCAGTTGCACTGCTTATTTATATCACTTCAAAAACAGAACAAGCTGAAGAAAATCAAGGGATGGGTGTTCATAAAAAATACGCTTATAATGAACTCTCGATGAGTTTTCTAGATGCTTTGGTTGATACGTCAGTATGTAGTGTTGATGTCGATACATTAATACGGGATTGTGGTTCTTTACAGCGTATACAATGTGGTGCTGGGCGACAAGGATCTTGTCAACAACTCAACGATACGATAACTGACATTCTCAACGATACTCTTGATAAGTGGGGTTTATCGTATGGTCTCACGATAGATTATCCTGAATCATCTCAAGATGATTTTTCATTTATAGTTAATAATTGTACGAGTGAAATGACGGGCAGGAGTGCTCCAGGATGGATTCCAATACCTCTGGAACCTTCAGGTACTGCAATGGTCGAGCTAGGAATTTGCTCTTCTTAAAAGAGTTTTGAGTGAATGTTGTTTTCCCTTGTTTGTCGTGCAATTTCTTGTTCCTTTCACTGTCAAGGCCAAAAAATCAAAACATTTATATACTATTAGTATGGTTTTTTATATACTGTTATTGATTTATGTGAGGTGAATATGTATGCGATTCAATAAAAAAGGTTCAGAATTATCGATGAATGTCATTATCATCGCGGCGATAGCATTGCTTGTTCTTGTTATTCTGGCGGTAATGTTACTCCAAAAAGGAAACGATATTCAAGAAGGAACGGGCTGTGAAGGTCTTAGTGGAGAATGTATTTCTGATGGTTCTTCTTGTGCTGATGGAATGATACATCATCCTGGAGCATCGAGTTCATGTGGTGAAAACAAAAAATGTTGTATTCCACTAGGAAATAATAATTAGTGATGACGTCTAACTCCTAATTATTTTTTTTTGTTTTATTCGTATCTTATCTACATAAAAGGTGTTGTTGAATGGTATTAACTGATAGAAAACAAGGCATGGGCGTTGCTGTTATAGGAGGTATTGTGCTCATGCTTATTGTGGTCGCACTTCTTTTTTTCATACTTCAAGATAATGCATCAAATCTCGAACGAGCAAGCAACTGTCAAGGAATGGGTGGTGTGCTCGCACAAAATTGTTCTCAAGACTTTGTCGATAGGATGGATGCGTTTGAACGGACAGAAGATGGTCTCGTCTGTTGCAGGCCGAAATTATCTCTGACAGGAAGCCAACGAGAAGACTTCAAAGCATGGAAAGATCGACGAGAAGAAGAACTTCAAGCAAGCAGTGATGATTCAACAACCCAACAATCTCAAAGTCAACACGCAACCTTAGTAAACGAGGGATTTAATGGTAATGCCTTTTTATATAGTGACTCAGAAGCAGATTCAAAAAAAGAATTAAAAGGAACTTGTAAAGAACCAAGTGATAAATGTGATAATAATCCTTTAGTGATTACAGAAGACGTGTCTTATTCGTTTGAAGGACAGATGGAACACCAATTTTTAGAATCTGCTCGTCGTTGCGAGATGAAGGTGTATAACGCCGAGATTATCAACGAGCATTATAGAAAAGAAAGTGATACTGCCGATCCTGTAGGAGGGCTGAACGCGTATAGAATATTTGGTGAAGATGATAAGGAAAAAATAAAGGATAGTGATTGGGATCTTGTATTTTCATTCTCTGACGCTATATTCAACCAAGGAAAATACATGTTAGAAATGGCTTGTTATGACGATGACGGGGCGCTTGTTGACGATTCAAAACTACTCAAGCTCATTTCAGTAGAATCACAACAAACAATTGAAGAATTCAATGAACAACGCTTCAAACTAGAGGTTGATGAGAGGATCGTATCTCAAGATGGACAAACAATCTGTTTTGCAACAGGCCAGATAAAAGAACGAACACCATCAACAAAAACTTATTTTCCAAAACAAAATGTTAATGCGACGTTTTTTATAAGTGACGATAAGGAGGGTAATTGTCCTCAAGATAGTACCATTTATGAATCATTGAATGATTTAAATGATGTTACTTTAAATCCTATGATGCAATCATCACTATCTTCAATAACAATACCAAAACTTATTAATTTCTCACAAGACGATGTCGAGAAAGCATGTTTGTTTTACAACTACACCACGTCCGATGATAAATTGCATCAACAACGACAAACATTTTCTCAAGACGAGTGCGACTTACTCTATATTACTTCGCAAGGAGTATTCAATCAATTGTTTGAAGCGTGCGATAACGCCTGTCAAGATTATGACAATCAACGATCACAATGTCGTGACCGTCAAGAACGATCACCACAATGCATGTATGCTCTTGACTGCGCATTCGACAACAAAGAACTCAGTTTTGACAACGCGTGCGCTGATTGTGAAGAACTAACTGATTGCAATTCATACAATGAAAAAGAATCTTGTCAAGCAAACCAATGCTTTCAAGCAGTAGATTGTTTCTGGGATTGGAATCTCTTTGGAGGATCTTGCTCGAGCTGTGAAGATATTAGTAGTTGTTCAGCATATCCTACTCGAAGCACCTGCAACGATAATGTTTGTTTAGCCGATCGAGATTGTGAGTGGAGTGATGGCTCTTGCGATATGGTATCCTCTTCTGGAACGCAATCATCTAACGACCCCGAAACGTCCTGTGCTGAAATGAGACGTGGAGATTGTAAGGACGACGGGAATTGCGCATGGGATTATCAAGGATTATTCTCTAATGGGTTTTTTGTTACAGGAGAATGTTTAAGCTGTGACAATTTTGATTACTGCACTGATTATTCCGATAAAAAACTCTGCGAGAATGATGG
>JBNJGO010000007.1:19306-21722 GCA_051819745.1 Nanobdellota archaeon | reverse complement strand
ATTTTTGTGAAGAAGCATAATTTTTTTTTCAAATCATCATTTTAAGATATTGGTTGAATATTATGGTAATGAAAGAAATCATCCTACTATTAATGACAATACTACTCATACTAGGGGCTGTTGTGGCAATAATGCAGGTGAAAGCGAATGTTTTTGGCTAATACTAAGAAAGGAGATAATATAAATTTCCCTCAAATATTGATTATAACATTGCTCGTATTAGGACTTATTATCATGTCTTCTTTTTTTATCCAAACAAAAGCGAACGTCAGTGATTCAATGGAAGGGGTTGCTTGTAGAGGGATGATAACCATGGAAGATGTAGGTGGCACTCTCGGTCCGCTCGCACCAACGTTTGATAATAGTTGCGCGACACTCACAAAAAACATTTCGCTTAAAGGAAAAAATAAATCAATGATCATGAGAGAAATAGCTGATATGGTTGCTTACGCGTGGTGGATGACAAACGAAGGGAGAACAAGAAACTTATGGGATGGTGATCATCCACTTGGAGAGATGAATATTGATTGTATGGTTGTTTTTCACGTTCACTTTATTGACGCCGATAAGTCTCTTTTCAACGGGCAGGAAATAACTGAACAAGAACTAGAGACGTTTTTCAAAGAAACAAAGAAAGAAAAAAACGGCGATCTCACCTACAAACAATATATACAACGACAAGCCGAAGGAGGAAGTTACGATTTTGACAATATAACATTATCTGAAAGTGACGAGTTTACTATCTCACTAGTCAGCCCTGAATGGTCTGGTTTCAAATCAGTTGCTAAAGCACTCCAAGGCGAGAGTGATTCCTTCACTTCAGCAATCATAGTAAAACCACTGGATAGAATTCGAGAAACCAGTTGTAGGTTTGTATAACAATGATACTAGAACAAGCACAACATATTATTGACTGTTTCCGACTTTCAAGAATCGGAAAAAAAGGAAGTTTCCAACACCTCCTTCCAATTATACTAGCGCTCGTGGGATTTGTCATCTTAATAACCTTTGTCGTATTACTCCGCGACAAAGGATCTGAAACGTCAGGTGGAATCGGAGCATTGCTTCAAAAAATATCCGGAAAATAATGTGAAACCATGGATACGAAAATACTTATCGGAGCGGTCATGTTCGTCCTAGTAGGATTCTTATTCTTCCAATTCTATGCCGATCAAGGAGATCAGACAAGAGACAATATTAATAACACTCTTGACGCGAGCAAATACATGCCAGACCTCTCAGGAGATTTATTAGATAAAGAATTTCGAGACACGATAGGGGTTCATTCACAAGTAATATATTACCTGCCAGTGTTTATTGATGGTTTTTTTAACTTATCAAATTATGATGTCGAAGAAATGAGTGAAGAAGAAAAAAAGCAAGGATTTATTGTGCGAGTTCCAGGTCCAAATTTAGATAGTTTAACAAGAGCTGAAAGAGAATGGTACTTTGCACTTCTTAACAATACTGATGATGGTGTTTATTTCGAATTATACGACTCTGAACGAGGAGAAAAATATGATGTTGTCAACGAACTCTTCGATGACCATCCAGAGTATGCCAAACTCCTTGAAGGAAAACAGATGGGTCAATTTATTCCGAACTCACTTGAGGAAAAACCTGATGATGGCGCTTTTGAAGTTTGGCAATTATTTTTCAGATTATTTGAAGAAAAATTACCTTATCAATCCGAAATAGTAACTGATGGTATTTCTTTTCGATTCGGTGATAAACAAAAAAATGAGAACAATGAGAACAGCTTATATCCTGGATTAAAAAAAGATTATTCTCTCGCTTTAGATGAGAAATATTCTTCTGACAGAAGTTTTTTTGCAACAGATTTAATTCTTGATGATTCAGATCACCATATCAACGCGTACATACGCTATCAACCAAATAATAATGAATGGATTATTTCTTTGATTCCGGTGATGCCACAATATACTACTGTTAAAGTATTTAAAAACAACGCATATAGGTTTTGCACAGATTTTTTGAAAAAAGATTTTGAATCAGCTGATCGTGGAAACAGATATACAAAAAGATGGCTGATGGGAGGTAGTTTTATTGATGATGTTCAAGAGTATTGCGTTTCTGGATTAGTCGATACGAATTGCAATTTAGATAATCCTCCACAATGCCCTTCCAACCTACCAATATATGAATATAAACCGTCAACATAATTGTTATACGAGGGATTGCAAATGAAAAACACATTATATCAAACAAAAAAAGCATCAGCCGGAGCGGTCAGGGCTATGGTTGTTGCTATTATTATAATCTTTTTACTGGTTGTTTTTTCAACAGACTTACTCGGTAACACAAAAAACTCCACTGACTCGATACAAGATGGTGTTGGTGATGCTATTGACAAACAAGACCCTGATGTGTTTCTCAATCCCGACGATGTAGGTGA
>JBNJGO010000007.1:1752-19206 GCA_051819745.1 Nanobdellota archaeon | reverse complement strand
ATGATATTCAACAATAAAAAAGCTTCAACAATGCTCTTGACATTTACCATAGGACTACTACTATCGCTCATCATCGGAGCCACAATATTTTCAGGAGTGAGCAAATACTTTCAAGGACAACGAGATGATAACAGCTATCGACTTGATGTCTTCAAAGAAAAAATAGAAGAAGCGAAAGCAAATGAAAAAGAAACAATTACCTTTCCAGTCACAGAAATGGAATATACTTTTAGAAAAGGAGTATCATACACTATTCAAATAGAACCCTACGAGATGTTTCTCTTCTACTCAAAACCCTCAGGAGATATAACGCTTCATTCAAACGTCACAGATAAGGTTCTTACTATTGCGCGTCCCGACGATCCGGCTTGCAACAACACAGCATGTATGTGCTATGTTAATAACGGTCCGTTCTGGCAAGACTCTCCAACAAAAGGTGGTTCGCTACAACCACTCATCGTATTTGGTGAGATATCTTACGAGCCGAAGGTGAAAAAATGCGTTAGTGCGGATAAAAACACCATCTTTTTCAACTCGAGAGGATGGGATGATATGTATGCCGATAGTGTGTACAACTTATTAACAGAACATTATGATTCATATTCTCAAGGAACTCACTTGGGGTATTCATTCAATCAAATCATATATCAAAATGAACGAGATAAATGGTTAAAAAAAGCAAAAGAGGATGTTAGTGGATGGAAAAAAGTGAAAAGTGCTTGGAATCATTTCGCCGCTTCTTTTGCAAATACTGATGAAAACCATGCAAAGTCTATGGAAGCGTCACTTAAACATTTTATCAATAGTTATCGTTGGCAAGGAGGTGTTGCTCTTGGAGGAACAGGATTTCCTAAAGATCCTTTCGCTGAAAACCCCAAAGCAGATGATTTTCTAGGAACTGTCATGCCAATACAAATAGAAGCGAGCGTGGATAACACGGCACTTATTGGAATATGTCAAGCAGAACATTGTATTTATTCTGATGGTGAAAAACACTTTGAAGAAGTTCAACGAACCACACAGCAACAAATCAAACACCAAGATGCAATGAATAATTACAAATCATACCTTGAAAATGATTTCTTAGAGTGTCTTAAATCTAACCCCTCTTCTTGTTATGATTCCTTCATTCACGAAACAGAAGAATTTCTTTCAAAAGACTTGGATAGAAAAATACAATTTTCAAAACTATCGCAGACGTCACCACCCATAAACATTACAGTATATACTGGTAATACAAAAGAATTCAGTGTTTCACTTTCAATACCGATGCCTTCTAAAATACTAACTGAAGATGATGGCGCTGTAAAAAAAACAACAACACCTGATCAACTATTCATAGAATATGACATTGCTAGAAATATGTTTGTAGCTCCTAAAACAATAGATGACGATTTAACCCAATTCGAAGCACAAGTTAAAACAGACACCTCCTCTGTCAAATTAGAATTCAAACAAGATTATTTTTGTAATCACATAACTTCCTGCAAAGATTATGAAGCCCATGACTCATATACTTGTCATAAGGATATTTGCGATATCGGTTGTGAAACAAAAAGTCAAAGTGCTTATGAGTTTGACTGTGTTTCAACATAAAAACATGATTTAGCGAGTGAAAGAAGGTGACATATGATATTTTACAATTCAACGAAAGCGATGATGAATTCAACAATATCATACCTATTTCTAGCAATGTTGCTCATTCTAGTTCTCTACGGTGCGTACGATGTTTTTGCAGATGATAGTTCCATAGAAGACACTGCCCTCGCCCGAGACGTCGCCTTGAGTATTGACGCGATGCAATCGAGTTCACGAGATATCTACTACGCATATCCAGACAGTTTTCTTGACAAATCATTATTCACTGACGGATCAGTCGTTACGGTGACAAAAAACTCATCGACCGATAAGGACACTTCAGAATCATCACTTGCCTATTTTACCTCATACAAATTCAATCCGAGCACTCTCATGAGCGTACCTTCTGATTTCGTTTTAAAAAAAATCGAACTTACCCTACAAAAAGAAGGTAATCAACTATTTTTTTCAAAAGAAAAACTCTCCACTGAAAACAAAAACTCTCCATCGGTGCAAACACAATCCACCACATCACGAAAAGAAATCATTTTCGATATCAAATCAAGTGAAAACACCCAACATGTCATCTCGCAAATTTCAAGAAAACTCGAAGCAGAACTTGAGAGGAAAGGTTTCACTATAGACAAACAAAAACCTGATATCATACTACAATTCGAAAAAAAAGAAGATGGTAAAAAAATACTATTCGGATACGACCCCTCGCACGAGCAAACAACAAAAGAACCAACTACACAATTACACTCTTATTTCAAAAAGGTGATGGAAGAAAACATCGGATCTCAACCATACGCTACAAAACCCCAAACAACGGCTCGTATATTGATTACCATTCCAGAATCATACTCTTCAACACAGTTTTCACAAGATGAATCTATCGATACATTTATAGAACGATTTGCATATGCATTAGGAGAATACTATCCCGAATGAAACCACTAGCACAATCAACAAAAGGATCGACGGCCAGTTCAATATCATCGCAATTCTTCCAAGTAATTATAGGTGTATTGCTCTTTGCAGGAATACTAATCGTTCTCGCAGCGTTTATCGGAAAAATGCAAGACGCAAAGGCGCCCGTACCCGAAGAATTAGAACTAACGCTGGCGACAAAACGAATAACAAATGTTTGCTTTGCAATCAATGAAAGCGGAATATACCAGCCAAACATTCTCAATTACACAAAACTTACCCAGGAACAATTAAGCAAGTGCTTTAGCGAACCAAAAGGATCAATTCTCGTGTCGGTAGAGTCCTTAGAAAGCAACACATTCAATCCCTTCTTCTCAAAGATAGGGGGTGGAGCAACCGAACAAGAGAAAAAAACCTATGTTCTGGTACAACAAGAAAACAAACGATACCCTGCGCAATTAACGGTGAGAACATGAAATCAAGACGAGGAGAACACGCTCTGAATGTTACTGCAACGACTGCAGGAATTGTTCTTATTGTCATAGGTTTCTTGCTATTTAACCTGATTACAGATAAAACGCTTGAAGGAAATGCTAATTCAACAAAAAAATTACAACAACAACTCGATGCAAAAACATTCATACAAACATTTCTTGACACTCCCTTGCAATCATCGCAATCAACAACTGTTCGCGATGAAATACAAACATATTATTATTACTACCTCAAACAAGAAATGGCAAAATCATCAACAGAATATACTTGCGCAGAATGTGATGATAAAATGACTTCATCAAAAGAAAAAATTGAAACTGTTGTAAAAAAAATAGAGCGCCTTATTGTTACAAAAAGAAAACTTCACATATTCCTTGTTGATAAAAACTCTCGTTGTGATGCTGACTCTCAACAAGAACTAACTGGTTTTGACTTAACAGGCGGGTGTGGTGTTAATGATGCAAGGACCTGTATTTCTCCAGCAATATTACCTCATACTATTTATATTCCTGTAAAAGAACCTCACTCTTATACTGGAATAACAAAAACAATAGGGGTTAGTTTTTTACCTTGTGAAGATATCAATCTTTATACTAATACTCAGGTGAGTCCATGGTAATATTCAATCATTCAAAACGAGGATTCATGACGCTCTTGTTCTCGCTAGCATTCTTGCTGTTAATGATAAGTCTCATAGTAGTCTACACCTCTGACGATTCATCAGAAAATATTGATGTTGGAAGAAACGCCTATCGTCTTCTGTTATCAGACCAAAAAGCAACAAGCACACAATCATTCATTGATTCAGCAATCGAATTATCTGTGGATCAATCGTTTGATAATTTCATGGAATACAATGGTATGTATTATGAACAAACAACACAAGGGCCGAAATCACAACATCCTTGCGGTGATTATATTTATCCAATCATCTACTCGACAAATCAACAACAATCGTGCATCCCATCATATCAAGAAAACTACAAAGAATACTTAAACACCAAACTCGAAAAAACAATATCCTCGCATCCCGAACAATCATTCTCATTCACGCCAGCAGTTTCGTTCCAACAACAGGGAGGATCGACAGAAATATCTATAACTTCAAGAGATCCTATTCGCATATTATTTAACTCAAGTGAACAAACAACATCAGCACAGTCAAAACAACACTATTCAAAAGGACCTCTAGGAGGGTATGGTAATGAAACAATAATACCGTGTGCAAATGTAACTTGTCTTGTTGATATTGCAGACTTTTATCATTCATACTATCCACAATTCGATTATGTTGTCGGTGGTGAATCGCCCTATAGTTATGAACACACAACAGCACTACAAGAAAAGAATACAGGGTCTTTTTTCTCAAAAGATGTTGTGATTACAAGAATGCAAGAAGGACGATCCGCTTTTACGACAGAAGGATTCGATAGTTCTGGATGGTTATGGTGGGTTGGAAAACACGCTGACTGTTCTCTTTTCCAAACAAGAAAATCAACTCCAGCATACTATAAGGATTTTCAAGAACATCCTGATATTGAAAAAATATGTTCTTCAGGGGGAGAAGCTTCTTGTTCAAAAGAATTCCTTGCAGAACAATTACAGTCCGGAGATATTCTTTTTTACAAACAACAAGGTGATGTCGCTCCTTCACATATGATGCTCTATGTCGGAGAGGGGAAAGTTAGTCATTCAAGACAATCAACGGGTCTAGTGAAAGAGTCACTGCCTTCATCCTATAAAAATAATATAGATGCAGTGTTTAGAATAAAAGAATCAACATTCACTGGTTCTGCACAAACACTCCTTGATCATTTTACGAAAGATTCACAAGATGTGGAAGGAAGCTGTGTTCTTCCAATTGACTTCACACAACTCAATGAAGATGCAATCAAGCACGATAGAATTTCATTCGGCGATCTTCAATCATCGGTCGATAAACATGAGTTGAACACTGCAATCGCAGAAGCATCAGACGAATACGGTGTTCCAGAAGCGTACATCAAAGCAATAATAACAGTAGAAGTTGGTTCTGCCGGAGGAATCGATGCTTGGCTTTCAGGAGAAAAAACTGTTAGTGAAAGTGAGATGCGAGGTCCGATGCAACTATCAACTTCAGCATGTGACACGCTTAATCAAAACTCTGAAGATTCCTGTAATCTTAACATCATTGAAGATGGTGATGTTGTTTATGCTATCAAGACATCGACAAGATTTATAGCGCATCTTATAGACACGTCCACATACATTGATTCCGCAAACCCCAACTATTACTTGCTTTCGCTTGCATACAATGCAGGACCTGGAAGTCTCAAATATGTTGTCAGAGCATCGGCAGAACGAAACGATGTCGATCCAGAAACAATACAATGGGCGGATATTTCTTATGAAGATATTTCAAACGGACTCAAGAAAGTAGAAGAATCATGGTCAAATAAAGAATCAAAATGGGATGAAGTGTATGAATATCCAAACCTTGTCGCGAGATCACTCTCCGAACAATGTATTGGAAATCCTTTTCTTTCAAACCAAAAAAACCACTTGAAACTAGATATAGATGAGCAACAACATATTTCTATTGACTTCTCATTTTTACAACAATCAATCAACGACTTTTCAAGACAGCTTGAAAGTATTACAAACAATCTTCCCTCAACAGTCAAAAGTTTTGTTTATAATTATAACGAGGGTGTGCAAGAAGCGAGAATCGCTTCTTCAGCAAACGCTGTTTCATCACCAGAACTATTTCGAGACTCCATCATAAAACAACTACTTGATTGTTCTACCAATGAACAATCAGGATGTGTCTGCAAAATAGAAACAAACACTTCAAAACTATCAAGCGATGTAACTTTTACACTACGATGGGAGTCATACTTACCATCAGATGTCACTATCTATGACGAGAACGATAATCATGTCGGAAAAGCACACTTACTACCGCTCTCAATAAAACACGATGATGGTTCAACTATTCCCCAACAACTCACCTTCACATTCAAAGAAGATGGAACGATACTTGTCAAAGATTCATCATCCACTCTACTTAAAGAAAAATATTCGTTTGCACTCCTCAAACATTTTTCATACGAAGATTATACTACAACCAATTATCATAAACCCCTTGTGCAAGCGACAATAGCACAACACTCAGAGGACGAAAGTGGTGACTCATCATACTTTGCTGACATGTTTGACTCCACACTAGATAGTTTCACAAGCAGTTTTGACATTTCAGGTCTTGAAACTTTTGATATTTCGTCACAAGACCAAACACCTTCCACAACAGAGGATTCAAGTTGCCAATCTATTGCAGATACTGCAAACAAATACCTTGGAACGGGTTATGGGGGGACGGGATCTTGTTCGCCAGCACAAGCAAAAAAAGAGAAGTGTACAACCCAATGCGGATCATTTGTCACCAATGTCTTTCGATATACTGAATCGTTTGATGCAGTCTATGGAGATGGAAATAAAAAATGCACTCCTCAAAGCGTATCCTCAAACACCTTCCTCAACCCAGAATTACTTCGGCCAGGAGATATTTTCTCAAGTGATGGACGATCACAAGCTGCGCAACAATATGGTCATGCAGGAATATATGTTGGTCGGGGAGAGGTTTCTGATGTTGCAAAAACAGCATATACTGGAAATCCATATTGTCATGAAACCTTCACTCCTGACCCTGATGGCGAGCACGTTTTCATACATTCGGTGGGGCCAGTATGCTATAGTACCCTTTCAGAACTCATTGCAAACGATATTCAAGGAAGAAACATCATAACGTTCTGTCGACACAATAACTGTGTTAAAGAAGACTCTACACAAAACATTTCTTCATTGCACGCACAATCAGGAATGACAATGACTTCTTACAATTCTCAAATGATGGACTCGTTTGCGTGCAGAGAACCGACAGACACCTTCTTATTCTCTCTTGAAACCGATTCCTTATCCTCTTCATTACAATTTGCTGTCGAACTTAATGATAGCGTTCCACCTGATAAAATAGATTCCGTATCAACAACACAATATCTTTGCAATCAAAATCCTGCAATCATGTTTCAATGGTCTGACGAGAACGATGAAGATATATATGCTTACAACCTTACGGTCCGTTCAGATGATGGATCAAAAAACCTTACTTATTTCATTCCAGTATCGCAAGCAGTTTCAATAGAATACATCGGAACACAAACCAATGGATTCACTTCCACTTCTTCTTTAAGAAAGATGTTTTCCTTTAAAACACTCCACCAACTCAAATACACTGAAGATGATTCAACATCAAGACAATATTATTATACAATAGGAAATACAGGATCAACACCCTTGTTTGAAAACCAATCATCATACACTTACGAATTATCTGTCATGGACCACCATCTTAACGTCCAACCACAAACACAATCAGGATCTTTTACCGTCATTATTGACGAAATAACAGACGTTGTGGTGAGTGCGGTCCCCGGCTTAGAACAAATTTCATATGCAAGCAATATGTTTTCATCAGGACAATGCACTAATTACCTTAACAAACTTGATGAAGACAGAGAGGTTCTTCTTGGAATACGAGATGAAAGTGATATAACATACACTGGTTCTCGACCAACAAGTATACCTGCAGAAGATATTCCTGCTGATAACGATTTTGTAAAATCACTCATCGGACTTGAAGGACATATTTTTATCGTCGAAGATCGTTACGGAGAACTTGATTGGGACAATAAACAAACTTGCGATTCAGAAACGTGTACTTTAGAAGATGTCGAGGTTCTTAAAGACTTAGATGATAGTGGTGGAATAAACTGTTTTGACTCGACAACATATGCTTACAAAAAAGTAGGACAAGACTTTCCTGGCTTCGAATTTTGCCTTAATGATTCTATAACTGAAAGTCGTTTTGATGATAGTTGCAGTAATACTGATGATATTACTAAAGGTATGCTTTCGGCTGGTGATATCATTTCCATGAATTGGGAAGGTATCAATCATAATGTTGTTTTTTTAGGATGGGCTGACAAAGCCAATAATGAAGCGTACCTTCTTAATTGGGTCGGAAAACCATCATATGCCAACCTCCCTTCCACTTTCACAAACGCGTTTGATAATCAACAATATTCAACACTCCTTTCAAAAAATACTCTTAAATCATTTAGAACAGAAACATACACTCTAAAATTCGATGAGAGTAACGAAGAAGGAATGGTGTATGCAATAACATAATATGTTGTATTGACTAAATATAACTACTATACTTTTAACTAACAACAAGGTGATATGAATGAAACAATTATTCCAAACAAACAAAGGACAATCAGAGGGTGGTTCATTAACAATGATTCAAAAAATACTTATTATAATATTTTTTTTAGCAATAATAATACCAATACTTATCACACGAATGGATGGACCCCAAAACACAAAAGATTCAATGTTTGATTTTATCAACAAAGGCGCTTCTCCAAGTAATTCGTTGTCAATTGATGATGAAAATGTTGCCAAACTAGCGGATCTTGATGGATATCCTTTTGTTGTAGATGATCGAGGGGGTGTTTCTACAGGTAGTTGTAATTCAGATAAAAAAACATGCACCTATAACGGGCTTGAAATATTAACTGATGCTGATGGCAATGGTATGAATTGCTTTGATTCTACTCTTTTCGCCTACAAAAAAGCAGGATTTGAATGGGGTGAATTTGATTATTGTCTTCACGATGATTACACAAGTGATGACTTTGATGATGGTTGTAGTAATACACAAGAAATCACTAAAGACATGCTCGCTCCAGGTGATATCATTTCTTTCAATTATGATGGTGATAAACATAGTGTTATCTTTTTGGGGTGGGCTGATGAAAAAAGAAATAAAGCAAACATCCTTAATTGGGTTGGAAGACCGGAGTATGATGAACTTCCGAACGCGTTTACCAATACAGTTAATGAAGATGCGTATGAAGAATTGATCAAAGATAAAGCGCTTAAAACATTTGTCATCGAAGAATATGACTTAAGATTAGATGCCAGTAATAAAGATGGTATGGTATATGCGATAAGTAAACCAGATTAAAATACTATGATGATATTATACAAACAACTAGCAACCATTATTGTCTTTGTCACACTAGTAGTTGTAGTTATGCCTGCAAATACTTTAGCCCAAGCAAATGATTGTGTGCAAGGAATAGATGGATACTGTGATCCCTCTTGTAGAGAGGTAGATTTTGACTGTCTTTCAAATCCTAACCTTGAAGGACGGCAATCATCATCGAACACTAGTTCTCAAACAACTGATCAACACATCAACGGACTTGATGATACGGAGCACACCTCAAATGAGAACATATCAGAACAAGCCGTTATCCCTCAATTCATACGAGATAACCTCAGAGAACTTCTCATATCAGCGATAGCGCTTCTTTTTTTTATTATTGCAATCACTTTATTTATCCACGTCCATAAGCGACGACATGGAACCTCTCAACAACTCAGGCAACTACAAGATTATGTCCGAAAAGTTCGGTCACTAGGATATTCTGATGAACAAATACGATCAACACTAAAACAACAAGGTTATTCCCACAACATAGTGACGACTGTATTCAATTCACTGGAAGAAGAGGCATAACACTTAAAAATAAACACATTCTTATCCTGGTACTGCTTTCAAATAAAAGTAGAACAACCAATAGGGTGGTATGATATATGACAGACACTAGTGCATTATTAAAAAAGAAAATTCTCGATTCAAACAAACTCACTGCAGATGAACTTGACGCAAAACTACAAGAAAAATTATCTTCTCTAGGGGGTCTCATCTCAGAAGAAGGCGCACTGCACATAATTGCAAATGAGCTCGATATCAAAACAGAAAAACCAGCTGTAAGCGAACTTAAAGTCAAAGACATTCTCGCAGGAATGAGAAATGTTACCACATTAGCTAAGGTCCAGAAAAAATATGATATCCACACGTTTGGTGCAGATAAAGAAGGAAAGGTTGGAAATCTTTTCATGGCAGATGATACTGGACGTATCAAACTCACTTTCTGGAATGATTATGTAACTAATTATTTCGAAAAAATAAACGAAGGGGATATTCTCGAAGTAAAGGAAGCATACACCAAAGAAAATAATGGTTATGTAGAATTACACCTTGGCTCGAACTCGAAATGCACTATAAATCCTGAGGGAAAAACTGTTGAAGTAAAAGAGTTCACACAACGATCCTCTCTGGAAACAAAAAAAATAAAAGATATCACCGAACAAGACCAACTTGTCGCTATAACTGCAACTATCGTTCAAGCATACACTCCCCGATTCTTCAAAAGCTGTCCTGAATGTGGAAAAAGACTACAACAAGAAGATGATGAATTTACTTGTCCGCAACACGGAAAACAAGAAAAACCAGCATATAACTATGTGATGAATCTCTTTTTAGATGATGGAACTGACAACATGAGAGCAACACTATGGAAAGAACAAATTCAAGAACTTCTTAGCATGCCAGAAGACCAAATTATTTCGCTACAAGATGATACTGATCGTCTTGAAGAAATAAAAACGGATTTGTTAGGAACAATAATACATGGAAAAGGAAAGATAAAAAAGAACAATATTTACAACAATCTTGAAATCGTCATTTTCGAACTAAACACAGATCCAGATCCAACAGCAAGTGCTTCAGCAACAGAGGAAAAAAGTTCATCAACAGACACTACGACAAACGATCCTAAAACAGAACCCTCCTCTTCAACAGATACTGTTAAAGAAGAAAGCGTGTCTTCAAAGGATGATGATCTTCCATCAATAGACGATATTGAACAAGGATTATGAGAGTAAAATAATGTTAGGGAAAACTCACGCTCTTACCGGTCTTTTGATCGGTTCGCTTTTTACTTTTATTGTTACCGAAACTGTTGTTTTTGAAATTTCAATTATTTTCATAGCAGTAATAGGTTCTTTATTACCTGATATTGATTCAAAAAATTCATATTTCGGAAGAAAAATCAGTGTCATTTCCTGGATTTCAAAACATAGGGGTTTCTTTCACACACTACTTTTTCTCGGACTTCTTATCATACCTCTTGCGATCATTCTCGATAGTATATTATTATATTCTTTTATAGCGGGATTTACTTCTCATCTTCTCCTGGACGCTTTGACAAAAGAGGGTGTGCGTTTCTTCCCTGGATTGAAAAGACTTAGAGGTCCGATTAAAACAGGATCTTTTAGTGAAAATATTTTGTTCACCACAGAATTAATAGCGCTAGCTTATATTATTGTCATATAATAGCAGATAATTATCTTTTATTTTTTTCGTTTAATTGTTCTCTTTGTATTTTTTTTATTCTTTTCTCGTTATGTTCGACTAATTCTTGTAAAACTTTTTCTTTCGATATAGAGTATATTTGTTTTGAAAGTTCATCGTTATGTATCTCATCATCAATAAATTGAAGAATTTTTCTCTTATTAAAAATCCTAAATAATTTGTATTCCTTAGCAGACATTTTTGTAAGAAGAGAAATAAAATCTTGTTGAGAACTTATTTTTTTACCTTTATATTGAAGTATACTTGGATGAAATTCTTTATTATATTTAAGGTGTGATTTGTTAATCAATCGTATTTTTGCTATTTTTTGAATGAAAAAAACTATTATGAATATAGCAATGCAATATCCTGCCATAATAATAAGTGGTTGACTTATTGTTTTTAGTTCTAAAGAAAATATTATTGATTGTCTGAGAGTTTCAGAAGAAAGAACATAAGGATTATATTCGGCGATTCTTTGAAGAGCAGGAGAGATACTTTCGAGAGGAAGAACAAGATTCGAAATAAATAAAAATATTGCTCCAAGTGAAATACTGGCCATGTTAGAACTCTGTTGATTAGGAAATAAATATCCCAAAGCCATTCCTAAAAATATGAACATTGAAGTTGAAAGCAATAAAATGATGCTGTTTAAGAGAATGTTTGACTCAATAAAATTAACACCGAAAAAACCTGCAATACTCAAGATAATTATTGTTTGGACGATAACGACAATAAATGATGTTGCAAAGGTGCTTAAGATAAATAAGATATCTTTACTTGGTGTTGTAAATATCTTGAAGGAAGCTTTACTTTTTTTCTCGAGAACAACCAACGTACTTGAAAGGATAAAACCCACAAACATAATAACAAGAATCAAAACATAAGGAAATAACATTCCAATCTTATTACTGGTTGAAACTGTTTTAATATCGGTTGTCACCGGATTTACAATCTGATCGCTAGATTTAATATTAATATCATTAAGTGTTAAAGAAGCACTTTCTAAAGATTGTTTTATAGACTGAACTTTTGAGCTGATGCTTTGAAGAGAATCATCCAAAGAAGATAATCTTGAAACACTATTTTCGGTTGCTGTTTTACTATCCTCTAATTTTTCTTCTAAACTATTAACTTCATTTCTTGTTTCTTCAATTTCAGTAATGACTTGTGTGAACAATGCTAAACTAGCGTTGCTTTTTGTTTTTACACTACTATTAAGATCGGTGAGTTTTGTCTTTAATGATTCAATATCTGAAGTGATATTAGGATTAGTATTTTGAGTTTCAATACTGTCAATAAGATCAAGCCCTTGAGAGACTGTTGACATAACAGTATCTTCCATTTTTTCTTGTTTACTTTCTAAAGACATGATGTCGCTACTGAAACCGAAATTTACATTCGTAAACGTATAATTAATATTCTCTAATTCATTCTGTGTTTGTAAAACAGTGTTACTGGTTGTTGATAAACGACTTCTTACGGAAATCAAATCTGCAAGAGCATCATCAACTGCTTTATTCCCTCCCTCAATAGCTAAAATTAAATCTTGAGTTAACGACTTGCTTAGCTCATCAGTCTTTATTTCAAGACGATCAGAAACCTTATTGATGACGGTGTAAACGATGTTCATCCTGCTTTCATCAACAAAAAATTCAAGTTCATTAGTTTTACCTTGTCGTATAACAAAATCTTTTGGAAATATGATGCAGGTGTGAACAAGTCCTTTCTTTAATTCATCAATACAAGAGCTGTTTGAAGGAAACGATTTTACACTATAATTATTACTTTCTACAACATCAACAAATTCATTTGATAACGAAGTATTTTCCGGACTGTGAATACCAACAACAATATCAAGAGATGTTGAAGAACTAAATGCAAGACCAATGAGAAATATGATTAAGATAGGTCCCAACACTATTGAAACAAGAGATGTTTTTTGCCTGAAAAGAACTTTGAAATTTTTTTTGATAATCTCGAGGAATTTCATCACTTTTCACCTCGAGACCACATTTTAACAAAAATATCATCAAGAGATGGATTAACAATATCAACAAATTCTAATTTTTGCTTTTGTTTGGTTATTACGGTCAATATAAATTTCAAAACTTTCTCTGGTTTTCTTGTTAAAATAATAAGATTGTTTTCATGTTTATTAACGCTAGTTATATGTTTATGTTTTAACTTTTTTATTAATTCACTGTACTCTTTTTTTGCAGTTTGAATAATGATTTCTTGTTCTATATCAAACTCTTTCTTTAAAGTTTCAGGAGTTCCAATTTTTTCAAAATGTTTATTTTTCAAAAAAGCAACCCTATCACATAGTAATTCTAACTCTCCAAGATGATGACTTGAAAGAATAATGGTTGTTCCTTTCTTATTTATTTTTTTAATCAATTCCCAAATATGGTCTCTTAACAACGGATCAAGATCTGCGGTTGGCTCGTCAAGAATAAGAACTTCAGGATCATGCATTAAAGCACAAGCAATATCCAGTCTTCGTTCCATACCACCTGATAATCGTTTAGCCCTAATATCTCTGGCATCATTAAGTTCCATTAATCTAAGCAAAGTCCTCGTATTACTGTGAATGGTTTTTTTATCAAGACCATGCAAACTTCCAAAGAAACGAAGGTTTTCAACAGTGGTAAGCTCGCCATAAAAAGAAGGTGTTTGAGAGGCGAACCCATACAATTGTTTTACCGTTCTCAACTTTTTAATGACGGGTTGATACTGCTCGGTCTTTTCTGTTGATAATACTTTATCCTGATAATATAATACACTACCTTCTTCGGGCTTTAAAAAACCAATCAACGTATTGAGAAAGGTTGTCTTTCCAGCGCCACTTGCTCCAGCAATACCGATAATTTCTCCTTTATAGATATTTATAGATAGATCTTTGAGAACAATATGTTTTCCAAATGCTTTTGTGATATTCTCAATACGAAAAACAGGTAATTTCATAGTCATATCAAACAATATCAAATTTATAAAAGTACTGTTCCCACAGGAAAGTGGAAATCCTTATTATGCTGTTTTTTTCATATAATAATAAAAAAACCAAGCCATCATAATCAGAACCAAAACAACTCCGACAGAAAGTATAACAACACCATCCTGTAAACTTCCTGCTTGAGATATGGTTTCAGCCGAACCTCGAGAAAGAGTATATGTTGCAGGTTGCGTTTCAGTGGTCGTTTTCACAGTCTTATTGACAGTACTAAGAAGTGAAGCTCCCCACACACTAAGCCCTGCACCTATAGCGCCAATACTGCCGATAATAGTCTTGGTAAATGTTGTTGCTTTACTCATTGATGTTGGTGTTTTTTTAGGGAGAATGATGATTGGTTTATCGACCAACCCATATTTCACAACAGTCCTTCCTTTAGCACTATATGTAAACGAAGAATCATCAACTACACCTGCTTTGACAAGAGATTTCAAATGATAATTGATGGTGGTGAGTGCTAAACCTGTCTTGGTTGAAATTTCACTAGCACTCAAAAGACTGTTTTCCTGAAGTGATTGGAGAATTTTTGAAGCTGTCAAAGAAGATAATCTCTTTGCAATATTCGCGACATCCTTTAATTCCACAATTGTAATTGCAGAGTCCGATTGTTCTTCTTGTGCCATACTATCCTCTAAAAACCTTTTTATCATAACAAACAATTGAAAAAATAAAAAACACGTAGAGTTGCATAAGCCACCTTTTGTCAAGACCAAAAAACCAATGGGTTTCGATATCTTGTGGTCGGATTCTACTAAGCGCCAAAATGACTTGCACCGGTAGGGACCGTCATTTCATCCGTTCTTTTGGAGACGTCAACGAGTTATCTAACAACATATTACTATGTCGTGTCATACGCATCATCCCATTATCCAAAAGGGGTTTTCATCAACAACGAATCATTGATGAGGAAGTATCACCTTCCTGTTTCTGCACGGTTGCCAATCCTATTAAGATTCTTGACATAACATCAAACTACACTAACATCACAATGATGCTGGAGGGTGGACTTTCCTAAGAAGAAATACTTCTTCCTGACCAACCTGTCAACCCTACGCTATCGAATGTAATGAATGTTCATTTATAAAAATAGCGTTATACTGTGTTGATATATTATTTTTTTAATTATCTCTAGAAACTTTTATAAAGAAAGTTACTTTTTAGTGGAGTAATTGTTATTTGGTGATTAAAAAATGGACTCGACACATAAAAATGATAACAAAATAAATCAACTTACAGGAGTATTGGAAGATTATTTTTTTAAAGGTAAATCTAATAAATTTTTCAAAAACATTCATAAAAAGTCTGAAGCAGAAATTGAAAATGAAGCTCGTGATTTTAAATTACATTTCACTCATCGAATTGAGGGAATTATTAATGAAATAAAAAAACTTGATCTGAAAGATGAAGTGGTAGATCAAAAAGTAAATGAACACATAAAAGAATTACTTAATAATGCTGAAACAATTCTAAAAAAACAAGAGTGATACTTATGAAAAAAATCCATGCTATTGAGGAATTAATAAAGAAAGATTGTAATGAACTTGAATCTGTATTAAGAAATATAAATCATCGTTTATCCCGTCGTGAGCTAACAAAAGCAAAAAAAGAATGGGAATATGGTCAACGTCTTGTTACACGATTGAGAAATTTAGATTATCAAGGTGATGAGGCAAGAAAACTTGCTAAAAAAAGACTCTACAAGATTCTCGAACATGCAAAAAAAGAACTTCATAAGGATTTTTCCTAAAACATTTTATATTTTATTATTTGTATTTTTTGAAGGCTTATAATCAAGCAAAAATTTAGCTTTCATGTTTTTTTGCTCTTCAAGATATTTTTGCTGAATATGATAAAATAATTCTTTCTTTTCAGAAACAGAAAAATAATCTCTCATGAAGCGGTCTTTGAATGCTTTGAATTCTCCTTTTGAGACTGCCCTACGAATATCGCTCATTAATGTGCTCATAAAATGAAGATTATGAACTGTTGCTAAACGAAACCCTGTCAGCTCATGTTCTCTGAGAAGATGATGAACATAAGCCCGGCTATAGTTTTTACACGTATAACACTGACAACCCTCTTCGATAGGTCCCATATCAAACTTATATTTCTTTTTCTTAATAGCTATACGTCCTTTTCTTGAAAGTAATGATCCGTGACGCGCATTTGCAGTAGGATAAATAGAATCGAAACAATCAACACCCATCTCGACAGCAGAAACAATCTCTGCGGGCGATCCTAATCCCATCAAATATCGAACTTTATCTTCGGAAATAATTTCAATACTTGTCTTGACGTTAGCAAGAAGTTCATCTCTTTTCTCGCCAATGACTAATCCTCCAAGAGCAACACCATCAAATTCCAACTCATTTATCTTATGTGTTGAAAAACGTCTGTACTCCGGTCTTACTCCGCCTTGACAAATACCAAATAATAATTGCTTACTATCATATTCTTTATGGAGTCTCTTGTGTTCAAGAAGAGATCTTCTTGCCCACTCGTGAGTTCTTTTAATGGCAGAAACAAACTCCTTACCTGACTGGCCATAATGAGTTACATCATCAAGAGTCATAGCAATATCAGAACCAATAGCGTGCTGATTTTGAAGAGCGATCTCAGGAGAATACTCCATCTTTTTTCCTCGCTTATCTTTGAAAAGAACTCCTTTTTCCGATTTTTTTAACAAAAAATCTTTAGACAATACTTGAAAACCACCGCTATCAGTAAAAATAGTCTTTGAAAAATTCATAAACTGATGAATACCTCCTGCTTTTGAAACAACTTCTTTTTCAGGAGCGAGCGATAATAAAAAACCATTTGTAATAACACTTTCAAATCCTAATGATTCAAGATCATCACCTTGCATGCTCTTGACAGAACCTTTTGAAGCTACAGGCATGAAAAATGGTGTGTTTACTAGTCCATGATTTGTTTTGAGAACGCCAGTTCGAGCACGACCATCTTGGGCAGTAATCCTGAATGTCATATGCCGTGACAAACATAAACTAGTTTAAAAACATTCTCCTACATACTCTTTATCAGGGAATTGTCCTTTACTATTACCTTGTTATTATTTTTCAAGTGCTTGTTCAGGATTTTTATTATTAAATATAACTTGTCGCAAGGCATG
>JBNJGO010000007.1:0-1652 GCA_051819745.1 Nanobdellota archaeon | reverse complement strand
CCGTTAGTCAATAGTTTTGATGTGTTAATTTTCATATCATATCACCTTTTTGTTGTTCTAAATACTTCTAAGAGTAAAATTATTGTTTTTCGATCAGTAGTCTTGTCAAGTGCATCTGCAAGTCCTTGATACCCGAAGACATTTCGAATCCAAGAACTAAAATCATTTTTATGAGAGGATACGAACTTAGAAAATATCTTGTCATCTGTTTTTCGAAGCTGTTTTTCCAAATCAAAAACACATTGCAAACGAACCGTTTCAGACCATACAAACGCGTGTTGTGGAGATGTTTTTCTCATCGATAATGATTGTTCTTGAATGGAAGAGGTGTGATGGTTAACTTCGAGATCGGGATACTTTTCAAGAGCTTTTTTTTGTATTTCATACTTTTTCTCACTTACTAATTGCTCCATCTTAGTTAACGTACACAATCCTCTTTTAGCGCCTTTGCGTCCAATA
Source organism: Nanobdellota archaeon (assembly GCA_051819745.1). Taxonomy (GTDB): domain Archaea; phylum Nanobdellota; class Nanobdellia; order Woesearchaeales; family SKGA01; genus SKGA01. Next base: position 1,193 of record JBNJGO010000007.1, on the reverse strand, counting down.
ACGCTTTCGGCCTGAACAAGTCCTTTCTTAAGAGCTGATACTGTCTCTTCTCCTTTAATGAGTGCAGAAACAAAACCTGATCCAAACGCGTCACCTGCACCCGTAGTTTCATGAACAATAGTATTTGAAGCTGTTTTAATATGATATACTTCTTGTTTGTATACACAAATGGCACCTTTAGATCCTAATGTTATGATAACATGTTGTTTTGGTGAACAACGAATGTGTTTGGCAAGCGTTGCCGGATGATCATCGCTATCAAGAAGAGTTTGAGCTTCTTCAAGATTCATGATGATAACATCGCATTTTTCAAGTAATGATGAAAGCTCATCATATCCCTTCTTAACTTGATAACTCGAAGGATTAAAAGCACATCGAACCCCTTTACTTGATGCAGTTTCGAAAAGTGCCTGTAATGATTCAAACGAATAACCAACCATGGACGAGGCATACAACCATTTAGTAGTTGGTAAAAGGGACTTTGAAGAGAATGAAAATGAATTATTCGCTCCTTTAAATGTGAGAATAGTTCTATCTTGTTCTATAGAATCAAGGACGACAGAGTATCCTGTTTGTCCTCCTTGTTGACCTAAAAAAGAAACTCGCTGGGATTGTAATTCTTTTTTCACTTTAGAACCATTTTCATCACGTCCTATTTTACCCATAAAACCCGTTTTTAACCCGAGTCGAGAAAAGGATACAGCCGTATTAGTTCCACCACCACCAACAAGAACATCAAGATGCGAAATAAGAATTTTACTACCTAACGGATAGCTGATAAAATCTTTCTCGCCAGAAGAAGTGACAAACTTGACGAGTTCAGAAGTAGTATCGGCAAAAACATCAACCGTTGCACTACCTATAGTAATAACATCAAATTCTTCAGACATACAACACCCCTTTTCGCCTGACAAATGCTTGCAACAGACGTATACCCTAGTCAGATGTTTTTATTTATAAACGTATCTGTTTTATATCTGTTTGTATAATTCAGTATGTTGGGTGCAGTCTAGAATATTGCTTCACAATCACTTTTTCCTACGCTATACTATTATGTTTCTTCCTGAATAAGGTCTTATAAAGGGCCTTGTCCCAAAAGATAATATCAACAGATAGTATTAACACTTTTGCGTATTTTTTGCATATTTATTATTCGCTCCAATCTCGGGTCAAAGAGTGTTGTTTGCGCATGT
>JBNJGO010000006.1:0-37838 GCA_051819745.1 Nanobdellota archaeon | reverse complement strand
TTCTCGTTTTGAAGAAGATAGGTTTTTGTCTTTAATTGAAACATCAAGAAATGTTTTTACTTGCAAACCTTCAAATCGTGTTGGTTCTTGCCATGCTAGCGCAATTCCTTTTCTCGCTCGCAAAGTTATTGAATCATGTTTTATTGATTTTCCTTCGAGACGAATATCACCTTCGTATGAATCTGGAGATTCTAATCCCATGATCAATCGTGCTATGGTTGATTTTCCAGCCCCGTTAGGTCCAACTATTGCATGGATAAAACCACTCCACACAGTAAGTGATAAGTTGTTAAGTAATCTTTTGCGTTCTGTTGTTCTAAAACCTTTTTCAGAAGTAGTCTCGTGTTTTTTTTCTAAGACTATTGAATCTAGTTCTAGTATTTTTTCTACCATATTCGCACCGTCATAATATTTATTCTATTAAGCATATTTTCCTTGTAATGCATCAAGATATCTTTTGTTGACTTCATTCCAATTGATGACATTAAAAAATTGTTCTATATATTCAGGTCGTTTATTTTGATATTTAAGATAGTAAGCGTGTTCCCATACATCAATTGCTAAAATAGGAATATATCCTTTTGTTAGCGGAGAGTCTTGATTGAGGGTTTTCAAAACAACCAGTTTCGAAAAATTCTGCTCAGCAGTGTTCTGACCATGACCTCTTGAGTTTAGGTCTACGGCGAGCCAAGCCCACCCGCTTCCAAATTGAGTTTTTGCAGCGTTGGTAAATTCTTCTTTGAAAGCATCAAAACTTCCGAAATCTCTTTCGATTGCTTCTTTAATCTCGCCTTGAAGGGGTTTGTCTTTTGCAAGTATAGTCCAGAATAATTTATGATTTATATATCCCCCACCATGATTTTTAACGGCAGAACGAATATCCTCTGGAACTTCAAAAAGATTTTTGATAATCTCTTCAGGTGTTGAATTAAATAATCCAGGATACTTTTCAAGCGCTTTGTTGAATTTATCAGTGTATGCTTGATGATGCTTTGTATGATGAATTTTCATCGTTTGAGCATCTATGTATGGTTCGAGAGCATCATAGTCATAAGACAATGAGGGTAGTTCAAAAGTAGTTTTTTCATTCATAGTATCACCTGTATATTGTTATTGTTTATAGTTATTGTGTGTTCTTGTCAGTTCATGTTGACAAACACTTTTGATAATGTGAATTTTTATGCAGGGTTTCGTATGTTGAGGACCGCGACAGTTATACCATTTTTTTTGAGAGGTTTTATTATTGTAGTTCCATTAGATAGCTTTTGTTTTTTTTCTTTTCCTGATTTGAAAGAAGATAAGACTGGACAATCGCGACAAGGTTGTTGGATATTAAAAATATCAAGACAGCAATGACCGATGTCTTTTGAATTATTACTCCATAATATGTTGAGATCCTTGTCTTGAACGCGGATATCGCTTGATACATTCGAAAACATTCCCGTGAGTTCTTTGAAAAGAGGAGATTCAACATCTTCAATTATTGAAAGCAGTGGAGATTCGGAAAGTTGCCATAATTTGGATCGACCAACTCTACGATATGAAATAATACCTTTTGCGTAAAGCGATTCAAGGTATTTTGCAACAGTGTGTCGCTCAACACCAATTTTTTGAGAGAGTTCCGTCGTGGACAAATCATTTAAGCTTGATTCTAATTGCGACAACAAGTTTTTTTGAATTGTTTTGGAACTCCTCACCATATAAGTATGGTGTGAAAAAAGACATTTATAAATGTTATGATAGTGGAAACCATTAATGGTAACCGATAGTGCATTAACAAAATATTTTTAAAACAAAACAAAACAAAAAGTACGATGAAGTACATTATTAAGCATATTGTTTTAATCAAAGAATATTTTAGATTGGCATTCAAAGAAGCACACGAATACAGATCACAATTTTTTATGAATATTATCACATATATCTTAACTGCAGCGACATGGCTTTTTTTCTGGGAAATTCTTTTTGCAAACACAAGCAAGATAGGTGGTTGGACATTACCTATGTTACAATTACTCACCGGTTTTGTGCTGTTAGCAGATTCATTTTGGCAATTTGGATATTATAGTATTGAAGTCGGGACCGAAATTGTTGAAGCAAAGATAGATCGTTTTTTGATTCGACCAGTAAATACTATTTTTGCAGTTATGATGAGTCGTTTTGAAATTATGGCAGTAATACCTATAGGAACAGGATTTGCAGTTATAGGTTATGCCCTTAGCCAAGGATCATTTGAATTTACTGTAATTCAAGGAATTATTGCGTTACTTACTTGTGTTTTTGGAGTTATTATTTTTCATCTCGTGACTTTAACCATTTCTACTCTCGCATTTCGATTTGGAAGAGTGAGAGCATTTATCAGCATATATCGTAGCTTAATCATCACAAAACAATACCCTATAAATATTCTAGGAATTGTTTGGAGAAATGTACTAACATTTATTTTTCCAGCAATATTTTTCGGAACATTTCCTGTTCAAATATTAACTTCGCAAACAGTGATTCAATCAGTTAAGACATTATTACTTGCGGTCGGTGTATTGGCATTATGGAGTTTAATCCTTCACATATCTTGGAATAAAGGTCTTAAACAATATCAGAGTATGGGAGGATAAGATGATGTTTGAAAAAATAATATCAAATAAATATATCCAGCAATTTTTGCTCGAGCTTAAAGCAATTTTAGAATACAAATTAGATATGTATGCTAAGATTGTTAAACCAATGATTAAGTTTGGCATCCTCGCAGCTATTTGGACGGCAATATTTACTGCGTCAAATCAAGAAATGATTGCAGAGTATAGTCGATTAGAATTTATTACATATATTGCTATTGTTACTATAATTTCGAATTCTCTTTTAAGTTGGAAAACAGGCGGTATTGTAACAGACGATATACGGCTGGGAAATTTATCTTCACTAATTACTAAACCAATATCTTATTTTAAGAGAACATTCGCTAAAATTTTTGCTAGAACGACAATAACAGGAATATATAGTATATTGTTATTTTTCATTATTCTTATTGTTTTAAAATCAGGATTTGGAATAGAACTCATACAACCAACGGCAATACAAATAGGATTTTTCATAGCATCAACAATAATTTCCTTGATATTGGCATTTTGTTATTATTTCATCATTTCATGTACTGCCTTTTGGTGGGGTGAGACGTGGAGCATAATGGGAGTGGCAATAATGTTTCAGGCGTTTCTTTCAGGCGAGATAATTCCATTGCATATTTCTGATCTTTTAATGAAAATAGCTTCTTTTTTTCCATTCAAATCCATTATTTACACACCAACAAGTATTATTATGGGTGAAAAAACCATCATTGAAATTATAACGAGTGTTGGAATTCAAATGGCATGGATAGTTGTTTTAGTCATCATCGCTAAGGCAGTGTTGAAAAAAGGATTACGGCGATTTGAAGCTCAAGGAGGATGAGCATAATAAGGAGGATAATACTATGCCAATAATAAAAGTTAAAAAAATTAATAAAATATTCAAAGTACCTCAAAAAGAGAATAAAACAATAGCTAAAAAATTAAAACATTTCTTTTTCAAAGAATACGAAGAGAAAAAAGCAATTGAAGACATTAGCTTCGATATAAAACAAGGAGAGTTTATCGGATATATTGGACCAAATGGTGCTGGAAAATCAACAACGATAAAAATACTTACAGGTATAATAACACCAACAACAGGACATGTTTCTTGTTTGGGATTTAATCCTCATAAGCAACGTTACAATTATTCAAAAAATATAGGTGTTGTTTTTGGACAAAGAAGACTTCTTGAATTTGATGTTCCAGTAATTGATTCATTACGACTGTACAAAGCAATATATGAATTAAGCGAGAAAGAGTTTGAGGAAAAAATTCAACTATACGATAAAGTCCTTAATCTTAAACAATACCTTCATATTCCAGTCAGAAAATTGAGTTTGGGTGAACGAATGAGATGTGAAATTGCAGCTGCATTACTTCACACGCCAAAATTAGTTTTTCTTGATGAGCCAACTATCGGACTTGATCAGGTTGCTAAAGAAGAAATTCGTTCGTTTTTGAAGTACATCAATAAAACATTTAACACCACAATCATTCTTACAACACACGATATGGATGATATTGAAGCATTATGTAAAAGGGTGGTTCTTATTGATAAAGGAACAATGTTATTTGATGGCACTCTTAAAAATCTCAAAACCAAATATTTGAATACTAAAACTATAGATATACAGTACAATAATATTAAAGACAAGACAAAACTTAAAAGAACACTTAACAACAAAGGAGTTAATGTAATTAAAAAAACAAACAAAACAATCAAATTATCAGTCGATAAAAAAAATAATATTCCTTCATTAATTAGAATATTATTTGAAGCCATTAACGTTCAAGATATTTTAATTCATGAACCGAGATTAGAACAAATTATAAAAAATATTTATTTGAAATCAAGCAACAAATAAATATGCTTGAAGCATTAAGATGTTTTCAAATCTATCGTTTCGCTTGCATTCACTAATAAGCTCATCTTAAGATCATCAGTGTATCTTCTCGTATTATAGAGCAAATCTTTTTTGCTTGTAGAATTTGTGAAGTGAGGTAATCCTAATATAACCAAATCGCTTCCTGCAGAATATTGCGAAATGATAGAACGGACAGTTTTTCCTTTCCGATAAACAAGGATAGGTTTTATCGAAGGAATTCTTGATTCGTAAATTGTTCGTTGTAAGGAGGAGTATGCTTTATTATATTCTTTTTTTGAAGATATTATTTTAAAGACCCTGATGACAGGACGTTTTTCACTCCAGAATCGAGAGTTTGCAATAAGATGTGCTAGTAAGAGCATGAAATTACCATTTTTCTGAGAACTCCACCACACATCTATGGTAGTGTCATTTTCATTTGAAAATGAGATGTTTTTATTATCTCGAAATACAATAATATTTTTTTTTAAACGGGAAATATCAGGAAGGAGTTTTTTAAGATGGATTGATTCGTCAAGATCAAAAACAATAGTGTTTGGTTTAAAGTCGCCAAATTCTTGGCTTTGCACAGTATCCCTTATTGTTTGAGGATAGTTTTTTGTGAGAATAACATCTGAAAATAATCGTATAGAGTGGTCTTCAAGGTATGTTTTGAATACAGTGTTTTCTTCATATGCTTTTGTTGATTGTTTTCGAAGTGTTCCTTTATAGAGTAAATATAATTTGCTCATGCTCGTATTCGAACTTATCCAATCAATGATATGTACGAGCGTCTTCCTATTTTTTTTTGACATCGAGAAACCAAGTATTATTGGTCGAAAATTTTTTTTGTTTTTTGAGTTATCAGTTCCTTTGAGAAAGAATTTTAAAAATCTCAATGATACTCCAGCCCACATCCCATCAAGTGAGGAAGCTGTTTTTGTTTTTGAAATGATAAAAGAAATGAAAAATTGAATCAGGATAACTCCAATCGCAACATAAACATTGAACAAGAACATAACAACATAGCAGGAAAGCACACCTATAATAGCGATGGAAAGAGGAGTTTTAAACGTTGGTCGATAACTAGGATTTGTCGAGAATTTTTCGAGAAGTACAGCCACATTTATCCAACTATATACTGCTAGAAAAAGTATGGTGAGAATTTGCGATATGAGTTCGAGTTCTCCGACAAAAAGGAATATAAAACCAATAATCACTGTCAATAATAATGAAGCATGAGGTTCTTTGGATTGTTGTCGAAAGGAAGTTAATAACCATTTCACCCTCGAACCGAATAAATTGTCCTTAATCATTGCTCGTAGCGTTCGTGGAGCAGATAATGATAAGCTAAGTACTGAAGATGCTGTTGCGACAAGTGCTCCCAGAACAACAATAGGTGCAAAAAAAGATACTGTTTCAATAATATGTTTGTCAAAAACTAGTTGCGAGGCATCAGCTAGAGTAAATAATTTTAATGCAAGAAGAAGATATATAATCATCGTGAATCCTATTGATAGGAACGTTCCGCGTATCAGACTTTTTCGAGGATGTTTAAGTTCTCCACTCATCCCTATGCCTGCGCTGATTCCAGTTACTGCTGGAAAGAACATTGCAAAAGCAACCCAGAAGGGTATTGTGAACACAGGATCAAAAGACACAGTATTTTGTGAAGAAGGCACTGCGATAAAAACTGAAATCAAGGATAGTAATACAATGACAAGAATAGTTTTTTGGATTTTGAGTACTTTTTTCGCGCCAAAAAAAGAAATAACAGCAAAAAAGATAAATGCTAGTATCGAAACCGCAAATTCAGGAACGAGTATTGAAAATCGAGAGAGTATACCACTCACAGCTCTTGCAAAAGCTACGGCATAAAACGTGATTGAGAGTGTTTGTGCAGTGTAAAGAAGAACACCACTGCTTCCGCCAAATTCTTTGCCAAGACTTCGGGAAATAAGATAATATAATCCTCCTTCTTTAACATTAATATTGCTTGCGATGCTTGAAAGAGAGAACGCCGTCGAGATAGTTATCACATGGGCGAGAAGGATAATAAGTATAGTATTCAGAATCCCCACGCTCCCGACAATCTGAGGAACAATAAAATACATTACAGCCCCAAGAATTGCAAGAGTACTTGGCACCATGACTCCAGAGAATGTGCTAAAGGAATTCTTTGAAGAAGACATGAATATATACGACATAGTGCTGTTTTTAATTCTTTTGCTTTTAGAATTGTGTAAAAAAAGGAAATAAATTGGGAAAAAATGAAAATAAACAATATAAGTGGAGAAAAAAATCTAAAAAGAATCAAAAGAATGAACAAAAACGAATAAAAATTAAGAACTATAATAAAAAAAGTTTGAGTACGTCCCCACTTATTTCAAAGTAACATCAGCTTCTAAATCTTCTTCGTCAAAAGAAGACGATTTTCGTTTGCTTCTTCGTTTTTTCTTTTTCTCAAACACCTTCTCATATTCATCATCGGCGTCTTCTGATGATTCGTCATGAGCTGTTTTGTTTCGTTCTTGATCATAACCTGTCATGAACGCTTCTTCATCAGCATCCACTTCATCATTATCAATAAGGTCTTCACGACCACCGTCAGAATATATTTCTTCGTTTTCAGCATCTTCAGGAAACATAATTTGATAAAACGACCGGTATTATTTAAAAATATTTCGTTTTATATGAGTATTCACTTAAAAAGACTTCTTCATAAGACATAAAAATACCTTTTACTTTCGGTAAAATAATGTTTAAAACACATTCTGAATATAAACCAACCGGAGACCAGCCAAAAGCTATAAGAGAATTGCTTGAAGGATTAAAAAAAGGCCATTCACTTCAAACGCTGTTGGGAGTGACAGGTAGTGGTAAGACCTTTACGATGGCAAATGTTATCGAAGGATACAATCGACCGACACTAGTTATGGCTCATAATAAAACACTTGCTTTCCAGTTGTATAAAGAGCTTAAAGAATTATTTCCTAATAATAAAGTAGAGTATTTTATTTCATATTATGATTATTATCAACCAGAAAGTTATCTTCCATCAACCGATACCTATATTGAAAAAGATGCAAAAATTAATGATAAGATTGAACAGATGAGACTTTCTGCAACAGTAAGTTTATTGACAAGATCAGACACTATTGTTGTTGCTTCTGTTTCTGCAATTTATGGTCTTGGAGATCCAACTAGTTATAAAAAACTCACAAAAACTATCAGTAAAGGTGATGGTCGTTCTCGACGAGAGGTTATGTCCTTACTTTTGAACATGCAATATGAGAGAAATGATACTGAACTTCTTCCAGGTCGTTTTCGGGTAAAAGGTTCTACCATCGACGTCATGCCAACATATCTTAATTCTGTCATTAGAATTTCGTTGAAAGGAAAAACAATTGCAAGCATTACTGAATTATCTTCTCCAGACATGGAATTTCAACAAAAATATGATATTATCACTTTATTTCCTGCAAAGCATTTCGTTGTTGAGGATGATATTATTGAGCAAGCAGTTGGAGATATTCGAGAAGAATTAAAACAACAATTACCTGTTCTCGAAGAGAAAAATCCTTTATTCGCTCATCGTTTAAAACAAAAAGTGAATTATGATATTGAAATGATTGAAGAAATGGGCTATTGTACGGGAATAGAAAATTATTCTCGATTTTTTGATCGTAGAAAACCAGGAGAAAGACCGTTTTGTTTGCTTGATTTTTTTCCAAAAGATTTTTTGATGATTCTTGATGAAAGCCATCAGACTATTCCTCAGATTAATGGGATGTTTAAAGGTGATCGGTCAAGAAAGCAAACATTGGTTGAATATGGTTTTCGTTTACCTAGTGCTCTTGATAATAGACCGCTTCGTTTTGAAGAATTTAAGAAATTTATGAATCAGGTTGTTTGTGTTTCTGCAACCCCTGCAGAGTACGAATTATCTCATAGCGATCAAGTTGTTGAACAAATTATTCGACCTACCGGTCTTGTTGATCCTCCTGTCGAGATAAAACCAATTGAAGGGCAGATGAAAAATCTTCTTGATGAAATAAAATCAACTGTTAAACATAATAATCGCGTGTTAGTGACAACACTTACTAAACGTTTGGCTGAAGAGTTAACAGAATATTTATCTCAACAGGATGTTAAAACCAGATATTTGCATTCTGAAATTGATTCTCTTGAGCGAACTGAAATCATCAGACAATTGCGTCTCGGGAAATTTGATGTTCTTGTTGGTATTAATTTATTACGGGAAGGTCTTGATATTCCTGAAACAGGGCTTGTTGCTATTCTTGATGCTGATAAAGAAGGTTTTCTTAGAAATGATAAGAGTCTCATCCAGACTATTGGTCGTGCTGCGAGAAATAGCGAGTCAAAAGTGATTTTATATGCTGATAAAAAAACTACTGCAATTAAAAAAACATTGGCTGAAACCGCTCGTCGTCGAAAAAAGCAATTAGCGTATAATAAGAACAATAATATCATTCCAACCACCATTTCAAAACCCGTTGATCAAGATGAAGTGAAAACATTATCTTCCAAATCCTTACCACAAAATGACATTCCGAAAGCCATTATTGAACTTGAAGCGAGAATGAAAGAATCGGCAGAAAATCTTGATTTTGAAAAAGCAATACATCTCCGTGATGAAATAACTGTTCTCAAGGAAAAGCAAAGGAACTATACTTCTAAAAAGTAGATGTTTTTAATCAAATAGGGATTTTGCTAATTCCATTCGTTTGAGTGTTTGTTTTTTATATATTTCTTTTTTGGTTTGAGACCATTTTCTTGCAGACCATATGACATCGTTGACTCGGATAATACATTCATCTTGAGATATATGTTCAAAAAGAGTTTTTACCGGTTGTTTTGAGTGATAAGCATATCGTTTTACCAAATAGTTGAATTGGTTTGATGTAAAAGCACCGTGAATTTTTATGTATGCTAGACCGGGCGAAGTGCTTATTGATGCGTGTTCAAAATCATAAAAATACATCGTTCCATCATCACCTAGTATAACAGTTGATTGTATGTCCCCCCAGGAGAAACCATATTCTCGAGCCGGTTCTTGTTCTAGAATAAAATTTTTGTTTTTTTTTAGATTGACTGCAATCCACTGATAAACATCTTCTCCCACTATTGTTTTGTCAATATCATCAAATCGTTTGAAACCGTATTTTTGCAATAAATCGAGAGGATTGTTTGGGTTGAATTGGGAAAAACCACGTTCTTTACAAAATAGTTTAAATTTGTCTATTGATAATGAGAATAGTTGATATAATTGGTATGCGAAACGATCGATTTGTTTATCGGTAAAATCTCGTTGAGAAAGTGGTGTTCCTGATAAGTATGATTCTACCATGTAATCGCACCGTGAATTATATTCTATTGTTTTTGGAGTGAATGTAATATTTTGGTTTTGAAAAAATGTTAAGAAAACATATTCTTTGTACAAAGAATCTTTAAATTGTTGTTCTTTATTGTGTTTTATTCGAAACACATACTTGTTATTATGTTCAGTTACCAGATAATTATAATGAGCGTAACCGCCACCAAGAAAAGTTATTGTAGGGGTCGATACGAGCGAGGATTGTTTTATTTTATTGAGCATGACAGAGCGTGTTGACAAATCAGAAGAGTTGTTTTGAAAAGAATCATTTGTTGACATAAGTAGGTATAGTGTTATCATTATTTAAATATATTCTGATAAAGGACTGTACAGGATGGCCTTTTTTAGGCAATGCGAGAAAACCATAGTTCAAAGCAAAGATTTAAAAAGAAATTAATGTTGTATTCCATGTACAATAAATGGAGATGAATGTATGGTAGAATTAACATTTCCTGACGGAAGTAAAAAACAATTTGAAGATGGGATAACAGGTATGCAAGTCGCTCAAGACATTAGTGAAGGACTTGCACGTCAAGCTATAGCTATCAAACTTGATGGTGTACCGCTTGATTTGACTCAAGAATTAACTACTGATGGAACCATACAATTACTCACGTTCAGAGATCCGGAGGGTGTTGAAATTTTTAGACATTCAAGCGCACACCTTCTCGCCCAGGCAGTCAAAAGACTTTATCCTTCGGCACTTCCTACGATAGGACCTGCAGTTGACGAGGGATTTTATTATGATTTTGATAACTTACCTATTTCGATGGAAGATTTTGATAAGATTGAAGCCGAGATGAAAAAGATTGCTAAAGAAGCTCATCCTACTGAACGAATCGAATATAGCAGTAAGGAAGAAGCGAAAAAAGCGTTCATCAATAATACATACAAGCAAGAGATGATTGATGAAATGCCTGATGAAAAACCAGTAACCGCGTACAAGCAAGGTGAATTCATCGATTTATGCCGTGGACCTCATGTTCCTAATACTAAGATGCTTAAAGCAGTGAAACTAACTAAACTTGCTGGAGCTTATTGGCGAGGGAATGCTGAGAATAAGCAGTTGACAAGAATATATGGTATTAGTTTTCCTGATAAGAAACTACTCAAAGAACACTTAAAAAAGATTGAGGAAGCCCAAAAGCGAGATCATCGAAAGATAGGAAAACAACTCGATCTGTTTTCATTCCATCCGGAAGCTCCTGGCATGCCTTTCTTTCACGATAAAGGGACGTTCATCTGGAATCAGATGGCTGATTTCATGAGCGAGGAGATGCGAAAGCGTGATTATGAGATGAACAAGACTCCGATGATTCTCAATAAATCGTTATGGTTACAATCTGGACACTGGAATCATTACAAAGAAAACATGTATTTTACCAACATTGACGAGCAAGAATATGCTGTTAAACCTATGAATTGTCCGGGAAATGTGCTCGTGTTTAAGTCGAATATGCACTCTTACAAAGAATTACCCATCAGAGCAGGAGAGTTCGGAGTCGTTCACAGGCACGAGTTATCAGGCGTGCTCTCAGGAATGTTCAGGGTGCGGTTTTTCACACAGGATGATGCTCACGTGTTCTGCACGAGAGATCAAATAGGACATGAACTCGACGAACTAGTGTCATTTATCGATAAGGTCTATTCAACATTTGGCTTCGACTATACGATGGAATTGTCGACAAAACCGGAAAAAGCGATGGGAGAGCAGAAACTGTGGGATTTGGCAGAGCAAAAACTTGAAGAGTCACTAGAAAAAACCGGAAAAGAATACACGCTTAACCCGGGAGACGGTGCGTTTTACGGTCCTAAGATCGACTTCCACCTTAAAGACGCTCTCGGTCGGACGTGGCAGTGCGGAACGATACAGCTTGATTTCCAGATGCCTGAGAAGTTCGATTTGACCTATGAAGGCCAGGATGGAACGAAGCACAGGCCAGTCATGATTCACAGAGCTATCTATGGTAGTTTCGAACGATTCCTCGGAATCCTTGTCGAACACTATGCAGGAAAATTCCCGTTATGGCTCTCACCAAACCAAGTCCGTATTCTTCCTATCGCCGATCGTCATGCAGAGTATGCCGGTAAGCTTCGGGAACGCATGAAAGAGAAAGGGCTTCGTGTTGAAGTTGATGATCGAAGCGAGTCGATAAAAAAGAAGGTCCGTGACGCACAGTTGCAACAATTCAATTACATCCTCGTTGTCGGAGATAAGGAGATCGAGGATGATACGGTGACTGTGAGAACGAGAAATAATGAGATCCGCGGAACTGAGAAGGTCGATGAGTTCATTAATTCTTGCAAACAAGAGATTGATAAAAAATATCTCGAATAGAATAAGATAATAATTTATTTTTTTCTTTATTTTTAATTAAACTCAATACACCAATCAAGATAATGTGCCGTTAATAAGATACTTTTTTAAAAAAACAATTACTTCTTTAGAGTAATAATGAATATTGATACTGTATTCGAGCATAACGATATCGTGTTTGTTGATTCGTCAATGTTTCGAGATAATACCATCTGTCATAGAGAAAAAAATAACACCTTCCTCGTTAATTATAGCAGTAAAGACATCAAAGAAGTTCTTCAGAAAGCAAAGAATTTTCAATCTATAATGAGACATTCAAAAACAGCAACAATACCTGAAGTAACTAGAGAAATACAGGATTTTAATTTGCTTTTAAGTAAGACAATCAAACGATATCTAAAACCAAATTTTCAAAAAAACACCTCAACGTTGAATAAAATCATTAATAATAATCTCGGTAAATGCGAACACATATATGATATGATTCAAAAAACACAACAAACAATTTTTGAAAGTTACCAATTATCATATGCTTCAGAGATTATAACTGAAAGTGAAGAAAAAAAAGGATTAAGTCAGATTTTAGAAGTTCTCGATACTGTTTTTAGATTAAAAACTAGCACATATAGAGGTATTTCAAAGGAAAATCAGAGTAAAACAGATGAATTGTTAGTGATTGAAGCATATTTGAAATCAATATATGATAATAAAAAAACAGCTATTTGTACTAACGATAATGACATTATAAGATTAACACAATCAATGTATAAGAATTTAGAGTCAAATCACGCTAAATACAACATCAGAGAACAAGCAAGAACAAATCCTATTTATTTATATTCTCAAATTTATTCTATTAATAGTAGAGAATGGATGAATAATGGAAATACTTTAACAAGAACCCCACTAACAAAAGAAAAATACATTACTATCCTTAATCAAACAAGGGAATCGCAAGAAATAATAGCTAAAGGATTTAATAAAACAAAAGGGTCTTATTCAATTTCAACTGAAAAAAAATAAATTTCTAAATAACAGGACATGTTATTTTTTTCTTTTAAAAAGTAATTTTTAAAATCATTCATAAATTTTTTTAAGAACAAAATAATTTAATAGGGATATGGATAAAAAAAACATTCTTATTATCAACGGACACCCTATGAAAAAAACATTCAATGATGCACTTGCAAAAGCATATAAGACCGGAGCTAAAAAAGGAAAGCATGCTGTTAAAGAAATAAAGCTTAGCAAAGATAAGTTTGATCCAACATTAAGAACATTTGATAAAAGTAAGGAATCGAGCGCTTCAGCAATACGAAAATATCAAAAAGAAATTAGCAAAGCAGATCATCTGGTTGTCATCTATCCGACCTGGTGGCTCACCATGCCTGCCCTTCTCAAAGGATTTTTTGACAAAGTATTTTCTTCTGGTTTCGCATATCGTTTTGAGAAAAAACCTATTCCGAAAAAACTCCTTAAAGGAAAAAGCGCTCGTATCATCACGACCATGGATGCTCCCCCATTCTTTTACCGGCTGATGTATCGTAGTGCCGGAGTATATCTCCTTAAGAAAGGAATACTTCAGTTTTGTGGAATAAAGCCGGTGAAAACTACTCTTATTGGTTCTGTTAAGTTTTCTGACGATAAGAAACGAAAGCAATGGTTGGATAAAGTTAGCTCATTAGGGATTAGAGCTAAATAATTATTTTACAGTTGTTAGGTTTCCAGACCATCCAGGAATACAGTATTTTTTTATAGAATCGATAGTATTATAATACTCTAATTTGTTTTTAGGATCAAGAACTTTTATGAGAGAATCAATGTCATTTTCATTTCTCAAAACATATAATTGATGGCTTGATTTTCCGATTTTATCCGTCAAAAACGCCCTCGGGCCTTGAAGATGAATGCTCGTGACCAAATTTTTTTGTATAGAAGGACTTGTCGATCCAATAAGTTGAATGTATGGTGGACAAAAACCATGATCCGATAGTGCTTCTAAATTTGACGGTCGGAGATATGCTTGTACACCTTCCATTTCTCGTTGCCCATTAATGTAATAATTATCTTTTTTTTCATCATAATCTAAATAGAATGCAGGGTGTTTTCCAAATGCATTCAGAACTTTAAAAACAGTGTTATGTTTATGATCTGAAGAATTCATATACACGCTTTCAGGCGAGCAGATAAAAAATCCTCCAACATCATCAATCGATTCTGGTTTTAGTTGTTTTTTTTTCAGTTCTCGTGAATTGTTTTCTGCTCGTTTTAGAGCTTTTTTTCGAGCTAGACGATAAGGAATTTTTCTTTTTCTAATACTAAATAATGCTTTTGATTGATATTTTGGTCTGAAACGGTCAAAAGTGAGATCAGTGTGATAGTCGAAAAGAGAAGTTATATGATGATCCATATAAGAATCTTTTGAGTTAAAATGTTGTTGTGCTTGTTTTAAGCGACGGACCAAAGGGTGAGATGTTCCTGGAAATGTTTTGTTGAATTCTTTTAAGTTCATTTGTTGGTGTGCGAACTGGTGATAACTTGATTTAGGAAATACAAATTTTGAAGTTACTTCTTTAACTAATTGTTGTTCGTTTTTAATAGAAATCGAACCATACGACCCTTGAGATAAGGGTATACCTAAGAGCCTCATTGATTCTCGATATGCAAATTCAGTAAATGCATCTATATTGAATAGCTTACCTTCAACAAGTTTTTTTACCAATAGCTTATTTTCAGGATTTTCTAATTCCGAAGGACCATCTATAATTTTATCAAATAGTTCGTTTAGAGATAGAGGGAAATATTTTTTTCCAAAAGGAGTTGATTTATGCTTTTCAAAAGTATTTATAAGATCAACATTGAATGCAGAGTAGGTGTTTGGAGACATTAGTAGAGAGTAATAGTAATACAATTATAAATATTTCTAAATTAACCACTGTAAAATAGTATTTTTGTTTTTAATTTAAGAAGACAATTATGCTAAATAAACATAATAAAATAAGAAAATAAAAAAAATTATTCTGTTTCAGGTTTCCCAAGAGCAATATCTATTGTTAGACCACAATCTAGAGAAACTTCGCTTGCTTGTTCATATACAATAGATTCTGTCGATGTTGTCATTGAAATATCTGATTCTATCTGTTTGAAAATATCGATAAGTACTGAATCTCCAGACACTACCAATCGCTGGACAGGATGTTTTTGACTGACTTGTTCGATGTTTTTTTGTTGTCTAACTGCAGAAATAACTTCACAAGCAATCAATCCTGTCTTCAATGCTGTTTCATCAACATGATCATTGTTCAATTCAGGCCAGGATGAAGTATGAATACTCTCGCTAGTCTCATTACCATCCAATTGTTTTATTTTCCAGGAATATATTTCTTCTGTGATAAAAGGGAGAAATGGTGCAAATAATTTAAGAACCGAGTTCAAAACATATACTAAAGTCATTTGACCCGCATGTCTAGAATCATCACCATACACTTCTGGTTTGTAAAGTCTATCCTTAACTATTTCAAGATAGAAATCGCAAAATTCTGACCAGAAAAATTGTTCTACAACAGATCTCGCTTTGAAAAAACTATACTGCGCAAAAGAGGTTGTTGCTTCATCAATAACTTCGTTTATTCGTGACACAATCCATTTATCGATCGTTTTAAGTTTTGAATAATCAAAACCACCTTCAAAATCGTCAAGGTGCATGTGAGCAAATTTCGAAGCGTTAAATATCTTGTTCAATAGCTTCTTACCAGTTTGAAGGTATTTATCATGGAAAGGAATATCTTCGCCTAGTTTAACAGTTGATGCAGAATAACGTACGGCATCGGCTCCGAACATATCCATTATTTTTGTAGGATCTATCGCATTACCTTTGCTCTTCGACATCTTTTTACCATTTTTATCAAGAACAAATCCGGAGACCATTATTTCTTTCCAGGGAATTTTTCCAAGATTGTATTTTGCTTTCACAATAGTATAAAATGTCCATGTTCTGATGATTTCATGTGCTTGAATTCGAAGAGACATGGGAAAAGACTTGTCAAATAATTCATTATCTGTTTTTCCCCAATCAAGTGTTATTTCAGGAGTTACCGAGCTTGTCGCCCACGTGTCCATAACATCTGATTCTGGAACGAGATTATCAGGATATCCAGTGTAAGAAGCGGGAGTTTGAGTTATGGGATCAATAGGGAGATCGGATTCTTCAGCCACAACAACACGCCCCGTGTCTTTCTCATACCATACAGGGAATGGAACCCCAAAGTGTCGTTGTCGTGAAATACACCAATCCCAATTAAGATTTTCGACCCAGTGTTTGTAACGAGTTTTCATGTGTGCAGGATGCCAGGTAATTTCATCACCTGCTTTAACAAGTTCTTCCTTGTGATCCATTACGTTAATGAACCATTGTTTTGTTTTGAGAAATTCTATTTCCGTACCACACCTTTCATGTACATTAGTATTGTGCGTTATTTGTTTACTGTTTGTAAGAGAACCATCTTCTTTGAGCGCTTCAACTATTTGTTTTCTTGCTTCAGAAAGTTCAAGACCTTTGAATTGACCGGCATTTTCATTAAGAGTGCCTGTTTTTGTAACGACAGTACGCAAATCAAGATTGTAAGTATACCATTTTTCAACGTCTTCTTTATCCCCAAAAGTACAAACCATCATAACGCCCGTTCCTTTGTCTTTGGCTACAGAAGTATCAAATTTCACAGGAACCTCATAATTGAATAAAGGAACAGTTACTGTTTTTCCTTCAAGGTGCTTGTAACGATCATCGTCAGGATGTGCAAATAATGCAACGCATGCAGGTAACAGTTCAGGACGAGTTGTTGAAATGATGATGTCATTACCTTGGTCATCTTTGAAAGCGATGTCATGAAACCAAGATTTTTTCTCAATATTTTCGAATTCTGCTTGTGCTATTGCTGTTTGACATTTAGTACACCATACGCTTGGCGTTTCTTTTTGGTAAGCGAGATTTTTATGATACAGATCGATAAAAGATTTTTGAGATACTCGAATACTGTTTTTATCGATGGTAGAATAGGCGTTATCAAAGTCAGCACTAATACCAAGATCCTTCCATGGTTGTACGAGTGAAGGAAGAACTTCTTTGACAGTCTCACCACATATTTTTACGAATTGTTCTCTCGGCATTGATTTGGAGTTTAGTTTTTTGAGCTTCTCAATATAACGCTCGGTTGGAAGACCATTGTCATCGGTACCAAAGGGATAGAATATGGTATGTCCAGTCATTCGTTTGAAACGCATGATGAAATCTCCTTGAGAGTAAGAGAGTGCATGACCCATGTGCATCTTGCCACTTACGTTTGGAGGTGGAGTGTCTACAGAGAATACTTTATCCCCATGTATTGTTGAAATAAAAGTGTTGTTTTCATTCCAGAATTGTTTCCATTTACCTTCGATATCTTTGAATTTGTATTTTTTAGGAAGTTCCATCGTTATACTAAACCCTCTTGGAAAAATAATTTATAAACATTATGATTAGTTAATAAACGAAAAAAAATAAATTATATTTCTATCTTTATTAAATTGTGAACAACAGGCCATCATCATAACCTGATTATGTCGTGAACTTAGTTAAATGTTGTTTTCAATCGTTCAATAAAATCATTTTTATGTTCTGCGGGAATGACTGCCCCTGCAGCGTTTGGATGACCGCCTGCTTGTACATCGTATTGTGCAACAATCGATTGTAATATAGTATCAAGACGTTCTTGGGGTTGTGAAAGTCCCATTCGAAGAGATAATTTCACACTATCACCATCTGATTTTGCCATCGTACACACCACAGTATTTTCATCGACTATTTTATTGCGCACAGTCATTGAAGCAATAACACCGACAATACTTGATTTTACTTGATCTTCAAAATCAATAAGCAGTAATGAGGGTGTTTGAATGAGTTCATCGCGTTCTTTTTTATCTTTAATAGTATGTAGTGCTTCGCGGAGAGTGTTTTTGTAAACCCTGAGGTTCATGATTGCCTTGTCTTTTGCAGAATCATTTCCGCGGAGAGCTTGTATTGCAGTAGAGTATTCTTCGAGACGACCACAAGCGTTTATTATAGTCGCGTATTCTTTAAGATCAAGACATTGTCGTTTTGTTTCGTTGATAAAAGTGTAGCTTGGTGTGATGCTTTCTTCAAGGACAGAATCACCGCCTTTCAAATAGATGATATGATCGGTGAGTCGTTGTTGTTGTTCAGGGTGCAGATGATAATATTTCTTGAGTCTTCCATTTCGAAACGTATATCGTATTCTCAAGTCAGATAATAATCTTTTCACACCTTCAGGATCGTTTGTCACACCAGGAATGTCAAGGTCTGAACTGTATTCTAGAACTTTGATAAGAGGTCTTGAGTTAATACCGTGTAATTTTAGTCGTTTGCCCACTTTGATTGATTGTTGAAGTATGGCGTGTTGAAGTATTTCGTTATTGAGCTCCCTAAAACCTTGTTTTTCTTGACTGTCCCCTATCGCTCCAAGAACACCAAGACCAGCTAAATCTCTATTTTTTTGATCCATACCAAGTACGAACCAGTATGCTATTCCAGAACCAGAGATTTCGTTTGTTTCTGTAATTTCATAGAGGTGAGGATTGAGATGAGTCATGGTTTGATATTCTTTCTTTTCAGCTGTTGAAACCTCGAGAGGAGCATGATGATCGAGTATGAATATTGTTTTATCTTGTAAGATAGAAGCAATAAGATCCTCATTAACAGAACCAATGTCTGCAAAAATAATTATATCAGCAGATTCTTTTGCTATTTCTCGGACTGTTGATTCGTTAAGATGTTGATAATTGTTTGAAGTATAAGAAAGCGATTTTCGTTCTAATGCTTCTTCTAGTATTGCTGTCGAGCATAAGCCATCAGTATCATGGTGAGCTACAATATGTACTGATGATGGTGCGGACTTAAGAAATGCGTTACCTGCTTGCAAGATTGCTTGTTTGAATTCTTCATAACGTGACATGTGACAAAACCCCTTAATTCAAAAATAGTACTAAAGCACAATAGAATAAAAAAGAAAAAAAGATGCGATTTATTCAATATACATCTTAATATGTTTTGGATTGTAATTCCAATCTCTCGATAACCGTCCAGTTCGTTTGTAATAACGGATTAAACGAAGAATTTTTGATTCCGTCAATTGAAGTCCTCGACGTGCAGGAACATCTTTAGTGTTAGTTTTGAGATGTTCTTGTATTTTGAGAACTTTTTTTAACAGTGCCATCAAATCTTCAGGTAACTCCTTTGCGAGTTTTTTCTCTTTGAGAATTGTTGAGATTGTTTTTCCAGTGATATTCTTAACATCTGGAATCCCATACTCGTCTCGTAAGAGAATACCTATTTGACTTGCTGTTTTTCCTTCTTTTGCATATTTTACTACAAGAAGTTCGATTTCTTTTGCTGAGTAGCCCACCCAAGAAGGAGTTTCTGTTTTTGAAGGGTGTGTGCTTCTCGATTTTCCTTTGTTTCGACTGTACATTCGTGCCATAATTTCACCTTCGCATCCCCAAGTTTTTACCACCGGGAGATCGTTTTCATATTAATTATATGAATTGGATTAAAAAAAAATTGTTGGAAGTTATTTTTGCTCGCTATAACCGCAAGTTCCACAACTCAACCTGTCTTTGTGGTTTGCAAGAAATACTCCTGGACCACATTTTGGACATGTTTTGTTTGATCGTTTCAATGAATCCCCTTCTTTTGCATATATGTGGGAAATAGTGTATGATTTTTTTTTATCGTCAGCCATGAATAGTCACCTTATGCTTCTTCTTTTGCAGGTTCTTTTGGTTCGTTTCCTGCATGTTTTTCAATAAGATTGTTTCGTTCTGATTTTTTCATCAATAATTCGTCAGAATAAGCGTTTGCCATAACAACAGCTTTTGGTTCTCCAAAAGAAGTGTGTATTGTTTTAAGAATAGTGAGTTGTTCTTTTGACTTGAGTTTTTTTGCAAGTTCTTTTTGAATGTCTTTTCTTGACGGTGTTGATCCTTCAAAAGCTACCGTTGCTTTAACTTCGGTTCTTGAAAGATTCTTGTTATCTTGTTTTGAAATAATGTTGATTTCCATAGTGTTAACCCCTATCGTACTTTTATACAGTATTCACCGTTAGTTTCAATACCCATTTGTTGTGCGATTTTGCTTCTTTTTGCGTCTGTTATAGTAATCAGACCTTGCCAGTTTGTTGAAAAAGATGATTTCTTGCAGATAGGACAGAGTTCCCCTTCGACAAAGATCTTACATGTTCGACAGACTTTTTTTGGCATGATATTTCACCTATTTGATTGTTACAGTTTTTCCGACCGCTTGACCAGGCATTCCTTTTTCAAAAAGGACTCGAAGCGCACCACTATTTCCGTGTGCAGATCGTACTTCCCCCTTGATATCGGTTTTTCCAGTGTTATATGTGACTGTTTTACCTTCTAGCTTTTGAGCTTTTTCTCGTGAAGTCACATCTTCTACTGAGATGATCATTTGGTTGTGTACTTGAGTGTGTTTTCCGCCTTTGTAGTTTACGATTGTTCCTTCCATGAGTTTCTACCTTTAATAATGATAATGCTTGAGCGAACGAACTATGATTCGTTCTTAAGACTTGACCAAGAAATAATAAGCCATTTATAAAGTTATTCCTTCAAGGGTTGAAAGGTGCTGTTTCACTCATCCGCAAATAGAGAATAATGGGATGATCCCTTTAGCCACTAGAAACACGAGAAGAGCACCAAGTATGATACCTATGATGAGACCGCTAAATTTCTGTTTTGTGTTAAAACCTTTTTTATCTAAAAACATTATTTAAACCTCTTAAGTGCAGACTTCAAACAAAGGAAGAATCCCTTTAGCCACTAGAAACATGAGAATAGCACCAACAATAAGTCCCAGAATGAGAAAACCAAAAAATGCTCCAGCACCCATCATCATTGCTTTTGTTTCCTTGAATAAACTGATTGTCATACCATATACTCAACAAAGATTATTTATAAATATTTCGCTTTGAAGAGTTAATTATTACCTAATACACTCAATTGTTCTTTTTTCAATCGTAATCCTTGTAATACTTCTCGAAGGAGTTCTTTTTGTTCAGCATCATATGTTTGTATTGTTCTTTCAAGTCGAGGAATAGTGTCTATTGCTGAGTTGAGCACGTGTTCGAGATTGATAATCTTGTGGATTTCTTCTTTGAGGATGGTGACTTCCTGTTTTGTTTCTTGGAATAATGAAGGATCTTCAAGATAGTCTTTGAGCTTGTGTTCTGCTTTTTCAAGGTGTTGTTCCCACTCACCAATATGTTCGAGACTTTTTTTGAGTTGGTCAAAAAGCGACAGTAATTGTTTTTCGTTTTGTGAGAACTCTTCAAACGTTGCTTTCATCGCAATAAGAAGTTTTTTTTCATCTCTAGCTTTATGACCTAGTGATTTGAGAAATTCTTGATATTTCTTGACATTTACAAATTCATGTTTCCATTCGTCAAATCGAGCAATACAATAATGAATGTCTTTTCGTTCTCGTTTTTCATCATGATCTTCTTTTGAGAATTTTTTTGTTACTGAGCGTAATTTTGATCCTTTGAACATTCTTCCTTCAAAGGCCTTAAAAGAGGGAACGTGCTCGTATAAGTGATGTAATTGTTGTAGGGAATTGCCTAATTCGTGTTTACAGTATGTTTCGTTTTGTTCTGTTTCGTGAAGTTCTTTTGCAATATTTCTCGTTTGTTTTCCAGCATCTCGAGTGTATGTTCCTTTTTCGTTAATACCTGATTTTCTTCCTTGTTTTGTTAAACGAGCATCTCGTCGTCTTGCTTTTTTCTCGTTTTTTTCATCTTTTTTGAGTTGTTTTTTAACATCGGCAAATCGCTTGACAAGAGATTGTTCTATTTTTTTGAGATGTTTTTCTTGTTTGTGTAAGGATGGTTTGAATAGAGTATCGTTTGATCTTGCAAGATGGCTTGTTGCGTGATTGAGTTTTTTGAACAAACCGTTTTCACCATGCATTTCTTTGCCAAGATCGCCTTCTTCTTTTTGAAGTTTTCGAAGCAAATTTCCTATTGATTTATCCGCATAGTTTGCTACTTTTTCAAGATAGTGTTCGATTTTACCAGGGTTTTTCTTGAATTTCATTGCCGTTTGTATTGCTCGAGTTACATAGCGGATAAAATAAGCGAGATGGGCAGATAGTTTTGTAGAATGTTCGATGGTTGTTTGGACGTAGTGGTCGAATTTCTTGAATTGGCGTTCTATAGATTCTATTGCTGTTTCTTCTTTTTCTTCTTTTCTAAGAGCGCGTTCTTCTTTTTTGATGTCGTGTTCTTCGTGTTTGGAATTTGATTTCTCGTGTTCTTCATGAGTAGCATGGAGTTTTTTGATGTGTCGTTCAAGTCGTTTTTCTTTGTTGTCAAATCGTTCTAATTTCTTGACATGTTTGAATTGGTGGTGGAGTTGTTGACTGTATGTTTTGAGATGATTGTTGTGCTGACCTATTTTATGTAGTTTTTTTACGAATTCTTGAGAAACTTGTTGAATATCTTGTATTTCTTTTTTTTCGAGATGAGTTACTCGTTTTAGTTCGCGGAATTCTTTGAGTGCGAGATAGCGTTCCTTGTTTGCTAGCTTAACTACTCGCTTATAGGCATTTTTAGGAAATGGACGACACAATCGTCGTAACAATCGTGATTGAAGAACAATAGTATTGTGGATGATGACGAATTGTTTTATTTCTTTTTGTTCAAGGCGTTGTTCTTTTTTATCTCTTTTTCTCGCATCTTCAAGTTTTTTCTTGGTGGTTGTTAGAAGTTGATCGATTACTTTAAGAGTTTTTTGTCTTTTTTTGATAATTGATGTCCTGATTCTGTTTTTTTGACTTCTTCATCTTCCTGTTCTGATTCGTGTGAAATTGTTTGTTCGTAATTAAGCTCGTTGTTGTTAATCGCTTCGATTTTCTTGAGTTCATCGACAATCATGTGGATGATATTTGATTTTTTCCCATAATAATCGCTAAGAGAAGCTCCTTTTCGTGCGCGAGCAAATAATCCTCTTTTTATTCCGAGAACTGTTTTCGGATCGGCTCGTCCTCGCCCTTCAATTTCAGCACCAGTTGCTTGAAGCATGGAAGTGGTTGTTTCGTTGATTTCTAGATATGAACTCATGTTTTTTTGGACCATATCAAGAAAAGAGATTTTTTTCTCTAGAAGATTGTCAACCGCTTCAAGTTGAGAAGATATTTTTTTAACTGCAGTGGTTATTTGAGACATGAAAACAATAATGCTTTAACAACAACAATATTTAAAGATTTCGAATCAAAATCAAATAAGGTATTATTTCATTGCCTTAAGCTTTTGAGGATCGTGGTTGATGAGAAATCTCATTTTCTTGACAAAATCTCTTGCTTCATCAATATATTCATCAACATTTGCTCCTGATGTGTGCAAGATGTGTTTATGACCTATTTCTTTTGCCATGTGGTAGAATGATTTGAGAATATCAACATATTTTTTTTCAAGAAGTCGTTTTGAGACAAAGTGTTCTTCAAGCATTCCCGCTACTTCGTGTGGTGCTCCAGGTACGACGTCAATGTGCATTAGTGCTGCGTGTGCAGCGTCAATAACAGCCCAGTAGAGATCGATGACGGTTCCTAGGAGTTTTTCTTCTGCTTGTCGTATTGTTTTTGGTGCTCGAAGATAATATGCCCATACTGCTTCTTTTGTCGGTCGTAACTTTCCATTGTCAAGAAGTGTTTGTGCTGGCGCGAAAAAACCTTCGTCATAGACTGCTTTTCCTTCTCGTAATATATTTATGATAATTGGATCTGCTTTGTTTAAGTAATCCCAGAAATCACTGAGTTTCATCGTTGTAATGTGGAATTTTTCAGAAACAGAGCTTGCAGTATTTTCTATAATAACTCGTAGGGAGGTAACGACTTCTTTTGAATATACGATGCTTAAATCGTCAACAACCAAGAGAACATCAATATCTGAACCGCTTTGAGTGCTTCCTCGGGCTGCGCTTCCAAACAGGACGACAGCTTTGAGGATTTCGTTGAGTTCTTGTTTTAGTTTTGTAGAAAATTCGTTTGTGAGTTTGAGATCTTCTTCGTGGTAATGGTATGTTACTGGTCTTTTTTTGAATTCGAACGTTAGTTTTGTCACGCGTTACACCCTCTTTTTTTGTTGCGATTAAGATATAATCTGTCAATTGTTAAGCAATCAACGTTGTTTATAAATGTTTGTGCTAACAAAATCATAATAAATATTATTCAAGCGGTACTTCACTCCATAAACTCCATTCGTTTGATGGCGAATAACCCCCTACAATGTAATTTGATGGTGCCCTATAACCTGCGGCACCCCCTGCTCCAGTGTAGATGTTTCCAAACGCATTTCCTTGTCCGCTACCAAAAGCATATCCTGATCCTATGCTCGCTCCGAATTCGTTCCAGAGAGAATACTGTATTTTTCCCGGTTCTTGCATTTCTTCACCATGCCCTTCTGAAACAATAGGACCATTAAATCCTTGTTTTTGGAGTTCTTTTACTCCTTCTACTGTTGGAAAAACACCTTCTCCTGGAGGTAGGTGTCGGTGTGGTCCTGCTGCGCTGTCGACTACTTGGACGCTTCCCACGACATTTTCTTTTCCTAGTTTTTGCATTTGTTTTTTATACCAGCTGTTGAATCGTTTGAGTTTGCTTTTTTCGGATTCGTCAGGTTTCTTTTTGGGGAAATGATTATACCACATTGAGAGGTGGCTTGTATCCATCATTCCCGCAATATGTTTTTGTGATAATTTCTTTACTCCTTCAGGACCGTATTTTGCGAATATTTTGGGATCTTTTTTGAGTCGTTCTTCCATCTTGTTTCGTGATTGTTTTATCATTTCGATGAATTCATCAGGGTGCCCTCCATAATTATCTGGGAATCCAAGCTCCGGACCCACTTGGATTGGTCGTTTGAGTTTCCCTTTGTTTCTCATCGTTTCTTGCATCGCATATACTCCTAGTTCGGCGTATGAATCTGTTGTTTTGTTAAGAGCAAAGTCCTTGACCGTTTTGACGTTGTCCTTTAGACTCCAGATGTTTCTTGCCATCGCGTCTGCTTGACCTGATGATTCGTGTACGTGGAGCATTCCGTGTTTTAACTGGTCGAGTTCTTCTTGGATGACTTCGCTTCGTTTCTTGTATTCGGGACTTACAAATTGTGCTCCGGGAGGATATCGAGATTCTGAGGTTGGTTCCATAAGTCCCATTTGCCGAAGTTCTTGTTCTGATTTTCCTTGCTCCATCTGTTCAGCTGCTTCTTTTGCAGATAGCAATTCGTTAAAACGATTTTTATCCATTTTATACCGTTGGGTATGGTATATTGCTTGTCCTCGGTGTTGCGCGTATCCTTTTTCGACATTGCTAATCCTGAACCACCATTCTTCTGGTGTTTTCCATTTGCTCTTATCGTTTCCGAATTCTTCTTTGTTGAAATCATCGACACGGTCTTGGAATTCTTTCCAAGATAGTTTTTCTGATTTGAATGTTTGTTTGTTTTCATCCCATTCTGGAACTCGTTCCATAAGATATGTTGGATCGTCTTTTTTTGGTTTGATCACTTTTCCTTCTGGATTGAGATAATCACCGTTCTCGTCTCGTTTCCATTTTGGGATTTCTATCTTATCAAGACCTTCTTGACCTCCAAGGGAATTTGCTTGTACTGGTTGGAGCCGTCCTGTTTTTGTGTTGACAAGATATCTGACATCGTCTTTATTTTGATCGAAGTTTTCGTGAGATTGAAATTGCCAGTCTTTTCGTACACCTTTGTTGAAATCAGCAGTGCTTATTGTTCGGGGAAATTCTTGACTCCAGACATCTATTCCTCCACCTGCTTCGATATCTGCTGAGAATTGTATGGCATCTTTGACGTTTTGGACGAATTTTGATCGTTGATCTTCGCTGAAAACATTTTGTCGAGGGTCAAAACCATTCATGTTTGACACTGCAGAAGGTGGTAGTTCGAGACCTTGCCAGTCTGTTTCAGTTGCTTTTATGACTTCCTTGATGGCTTGCCGTTTTGTTTTTCCAAGTCCTGCAATTCCCCCACTCGGTGATGGCGCGTTGGGATCTGTTTGCATTGCTAGTTGGAGTTGTCCTGTACCTTGTCGTATTGATGAGAGCATCTGGTTGACAACATTTTCTTGACCACTTCGAGGGTCTGTTTCACCAAATGTCGTTCCCAATTGACTTATTGGCACTATAGGATCAGATAGTTTTGGCCCTCCATCACTTCCTTTTGTCGGACCGTCTAGAAATCGATTTTCTTCATTGGGCGCTAAGTATTTGTCAAGTTCTTTGAAGTAGCTTTCACCCATTGAAATCTCACCCATATATTATTTTTTAATTGACCAACACTTCGGCCAACATATAGTATAGTATTAGTAGTATGTGTTAGTCTCAAGCAAGTGTTATTTATAAATATTATGCGTTTGTGCGTTATAATTGTACGGTGTAAATAGTATAGTATCTTGGGGAATTTGTTGATTATACTACTAAGAATTAAGATGAACAATATAAAAAATAAAAAATGCCTTCACTTCTTCAGGTTCGGTTTGGGGGGTCGAAAAAGTTCAAAGTGAAGGCGAGAAGACAAGAGTAGTAACGTACTCGTTGTTCGTTTATCTCAGCACTTCGATTCCAAGCTCGCTTGACATTTGTTGTTGTTTGTCAGCAGCTTGTTGTCGTTGTTCTTGAGGACCTAGCACCCAAGGCGATTTTACACCTGTGATGATAGTCATGACAGTGATTTTTCCTTTCATATCTTCACTGACACGAGCTCCCCAGATTACGTTTGCTGATTGGTCCATTGATTCTGTGACAAGTTCACCAACTTGGCTAATTTCATCAAGAGTCATATCGTGACCACCATGAACGTGGATAATCGCACCTTGCGCTCCTTCATAACTAATATCTAATAGTGGGTTGCTAAGTGCTCCTCGGACTGCTTCTTCTACTTTGTTGTTAGTATCTGAAGATCCTACTCCGATTGAAGCCACACCACCTTGAGACATTACTGCTTTTACGTCAGCAAAGTCTAGGTTTACTAGTGAAGGAACAGCAATTGTTTCTACGATACCTTTAATCATTGTTGAGATAAGTTCGTTTGCAACCGCGAATGCTTGGTTAACAGGTAAATTTCCTGCGATTTGCACTAGACGGTTGTTGTCGATAACAATAACTGTGTGAGTGTTTTGTCTGAGTTGTTGAAGACCGAATTCTGCTTTGTCAACTCGTGCTCGTTCGATATCAAAAGGCATGGTTACGGTTCCGATGACAATTGCACCCATATCTTTTGCTACTTTTGCGATAACCGAAGCTGCACCAGTTCCAGTTCCACCACCCATTCCTGCACAGACATATACCATATCTGCTCCTTTGAGCGATTCTTTGATCTCTGCCATCGCTTCTTCAGCAGATTCTTTTCCTGTTTGAGGATATCCGCCTGCGCCAAGACCTCGGGTTTTTTCTTTCCCGATCAAGAATTTTCTGTCAGATTCGATCATATTAAGATGTTGCATGTCTGTATTACACGCCAGGATTTCTGCACCGTCAATACCTTTTTTGTATAGCCAGTTGACCATGTTGTTTCCTGCGCCACCAACACCGATTACTTTGATGTTAGCTTGACCTACATCCATATCATTCATTTGTTCGTTTGCTTCCGATTTTTGTGCTGAATCCACAATAAAGTCCATTTATTTCATGCCCCCTATATAGTTTGTTTTTTTACGCCACCCATATTATAATGATTGTACGCAAGCGTTAACTTGAAAGATAGAATGTCGGTTGAATTGTTTTTTCACTCGGGCCAAGATCACTACACCTCACATCACCTTTGGCCCTAAAACACCCTTTTCAAGCAACTATATCTCTTTCTCACAAACGTTATATATAAACTTTTTGATTATCAAAAATATATATTGTATTTCGCTAATTTTCAGCTTCAAAAAGAATACGTTTTTTACCAGGGTATAAGCCCATAGAAGACATCTGGTTGTATTGATCGGGCGTTAGAGTTAATAATATTATGTTAAAATTGTATTTGTCGGACATATAGACTGCATTTCTTTTTATCGATTCAGAATCAAGGTTATTTCCAATGACAAGAACGTTTGCCCTGTTTTTTTCTTCTTTACCATGTAAAACAACCATTTGGACGCCTTCAAAGGATTTTACAGTGTTTACGAATTCAGTAACGGCCGATTTTCTATCTTGAAGTAATTCTAAGAGAAATTGAGTGTTTTCTGTGTTCAAATAATAGAGTTTCATTCGTTTGATTTGGTCGATGATAAGTAAGTCATTTTCAACCAATTGTTGTAATACTCGGTAAGTAGTAGCAGGAGGTACCTTTGATAGTTTGGAAATCTCTCTAAGATAGTATTTAGTGTCATCGTTATTTATAAAAAGCTTTAGAATTTTAAGGGTAGAAGGGCTGATAAGCGATTCTAAAACTTCTTTATTTTTACTCATCAGCATAAGAAAAAGAACAATTCTTTATAAATATTTTCATACTAGAAACAACACATCATATAAGAAACATTGTTTTAATATTGAAACATTGTTTTAATTATGAAATTTACTTGTTTTGAAAACAAATAACATCGTTAAGAAAATAAATATGCTGAGAGAATACAACAACAGACTAAAAAAAAGAAAAAAGGCGACAACAAAGTGTCGCCAAAGGTATAGAGGTGTTGCAAGAAAAAAAGAATATATTATGATTGGGAAGATTGCAGAGCATAAAAATCTGCAACGCCTCGAATGTATCGTTTCGAAACAACAGAATGGTCAGACATCAATACCACCTTGTTGTTGATACGAAGCTAGCGAGACCAAATAGTCTTCTATAATGGTCGACATCTCATCTGAAACCACTCCTGCTTGAGTTAGAAGCGATGAAACTTCTTTAGGATATGACCTTGGTTGTTTAGGTTTGAGTCTATTCATAGTATCACCTCATAGTTTAAAATCATGCTGTTTTTAGCGCTCTAAGTTGAGAAGAGTATTCTTCTTTGCTAAGAGCATCATCGAGCCATCTATCAGAGAATTGATAATCATATGAGTCCAAAGATCCAAGCGTTTGTTGTTTGATTTGTTCAAAAAATACGTTTTCAATATGTTTTACATCCATACATATCACCTCTTGTCTTGTAGGAATATTATCTCTTAGGAACTATTTGTTTATAAGTTTCTCAGCACATTGTCCAGTGCGACCAGTTGATAAGAGATGATAGTCTGAGAAGCTCTACCCTAAAAAAACAACTACTTCAAGGGATTTTGAAGAAATTGTCTTGTGAAGGAAAAAAAATCATCAAAAACAAGAGGATAATACTGTATGAATGCGAACGTGTTAATATTGTCTTCGAGGACAAGACCATAAACCCATAATTATTAAAAAGAAAAACATCTTGACAACATGCAATGAGATATGAATCCCTAGCAAAAGTGTTTGATGACTTATCAAATACATCCTCTCGTCTGGAAAAAACAACCATTCTAGCTGATTTTTTAAAAACAGTTCCTGAAGAGACAGTGGAGAAAGCCATTTTATTGCTTCAAGGAAGAGTATTTCCTGAATGGGATCCTCGCACTGTGGGATTGGCAGGAAAACTAGTTATAAAAGCTGTTGCTGAAGCGACTGGAATGGACACTAAAGAAGTAGAGTCATCATTTAGAAAAGAAGGTGATTTGGGAATTGTCATTCAGAGAGCACTAGGTTCTCGCAGGCAAAAAACATTATTTTCAACCTCTCTTTCTGTCGATCATGTGTATAAGACATTGCAAAAATTAGCCACTCTTGAAGGGATGAAATCACAATCTCATAAACTCGCCACCCTCAATAATCTTTTGACTAACGCCACTCCTCTTGAGGCGAAATTTATTGTTCGCACCGTTCTCGAAGATTTAAGGATCGGTACGGCTGAAGGGACTTTAAAAGATGCCACTGCGTTTGCTTTTTTCACAACATCATTCTCGTACGATAAAGAAAAGAATGCCATCACATGGACTATGAAAAATAGTTATAAGCTTGAAGAAGTCAAAGAGGACGTTAAGCGGGCGCTTGATTTGACAGCAGATGTTGCTAAAGTCATCACACATATCAAGAAAGGACACCCCTTATCAGATATTCGTTTGCAAGTCGGAACACCATGTAAAGTGATGCTTGCAAGAAAAGAACAGACCTTCGATGATGCATTTGAAAGAACAGGTTTTCCAGTGAGAATAGAGTATAAATATGATGGGTTTCGATTGCAGATTCATAAGAAAAACGATAAAGTATGGTTGTTTACAAGAAGATTGGAAGATGTGACTACCCAATTTCCTGATGTTGTCAAGGGTATTCAAAAACATGTGTCCGCACAAGAAGCTATTCTTGATGCTGAAATTGTTGGTTATGACCCTGTTAAAGGAGTGTACAAGCCATTCCAGTATATTTCTCAGCGAATCAGAAGAAAATACGATATTGATCGGTTAGTTAAAGAATTACCTGTTGAAGTGAATGTGTTTGATATATTGCTTCTTCAAGGAAAAAGTCTTATTGACAACTCGCTTGAAGATCGTTTAGAACAGCTCAAGAATGTGATCAGGCCTAAAAAGAGAGTTCTTGTTCTGGCAAAAGGAAAAATAGTAAGCGACCTTGAAACTGCTCAAGGAATGTATGCTGAGTCATTGAATGCAGGAAATGAGGGTGTGATGATCAAGGATTTATCAGAGACCTACAAGCCAGGCGGTCGAGTGTCGGCATGGATTAAGATGAAGCCAGTCATGGAAGAACTGGATCTTGTTATTGTCAAGGCTCATTGGGGTGAAGGGAAGCGCAGTTCGTGGATGACTAGTTTTACATTAGCGTGTCGAAGAGGAGATTCTTTTCTTACCATTGGCAAAGTCGGAACTGGAATGAAAGAGGAACCTGCTGGCGATGGATTATCGTTTCCAGAGCTGACTGAAAAACTCAAGCCACTCATAACAAAAACATCCGGTAAAGAAGTTATTGTCAAACCAGAAGTGGTTGTTACCGTAGCATATGAAGAGATTCAGAGAAGTAGCACGTATTCTGCAGGGTATGCTCTTCGTTTTCCTCGTACAGTTCGGTTCAGACCAGATAGGAATGCTTCAGATATTGCTACAAGAGAAGATATTATTGAGTTGTTCGAACAACAATAAATACAACAGTTATCGCACAACATGTTTTTTTAAGTATACTGTCAAAACCACCATAATATCGCGTAATTCTTTAAACAACCACTGTCTATCAGGATGATTAAAGAATATGTTCTGCAATTTCTTTTTTGTACTACAAGAAGACATTTACTTACTGAACAAGTAAGTGAATAGTCAAATAATTCTATAAAAGAGCATATTTGGGAAAAAAAACTATCCTTTGATAACACCAAGAGGTTCTAGTTTTACGACTATGGTTGCTATATTCGCTTCTTCACTGACTTTGACGACTTCATCAACGTCTTTATATGCTCCGGGTGCTTCGTCAGCAATTCCTTTTATGCTTCTTGCTTGAAGTATGATGTTTCTTTTGGCAAGATCTTGTTGGAGTGTTTGGCCGTCGAATTCTTTTTTCGCTGCAAATCGACTCATCAGTCTTCCTGAACCGTGAGCAGTGCTTCCAAATGAAACAGTCATTGCCTGGTCAGTTCCTACTAGTATGTATGATGCGGTTCCCATACTTCCAGGTATTAAAACAGGTTGACCTACTCCTTTGAATGCTTTTGGAAGTTCATCATGTGATGGTCCGAAAGCTCTCGTTGCTCCTTTTCGGTGCACCATGACTTCTTGTTTTGTTCCATCAATAGTATGAATTTCTTTTTTTGCAATGTTGTGAGCGACATCATACAATGCCGAGAAGGTGATATCTGGAAAGAATTGTTTGAAGACTGTTTTTGTAAAGTGCGATATCATGTGTCTGTTTGCCCATGCGAAATTTGCCGCTGCAGACATTCCTTGATAATATCTGTCTGCTATCTTGCTTTGTAACGGAGCGTAGATAAGGTCTTTTTCAGGTAGCGAGTCCATCACTTCAGGGAATTGTTCTTCCATTTCTCGTAAGTAGTCTGAAGCTACTTGGTGTCCAAGCCCTCTTGATCCGCAGTGTATCATGAACACGATTTGGTCTTGTTTTAAGCCGAATTTTTTTGCTGTTTCGCTGTCAAGAACATCTTGTACGGCTTGAATTTCTAGAAAGTGGTTTCCCGCACCTAGTGTTCCAAGTTGTTTTCGTCCTCGTGCTCGTGCTCGTTGGGAAATGTATCGAGGGTTTGCTTGCGACATGCAACCGTTTTCTTCGCAGTGATCAACATCGTCTTGACTTCCTATTCCTATATCAACGAGTGCTTGTGGTCCTTTGAGAAGTATATCGTCAAGTTCTTTATCAGTGAGTTTCTTTTTAGCGTCAATACCTTTTCCTACTGGTACAGTGTTGTATAATTCTTCGATAAGTTGTTTGGTGTGTGGTTGAATGTCTTGTTTTGTTAGGGATGTTGCTATTACTCGTACTCCACAATTGATATCGAATCCTATTCCTCCAGGACTGATAATTCCTTCTTCCATGTCAAAGGCGGCGACACCCCCTATTGAGAATCCGTATCCTTGGTGAGCGTCTGGCATCATGATTGATTCTTGTAGTATTCCGGGTAATTTCGCTACATTCATCCCTTGGAGTAATGCTTTGTCTTTTTTGAGGTGATCCATGAGAATCGGACTTGCAAATATCTTTAGAGCGACATTCATCGAATCTTGTTTGTTGATGATAAATGAGTGGTTGTTGAGTTTTTCTGGTGTAGGAATATTTTGTTCAGTCATAGTATCACAGTATGGTTTGTTTAGAATAGTATGAATACAAGGTTATTTATAAACGTGCTGTAGTGGTGGTAGAGGTAGTATGTTTAGATGTCAACGACCACTGTCATTGTGACTGCTCCTGTTTCGTCTTGTTTGACACACATTTCGCTGTAGGTGGCGTTTTTTATTTCCGTTTCTAGAGGATAATCATAATGCACTGTACCTGCGAGTACTGCTTCAAGAACATATCCTTTTGATCCTCTTTTTGATATGAGCATGTGGTTCACTTGAGGTAAGAGGAGGTCTTCGGCATCATAATAGTAGATTAGTTCGTTGATAAAATCATAGAGTAGACTTTCTATTTTTCGTGCTGTGATCCTAAGGTCTCGAGTGTGTGAGAAGTCGGTGATTGTTTGGTTGTCAAGTAGTATTGAGTAGAATGCTTTTGTTGTTGTCGTGAAGGCATCGTTGATATCATCTGCTTTTACAATAAATTTTTCATCTGCAGTGTGTTCTTCAAAATGATAATGTCCCATAGTTACAGGGCGAGAATGTTGTTGTTTAAATAGATTACGACCAGTTGTAAACAAAGGCGTTTAGTGGTATTCTTTCACATCATCGAACAAGTCAGTAAATGAGGTTGATTGTTCTTTTGAAGATGACCGTTGAGATTCTTGTTTTCTTGTTTCGTCTCGTGTCATCGCATCTACATTTCCGAAAAAATCCGTTGATTCAGAAGTTGTTTTTTGATGCCCTGTTGAAGGCATGTCTTGTGAGAACATTGACATCATACTGCTAGTGTCTTGTTGTTGGAAAGCTCCTCCTTTCGTAGATTCTGATTCCGAGGTTGAAATTGGTTGTGGTTGCTGAGGGGATGTTTCCAGTTCTCGTTCGAGTAGTGCGATAACCGATCGTATCGTTTGCGGATCGTCTTGGTTGGTGTCAACAGTTATTCGTACCATGATAATGTTACCTTGGTTGTGGAAGTATTTAAATGTTAAGGTCAAAACAGACCAGCAGAACAACAGAACAACAGACCACAGCACCCAGCACCCAGCACAGCAGAACAACAGAACAACAGAACACACCGCTCCCTGCACCCAGCTCCCAGAAAAGCAGACCGCAGACCACAGCCCCTGATCTCAGACCAACAAATATAAATATGAGAACAACCAAGTATACTATCCTTATTTTTTAAGGGAGGGTGCGTTATGACAGATTCATTTCATGAGTATGATATTAGAGGAGTTTTTGGCAGAGATATTAATTCAGAATTCGCTTATCGTGTAGGGAGATCGTTATCTTCGTATATCAAGCCAAAGCAAGTGGTTGTTGGTCGCGATATGCGAGAATCAGGACCTGAGCTTGAAAAGGCACTTATCGAAGGTTTTGTTGATTCTGGAGTTACGGTCATTCATATTGGTCAAGTGAGTACACCACAATTCTATTATAGCTTGTTCACTGGATTGAGTGATGTTGGTGTGATGATTACCGCCAGTCATAATCCGAAGGAGTTCAACGGTTTTAAGATTAGTCTGGAGAACGGCTATCCTCTTTCTAAGGAGAATGGCTTGTTCGAGCTTAAGAAGTTTTGGCTTCAAAATGAGTGGTCTCAAGTTACAGAAGGTAAAGGTAGTGTTGTAAAAAAGAATATTTCGATACAGTATCAGCGAATGTTTTCTCGACTTCACAAAGCCCTTAAAAAAAATTATTCTATTGCAGTTGATTGTGCTAACGCCATGGGTTGTGTTGAAGTTGATGCTCTCAAGAAAATGTATGGTTCTGAAGTGAGTGTTACAGGATTGTATGATACTATTGATGGTTCAATGCCATATCACATTGCAAATCCTATTCAAGAGGATCAGATGACAACGCTCAAGAAAACGCTTCAGAATGGAATGTTTGATTTTGGAGTTGGTTTTGATGGCGATGCTGACAGGGCTGTTTTTTTCTTATCTGATGGTCGCATGATTCCCCCAGATATTATCACTGGTCTTCTTGGCTCCTTTATGGCTGAACGAGGAGATAGTGTTGTTGTTGATGTGAGAACATCTCGAAAAGTTATTTCTTATTTGAAAACGCACGGTGTTAATGTGGTTGTGTCTCCAGCAGGCAATCCTCATCTCAAGAAATTGGCTGTTGAGAAAAAAAGTGTTCTTGCTGGTGAGAAGTCAGGTCATTATATTTTTCGAGGACTTCATTATACTGATTCTTCGTTGATGGCGGTTGTTAAAGTGCTTGAGATGATTGATAGTACGGGGATTTCGCTTGATGACATGGTTAATCCTATTTTGAAAAAAGGATATGCTCCCAGCGAGATGAATTTTACTGTTTCAAAAAAAGATGAGGTGTTATCTGCTGTTAAGGAATCGTTTTCCGAGGAAAGTGAAGTTCGACTTATCGATGGTGTGAGTGTGTATGCTAAAAAGTTCTTTTTCAATCTTCGAAAGAGCAATACTGAGGACCTTGTCCGGTTGAACATCGAAGGGGATTCTAAAGATATTGTTGATAGTGTTGTGACAAGGATTGAGCGGATTATCGCTCGCAATTCTAAAGGTTTTGAGTGAAGTAGTCTACTTTACTGTCAACAAAAAAAACTGTTATGTGAATGTGATAAAAAACGCAAAGCAATGACTCACAATCACCTAAAAAAAACCATTGTAACCACCTTATATTTCCGGAACAAAAATGGGAAAAAGTTCTTTGCAGACTCTAGCGAGCGGTCAAAAACATACTACCTGCTCGACAAACTAGAATACAACATCAGCGACTAAACACACAACAACTACATCTGAAAAAATCAATTTTCACTTATAGTTTATAATAGTATTTTAAAATTTCAAAAAATCTTACGAAAAAATCAACAAAAAACATATAAACACCTATAGCAAGGACATAATATATTAGTTAATTAACTAATACAAAAAAAAATTCAGGGGATAAAACGACAAGTCAAGTTTTAGAGCAAATGATAAGTTCTGTTCCAAGAAAGGGACAAGAAGACAGAGCATATCAAACACTAAATGTATACACAAGCGGTCTTTCACACATGCATTCAGGACCAATGAAACCTATTGGTAGCAATAGTAATTTCATGCACGGGAGCCAAAATAATATACAACAAGATCATAATTTAGGAGAAATGACTGGAAATCAAAATCTAGACCGATATAATCTCACTGAAAGATATGATTTGAGTGGACATGATAATACTTCACCTCATTTGAATCAGAATATAAATGATATGAATCAATTAAATAATTTTGGTGGGTCAAAAGATATAATCACAGGGGGCTCAAGTAATAAATCGATGGATGGTTACAAAGGGTTAGGTCCAGCGCACAACATTGATTTGTTCAATAAGTGAATAAGATGGAAGATAAATTATTGAATTCAATTAAACAAGCTCTTAATGAGCTTATTATTTCTTTTTTTAATAAAGAAATAACTGATGATGTTGTTTTAAAAAATCTAAATAAAGCAATTCACTATAATAAATCTTTCAGTACATATATTTATGAGATGTTTTATATTCAAGCTTTAGAATTAGATAAGGTTCCAAAAAATAAATATTTTTTATCTGGATTATTTGGAATAGAATCTGATGAGGATTGCTTAATTATTGAAAAATATGATACTGAAGGAACACGAACAAAAGTCTTAAAAAAATTAAATTTAATAAAAACTTTAGAAATGTATAAAGATTTCTTGATATATATAGACCAGGAATCCCACACATATTTTAGACAAGGAGTAAACGATCCAAAGTATAAAAATGCAAAGGACAAAAAAATATCTATAGAGGATGTTTTTAATAGTCTTCAAGAAGAATTGAAAGAAGATTAAAGCTAAAAAAAATCAATGTTCTTATATAGTTTATAATAGTATTTTAAAATTTCAAAAAATCTTACGAAAAAATCAACAAAAAACATATAAACACCTATAGCAAGGACATAATATATTAGTTAATTAACTAATACAAAAAAAAATTCAGGGGATAAAACGACAAGTCAAGTTTTAGAGCAAATGATAAGTTCTGTTCCAAGAAAGGGACAAGAAGACAGAGCATATCAAACACTAAATGTATACACAAGCGGTCTTTCACACATGCATTCAGGACCAATGAAACCACCAGGGGGATCTGGACCGCTTCCAATGAATGGACCTGCACCAATGGACCAACCAGGACAATTTACAAACAGATATGGTCCTCTTGTTGAAAGAGTAGATTTAAGCGGACATGGTGGGAGCGGACCACACTTAAATTACGACATTTACGGTGCTAGCAGTAATTTTAGCCAGAATGCTTTAGGACCATCCCATCAAATAGATTTATTTAAAAAATAATTTTTTTTCTTTTTACTTTGAGGTAAAAAATAATGAAAAAAATACAAATTAAAGCAATAAGTAATCGAAATGAATTCACCTGTTACATTATAGAAAAAAACACCCAATACTATAAATTTTTAACAGAAATACTTACTAAACTCGACATTCAAATTCCTGACTTTTATGAGCCTTCAGGTAATCTAATCGACAGTACCAAAATAGATGATTCATTTTCGTATTACAAAAACAACGACAAAAAAATCCTCGAAGTGATAGGTAAGAATAGAATCATGCTTTTTTTCTTCAATATAAATAATACAAAATTGAAATCCATTTTTGACGAATACGGAGAATATAGCAAACCATCAAAAAAATATTAAAAAAAATTCCCATAATTTCTTTTTTGGAGATAAATAATGAAAGAAATAGACGACCAATTAAGAAAAGAACTTATAAAAAT